>NZ_LMCH01000025.1:0-345653 GCF_001623095.1 Pseudovibrio sp. Ad5 | reverse complement strand
TTCTCAGCTGCAGCGCTGGCGGTCCGTGTGTTGTGCCCCATTGTTCACTCCTAATCTCATGATCATGAGCCAAAACACTCCCTTATTCAAATTAACCGATCTGTCCATAAGGCTTCGATGGGGAACAGTCTATAACGGCGCACCAATTGAGTTACTCAAAACAGATAAGCGGCAGCGAGGAACTGATCGAGTGATGGATAAACTCTGGTCCGCGATCTCAGTCTTCGGGCTTGCAGGTTGAACTTATCAAACTAATCGTACGAATCTGTACTCATAACTCATTGTTTTGAGATTGAATTATGTACTTCAAGGGCCAGAAGCCGCCATTAGAGCGTTTCCATCAAGAGTTGAGACACGCTAACCCGAAGTCCTTCCACTTTTCTCGAACCAGTCCAAGCTCACCGAAGTTGAAGGGGCAACCTCAAATTAGGCAGCCGGCATACGGCACAACTTTTCATCCCCAAACCCTTTAACCATACGATCACGTTTGGACGAGGTGTTCCATACGATACACTTCCCCGCATCCAGCCCTCTTAAATAACAGTCAACAGTAAATGGTGGGGCATGCTCAGCAATGCGGCGCAGTTCGCTCCACCTGGGTGATCTAGAGGAGAGATGAGATGCCAATAGATGGAGCTTCAGGTTTTAGCCCTTCGCACTTTATCGGAGGCGGTTTTGACGGAGATGCCTTCGAACCAACTTACGATAGCCTGCCAAGTTCAGTAAACGGGGACGGCGTAACTGCTGAAGGCCCTGAAAAGGTTGCACAAGTGTTTCGTCAAGAGCGCGCACCAGTATTCCGCCTCGCAAACTCAACGCCAAACTACAACGACATCAAATCGCAAAACTTCGGTGATCACGAAAGCTTCAGCTACTACAATCTACCGGGCGTCAACTCGTTCATTAACTTTGGTCGCGAAGAAGGGCAGTTTAAAGGCGAGAACCACGGCGATAAGGTTCATATTTCTGTAAAGAAAGAGCACCTCGAACAAGCATTTGATGCAATCTCCGGCCTGCTTTTGTCTCCAGACTCTCCAATCGACAAGTGGAAAGTGACCAATCTAGACTCTACTAAGGGTAGCGTAGATACTAGTAATCTGGCGCGACGTGTTTCTGATGGTGCCCAATTCACTCTCTACATCCGTGCTGAAGAAGAAGGCGAGCCTTACACCACTGAGCAGCTGGTAAAAACACGCCAGTTCTTTGAAGAGATAGAAGGAGCTTTGTTGACCAACTGGGTAGATGAAGGCGTAAAGCCAGATTCAGACGTCTCCGCTCACCACTGGGGCTACATTAGCTACCGCAACGAGCTAAACAGCGACCGTGCTGGCGGCGAGCAACAAGCAGCATTCCTAAAACAGGAACCCGTCTTCCGAGCTCTCACCGAATAAGACGCGAAGATCTTTTTTAAACCTAACCACAAGGCCGCCCTTGCGGCAACTGAAAAGGCGATCAAGAATATCCGACAACTTTGGCCCGCTCTAAGAGTGGGCTAGAAGACGATATTCATGAGTTTCTGGTAGAGGTTGAGGTAACATCAAGGTGACGATGTCGTAGATCTTTGTGGGGTGAACTTTTCTCAACTCAATAAATGTACAGTTACCGAACGAAGAGCACATATAAACCTTCATTACTCTTTCACATCTATTGAACAAAGGACTTGTAGAATGGCGGCATAGCAACTTTAATCAAATTGTCGGGTAACTGTGACGAACTCCACGCTCTCAAACTTCAACAGCAAGGGCAGTTCCAAAGTCCTACCCTTGCTGTTGGCGATGCGTTATGATCAAGCGGTTGCAGCCCGCCTATCCAGACTGAATGTCAGAATGCTCACGCCGACATACAAGACCGACGAAACTACGCATCCAACCAAAGGCCCTACCACCCATCCAGTAGCACCCCAGATCAACAGGTAGCCCGAAATGCAGAAGCCTCCAACCATAGCAGCCAGTGCGCCGTATGCGTTTCCGCGCCAGAACGCTGAAATGAAGACCGGACCAACCAAAGCAGCAAGCAGAGTGCCTGTACCAAGAATACCTAACCAGGACAGGAAGAACGGTGGCGCGTAGATCATCATCAACAAGCCGACCAATCCAAACACCACAACTGCCGCTCGGTTGATGAACAAAACTGTCTTGGGGTTTTCATGACCCGGGAACAGCGCTCGACGTAGATCGTGAGATGCAGCAGAGGCGACCGTGTGCAGCAACGAGTTTGCCGTGGACTGCATGGCAAACAGGATGCAGAGCGTAATGAAGCCGCCTAGAACTGGGTGCAGGAACGTCTCCAAATAGACCGGCATGGCCTGATCGGCCTCGGCGAGATCCGGCATCTTAAGCCGCATGTAGAGACCGACGATGGGGATAAGCGACAGGATTCACGCAAAAGGCGCCACATAGAGCGCAACAGTCGAGAACTTCACGTCGGCTCGAAACGCCAGAAAGCGCACTGCCATGTAGGGCAGGACAGCGGAAAACATGAACGCATAGGGCAAAACCAGATAGACTGCACCTTTGGCCTGGCCGTAAGGGTCAGAAGACACAGGGTTCACGAGATTAGGGTCGATCTTATTCAGCTGAGTGACCATCTGCATCAGGGGAATGTCGCTGAACATCTGAACACACACGATAACCGCGGCAATCAACATGCCTATCAGCATCAGCGTGTCAGTCCAAGCGACCGCCGTCAGACCACCTAGAACAGTATACAGGATGATGATTGAGATCATCACCGTAGCGCCCCAGACCTGCGGTAGATCAAGCCACCCTGACGCGAGTATGCCAACCGCTTTGATTTGACTAGTCAGGAATACGAGTAACAAGACAATTGTGACGATTGCCGCAACGCCTTGAACCAGACGAGCTAGTCCACCGGTGCTATGCAGGTTGGCTGCATATTCCGGGATCGTATTACTGCCCATGGACGCTGCGCGCTGCGACAGGAACTTAGCAAAGAAAAGTACAGCGATCACCATTGCAGGTGCAAACATAAAGTTGCCTAGAATTTCGATGGCACCGAACTCGTAAGCTACACCGGGTGAGCCCATGAAGCCCCAACCGGAGTAGCCCGTCGCCACGATCGTCGCGGCACCCACAAAAGGGCCAAGCGACCGGCCAGCGACTAGAAAACCGCTTTCGTCATCGTTATTGAAATGCACAACTTTGCTCGATTTCCAACCCAGCCAGATTAATGCGATAAAAGACGTCGCCATGATCAGCCAGTTGATCCACGGAATACTTTCCATGATCTCCTCCTCCAGATTTGGTAAGTGATGCACCGCCTTCTGTTGCGGAACGGGTCTTTGGGGTCAGTCGTTTTTGCGAACGCGATCTAACAGCCAGGCAACAAGCGCGGCGGCGATGGTGGCCATACTCAGGATGACAAACCAATCAAGTACCCATGAATTCAGAAACATATGCTCCTCCCAGATTAAAATGTCTCTAGATGCGGAAACGCCCCGACCATGCACAGGTCGGGGCGTTTCATATAGATCAAGCCGCTTTGAGAACTGATTTGACGATCAAATGCTCGGGTCCGTAAGGGAAGTTGGTGATGTTGCGATTGCCTTCGTCCTCGATCACGATGATGTCATGTTCGCGGTAGCCACCCGCGCCGGGCATGTTCTCGGGAATAGTGATCATCGGTTCCATAGACACTACCATGCCTTTTTCTAGAATCTTCTCGCAATCTTCGCGCAGCTCCAGACCTGCCTCGCGACCATAGTAGTGACTAAGCACCCCGAAGGAATGGCCGTAACCGAAGCTACGGTATTGTAGTAGATCGGCCTCGGCGTAGATCTCGTTCAGTTCTTTGGCAATGTCGGAGCACTTCGCACCTGGCACCAGCAGCTCCTTGCCGCGATCATGGACCTTGCAGTTCAGTTCCCACATCTTGATGTGCTCATCGCTCGCATGCTCGGCAAACAGCGTACGCTCAAGCGCTACGTAGTAGCCTGCGACCATCGGGAAGCAGTTGAGGGATAGGATATCACCACGCTGGATCTTGCGGCTGGTGACTGGGTTGTGCGCCCCATCGGTGTTCACGCCGGACTGGAACCAGGTCCAGGTATCTAAAAGTTCGCCATGAGGCCAGACCTTGGCAATCTCGCGAACCATAGTTGCCGTTGAGTGCAGCGCTACTTCATGCTCAGGCACACCAACTGCAATTGCTTCCACACAGGCCACACCGCCGATGTCTGCAATGCGTGTCATCTTTTCAGTATGCGCAATTTCTTCGACAGACTTGATCATGCGCAGGCGCATGGACGCTGCTGAGATATCGACAAGTTCGATGTTCTGAAACTCGGCCTTAAGCAGGTTTAGCGTGTCGATGGTGATGTGATCGAACTCAATTCCCAGACGCTTAACACCACCTATCAGGGGGCGAATGGCATGAAAATAATTGTCTTTCTGCCAGTCGGTATAAGTGATGTTTTTGCCGCCAAAGGTGCGGCGCCAGGGCTGACCGCCATCGATACCTGCACTGATGGACGTTGCGATGTTGTGGTCAACGAGAAACCCGTAACGGCGCCCAAACTGGCAATAGATGAAATCGGAGTAGTAATTCACACAATGATAACTGGTGAAGAGAGCCGCATCGATGTTTTCCTTCGCCATATGTGCACGGATGGCGTCTAGGCGACGCTGCATTTCGACGTCTGAGAAAGTGCCGGGAGCCTTGTCGCCGTTACCGACGTAGTTCTGTAGACGTTCGCGTTCCATGAGGGGACTCCTGAATTTAATGTCGCCAAAAGCGGCTAAAAACTAAACACATGAACCGGAAGTTGCACGATTTCGTCAAACGATGTTATTTCAGGATAGGTTTAGTTTTTCTAATGAAGAAGGAATATCATGACCTTGCCTCCGTTGAACGCCCTTCGTGCCTTTGAAGCAGTTGCACGACTAGGCTCTTTCAAAGCCGCAGCCGACGCCCTTTTTGTCACGCAATCTGCGATTAGCCATCAAGTGAAGAACTTTGAAACCTGGTTGGAGGCACCGCTGTTTCATCGTGAGGGTAACCGTGCAATCTTGTTGCAGCGTGGCGTTGAACTGGCAAATTCTCTGTCTCTGTCACTGACTGAGATCGATGCCGCATGTCACCGCGCCCGTTCGGACAATGGCCGCAACGAACTGGTCATTGCCGCAATCCCATCCGTTGCCATGTGCTGGCTCATACCCCGGCTTGCCAAATTCAAAGAAGCCCATCCGAGCATTGAGACGCGTATTATCTATGCAATCCATGGTTACGAGATCGACTATTCAGACGTACATATCGCTTTCTCCTTTTTGTCGAACGAACCGCAGGGTGCGGATGTTGACGCGTCATTCTTCCTGAGTGGTGACAGCCTTCCGGTGTGCTGCCCAGCCCTATTGGAACAACACGGAAAGTCTTTGGATCACATCTCGGATTTGTGCAGTCTTGGTTTATTGCATGACGGTGATACATGGGGGTGGCAACGCTGGTTTGATCTCAACGGGAACGAAGACCTCGGCCCTTTACAGGGGACAACTTACGAAGATTTCAACCTACTCAGGGCTGCCGTATTATCGGCACAAGGCGTCGCTCTTTGCCCGCTTGCGATGGTACAGCCGGATCTGGAGATAGGAGCTCTAGTTCAGCTCTCAGACCGCCGAATGACCTACGGGTCAGATTACTATCTCATCAGATCCAAACGTGTCCCGTCATCAATGCAAGCACATATCGACATTTTCTCTGACTGGGCATTATCCGAACGGAAAGTTGGTTTGAGACATTAGCGCAGGCTGAATAAGTGGCGCTGTTGCAAAAATCAGCGGGCTCTACAAAGAGATAGCTTTCAACATTGCTTTTGTGACTTCAAGCATCCAAGTAAAAACTCTCTCGCGAAACGCAGGCGGTCCATACATTGTGACCCATCTAAACGAGATTTCATCATTCCTAACTGAGAGTAATTCGTTTTGATGTGATCCTGAGATGTGATGTTAAAATTAGGGCACATCAAAGGAGGTGACGGATGCCCAATTTTTACCTAGATATGCCCACAGGTCTGAACGACAGCATAACAGGGGCTATTTCCAGTGATGGTAGCCCAGAGCTCAACAAGCATTATACATTACCTGCTAGAACAGGGGTTGCTGTAAGGCTTGAGGCTGGACAATCTCTCATCGTGGTGAATCCAACAGGCACGCAAGTTTGTGATTTTTGGGCGTTTAATCCGAGCAACTTGTATGAGTACCTTTCCATGAGCCATTGTCGGACCGCTTTGGCAAGTTTAGTGCCAACCGTCGGCGATATCCTCGTATCCAATGCAAGGCGATCCATGCTTACGTTGGTACGTGACACGTCCTCAGGTGTGCATGACACAGTCATTGCCGCGTGTGATCATGCTCGTTACCAACAGCTTGGGTGCAAAGAATATCACGATAACTGTACAGATAATCTGCGCCAGGCATTGAAGTCCATCGGCCTAGAAGCAAAGGTAATTCCAGACCCGTTTAACCTCTGGATGAACGTTCCTATCACCTCAGCCCGCAGAACAGAATGGGCAGCACCGGTTTCAAGACCGGACGATGAAATCGAGTTTCGTGCTGAGGTCGACGTACTGGTTGTAATGTCTGCTTGTCCGCAAGATGTCACTCCAGTAAACGGTGAGAACTGTGCTCCATCCGACCTTGCTTACCGCGTTACCCTTTGGGGGAACGCATGATTCAAAACCCAATTGTCTGGCCAAATGGAGCCAGATGTGCCTGCGCAATAACATTCGACGTTGACGCAGATAGCTTGATCCACATTTCTCGCCCAAAAGACGGGTTTGATCGTCTGTATCCAATTTCTATGGGACGATATGGTCCCACTGTTGCTTTACCTCGTATTTTGGACACTTATCGCAGATTAGGTCTGAAACAGTCGTTTTTTGTGCCAGGTTGGGTGGTTGAGCAATATCCAGAGGCTATGGATCTAATCCAGGAAGATGGGCACGAAATAGGCCACCATGGTTATCTCCATGAAGATCCGACTAACCTTTCGGATGCGGAACACCGTTATTGGTTTGAGCGAGCTCTTGAAGCCCATAAAAAAACTGTTGGCAACACACCCAAAGGGTATCGCGCTCCAGTCTACAACGCATCACAAGGGGTGATTGATTTCCTGGTCGATAATGACTTTCTGTACGATAGTTCACTGATGGCAGATGATATTCCTTATAGAATTCATACAGCTAAAGGATCCCTTGTTGAACTGCCGGTGCATTGGGGGACAGATGATTGGCCACCCTTCGCACACTACTCAGAGATTGATTACATGATGCCCGTCGCAGGGCCTTCGAGGGGACTGGAAGGGTTTTGGGAAGAGTTTGAAGCTCAATATGAGCATGGTGGTTTTTGGATGGCAATTTGGCATCCATTTCTGACAGGGCGCCTTGCTCGCTGGACACTGGTTGAAAGATGGCTTGAAACGATTCTGGAGCGAGGTGATATCTGGTTTGCACCACTTCATGAGATTGCAGAGCATGTGAATAATCAGTTTGTGCGTGATAATCAGTCTATTCGCGTGGAAGAATTGCCTTATTACAACCAACCTGTTCATCTGGGTGCAAAGTAAAATGGGAGCATTCATGGGTTGTGAGGAGTTTGAAGCACAGCTTGCAACAACCTCCTTTACTTCAATTTTTATTTCTGACAACAAGGCACAGCGCCATGAACTCAGTCGGGCGGCAATACCAAGAAAGATAACCAGCAGCGGTCATGGACAGCTTGACGGAGCCGTTGTCGCGATCAAGGCAAACATCGCGCTAAAAGGCCTTGCAACCTCCGCTGGGTCGAAACTGCTTTCTGAGAGACCGGCAGGTGAGAATGCAACAGTGATAGAAGCTATCATTAATGCCGGGGCCATGCCTGTTGGCCATGCCAACATGACTGAGCTTGCTTTCTCTGGTCTTGGGCTAAATCCGCATTTCGGAACAGCTGAGAACGCCTTAGATACTTCACTTGTACCGGGTGGCTCATCTTCAGGCTGCGCAAGCGCCATAGCATCAGGCTTATGCGATCTTGCGATCGGGTCTGATACATCAGGCTCCACCCGTATCCCTGCCGCATTTCAAGGTATTTGCGGGTATCGTCCTACTATGGGCCGTTATGCAATGGAAGGTGTCGTACCACTAGCTCCCTCTCTTGATGTATTAGGCCCGATGGCGCGCAACGTAGAGGGCATCATAGCCCTTGACTGTGCGATGAGGGGGACATTGCCAGAACGGGTGAATGCAACACCCTTCACTCAAAAATTCATTTTACCTGTCTTTTCTCACCCTGTTCTTGATGAAGATATTTCCAATGCATTTGAGGATACTGTGAATCTGTTAGAACAGCACGGGATAGATATCGAACGCAGACCATTCCCCGCCTTTGATAAGACACTTGCCCTTTTTGCAGAATTTGGGCCACTTGTAGGCCATGAAGCTTATGAGCAGATCACACAGCTTGTAGCACTCGAGGATAAGCTGATTGATCCGCAAATCAAAAAACGCTTGCGGGACTTTACCCCAGTTTCAGCTGATACTCTGCAACATATAATGACAACTCGTGCCAAGCTCTGCCAACTTGTGCAAGAAACTTTATCAGGTAATCTGATGTTGATGCCGACGGTAGCTTGTCGTCCCCCTAATCTTGCAGAAGTCCAAGAGAGCAGTGCGACGTTTCAGCGAAAGAATGCAGATGTACTTAAACTGACTATGCTCACAGCCTTCCTTAACGTTCCATCCCTGGCCATACCGATGAAACCTGCTGATCCTGGCTTGAGTTACTCTGTTTGCGGCGCATACGGGACAGACGATGAAGTCTTACAAGCTGGTCTGCATCTTGAGCATTTGCTGAACTAAAGGTGCTGCGTTTAGGCTTAAAACTGCACTTTTTCAAAGTATAGAATGTTGGTTGAGAGCAAATTTAATTTGCCACAAAACAAAGTTCATAATGAAGAAATGTCATGCTGAGATGATCTTCAATCATTTGTCGTCACCCCATTTTTCCGAATAGTTATAAATGCAAAAATTGGAGATGATCATGGCATCCGCACCAGAACTACTCATTGTTGACTCGAGCGCACGAGAAACACGTTCCATCACTCGTTCCCTGACCAAACTGTTTGCAGATAACTGGAAACAATCCGGGGATGAGGTCATCTGTCGTCGCGATGTCGGCTTACGACCACCGCATTTTATTTCTGAAACCTGGATCGCTGCTGCATTTACTCCCCCCACCGAACGTAGTGATGAGATGAGAAGGCAGCTCGCCCTATCAGATCAATTGATTGCGGAAATCAAAGCAGCAGATGTAATCGTACTTGGTGCACCAATGTACAATTATTCTATGCCAGCAAGCCTGAAAGCGTGGTTTGATCTGATTGCGCGGATCGGAGAAACTTTCTCATTTGATCTTTCGCGCGGAGATTATCCAATTGCACCACTTCTTTCCGGTAAAAAACTAGTAGTCCTTTCCAGTCGTGGCGAATTTGGTTTTGAGAAGGAAGGGATCAGATTCCACATAAACGCACTCGACCCAGCAATTGCAGCCTGTGCACACTACCTCGGCGCCGCTCAGGAGGACATCCACTTGATCAGTGCAGACTATGAAGAGTTTAAGGATGAACGTTGGGAGAGATCTGTGGCCGCTGCGCGTGAGAAAACTCACAATCTGGCTACCACACTCCGCGAGCAGCTTGAGCCAGTTATAGCCTAATAACACACGGGAGAAGGACTGACCTTCTTCCGTACTTTAAAATGCACTCGAACTATCGAGACTTCGTTAATGCTGTCAAATCTTATAAATTTCAGATAGTAGTGCCTACTTCATATTGAAGCCATCTAAGAAAGTTCTGTGCTGCTTTTTTACGAGTGCCACCAATAGTTAGAACTGCTCTGTAAAAGTAACCGGGTAGCCTTGCTCCATTGAGCACTACAGTTTTATCACTCAGTTCTTGAGCTTCAAAAATGGTATTACTGATCAGCGCTGCAGCATTTCCTCTGATGACAGCATCAAGTGCAAGATTATAGGCATCCACATTCGAAATTATGTAGTCCTCATAGCCTTCATTATTATTTTCAGAGAACCAGCGTTTCCATGTCGGAGAGTTGAGGCTGGATAGCTCCCAACGCACATCCAATAAGCGCTTGCTTGTCAAGTTCTCTATCTGATTGCCTTCCGATAACATACTAGGTGAACAAACAGCCAGATACTCCTCTCTGTACAGATTAATTTCAACACTATCGGGGGGGGCTTTCGGGCCATACCGAATAACCAGATCAGCCTCGCTACTATCAAGCGGGGTACATTTTTCAGAAGCAATGACATTCACGGCGTAATCGGGATAACGTTCGTAAAAATTGTTTAAGCGAGGAAATAGCCAATAACGGGCAAACTCTCGTGTTACGCTAACATAGACAGACTTATTGTCTTTTTCCCCGTATGTTTCGAAGAATGCAGCAGCAAGACAATCAAACCCACGTGTCACCTCTGGCAGGATGCGCTTTCCTTGCTCTGTCAGGCTAAGGTTCCGCCCATTCCGATCGAATAATTGAAGGTTAAGCAGCTTCTCCAAATGCCTGATCTGATGACTGATCGCTGTTGGTGTGACAGCCAACTCGTCAGCAGCATCTGTGAAACTGCCATGACGAGCAGCTGCCTCAAATGCTCTGACAGCGATCAGCGGAGGAATGCGTCTGCGCATTTCAGTTACCTTGTATCTTGCTTTCCTACCTGCAAGCATACCATGTTTAGCAGGTGAGTATCTGCATGTTGTAAATCAGTTTTTTAAAAGCATGTACGCAGGGCTCAAAAACAAGCAGCTCTGCGTACGCTTGTGTTTAATGTTTCAGATCAGAATAGGTAATTTTCACGGAATCTGCGTTCACCATATCCAGAAATGGCTTGTTTCGGTCATCCGCCAAAAATGTCTGAAGACCATCTTTTGCACTTTGCAAATCTTTCCAGAATACTACCTCAACCCATATCCCGTCATCCTGCAGTGAAACATAACGGTCGACGAACCCGGAAACATTTGTCAGGTTATTGTTAATGCTCGCAGCAACCTGAGCCAACTTCTCTGCATCAGTCCCTGCTTTTGCAGTGAAAGTTACATATTCCAAAACACTAGCCTCGTTGAGTTGTGTTGCCATTGCACTTTCTCCATGCGCCACTACCAACGGTATTGCGAATACTGCCGCAGTGACGACTTTCTTGATTAGATTCATAGGTTTGTCCTCCCTTTCAATCTGAAACATTGTTGTTTCAGGCTTCACCTCTGTATTGACTTGCATTATGTTATTGTTGTTATTAGCAAGTTCGCTTTATTGATCAGTCTACGGCAGCGTCAGCCATCACATGAATTTTCTTGGCAACGGCTCTTCCAAGGACCTTGTGCTGCTCAGCAGACATATGGAGACCATCAAGCCCGGCAGCCTTTGGGATGACTACGCTTGCATCAAAGCTCTCTATGCCAGCAGCATTAGCTGCAGCTTTCAGCGCTGCCCCAAGTTTCCGTGACTTTTCTTGTCCGCCTTCAAACATTAAGGCAAAGTCCGGGTGTGCCATCGTCGAAACAGGTGGCGGAGAGATAACCAGCACTTCGGGAGCCCTGTAGGTATAGGCCACTCCCCCTTCTGTCCCCTTTGCAACCTTGGCAACTTCAATGATCGCATCAGCGATATCTTCCGCACTGCGAGCCAGATCATTCTTAAGATCATTGGTTCCCAGCATGATGACAACAAGATCAAGTGGCATTTCGCGAGCGATGGCAGCAGGCAGGTTTTTTCCACCATTGAAGGCATCTGCCGGCACACTGTTCCATGCGGCTGGTTCGTCTAGATTAGTTGAGCGGACAGTCAACCCATCCACACTTACTTTGAACTTATCACCCAGCTCCGCAGCCAGCACACCCGCCCATCTCTCATTATCTGCGTAACGTGAACTTGGGAAGGCAACTTCAACTCCCTTCCAGCCCCACGTGTTTGAGTCACCATAAACGAGCACGTTATAGGTCATTCTTCTTCTCCTTATCAGTTGATGATGTGACAGTCTTCTGGGTGCCAATTCGCGAAAACGCCCGCCCCTACTTCGATGTCTAAGGTTTTCAAGTCACGCTGTTGAAGTTGTACGAAAATCTTGGATCCGGAGGCTGTTTCCAGTTGTAGGTTGACGAGCGCTCCCACAAACTCCTCACCTACGACCCGGCAATAAACTTCGTTGTCCGCCCATCCGCTTTCCTGTGACAATGAGATCTGATCAGCGCGCACAATCAGATTGATCTTGCTGCCAACCTGAAGTGTTCTGAACTCATCTGAGGTACATCTGAAAGTGCCATCCTTTCCATCAACAAGCACTTCGTCCGTTTCAGTAGATTTAACCGTACAGCTCAATATGCTGCTGCCACCAAGGAACCGTGCCACGAAGCTGGTTGCCGGTTTGAGGTAAATCTCCTGCGGTGCGCCTTCCTGCTCAACTCGGCCTTCGTTCATAATCACGACTTTGTCGGCCATAGAGAATGCTTCTGAGTGGCTGTGCGTTACATAAACAAAGGTAATTCCCAGCTCGCGCTGCAGGCGTTTTAGCTCTGCCTGCATTTGCAACGAGAGGTGCGCATCCAGTGCGGAAAGTGGTTCATCCAGCAAAATAATCGAAGGTTCAGTTACCAAGCATCTGGCCAGCGCTACCCGTTGTCTCTGGCCACCAGAAAGCTGGTCGATTGAACGGTTTACATATTCATCCAACCCCAGTTTTGATGCCCACTCATGAGCTCGTCGATGGCGTTCACCTTTGGAGACGCCGCTCATGCGCAGCCCGAACTCAATGTTTTCCAGCACGCTCAAAAATGGGAAAAGAGCAAGAGACTGCCATACCATAGGCATTTCACGTTCCCAGATTTCCTGATGCCTGATGGAACGGCCAGAGCGCAAAATGTCACCGGTAGTAATGCTTTCCAGACCAGCCAGACAACGCAGTAATGTGCTTTTGCCGCAACCAGAGGGCCCCATGATGGCGGTAAACTGACCGCGATCAATGTTCAGGTTCAAGTCCTGGATAGCCACGGCTTTGCCGTAGTTCTTACGAATATCCCAAAGCTTGATGTGTACATCCTGCGATGGGCTTTCATCAGCCTGCATAGAAGTGTTTGTTTGGATCTTTGCGGTCATCACAGTTTCTCCTTTGAAAACCGGCGCAGAGTAATAAACTGGGCGCACAGGATTAAGCTCATGGACACAACGAATGTGAATGAACCAATCGCATTGATGCGGGGACTGACTGCAGATTGAAGGAAGCTGAGAACGCGGACCGATGCTGTTTCATTAAGGCCGCCAACAAACCAAGTGACGGCATACTCATCAAAAGACACTGCAAAGCTCAGCAGAAATGCCGCAAAAACGGACGTTTTGGTTAAGGGAATGATGACTTCCCAAAATGCCCTCCAGTTTGATGCTCCAAGGTTTTGAGCAGCAAACTCAAGATCATCATCAATCTGAGAGAGGCGTAGTCGGATAATGGCCATGGCAAAGGGAGAGGCAAGGACAATCTGGGAGATGACGATTGCAGAGAGATTGCCCGAGAGGCCCACTCTGGAAAGATATGCCAGCATTGCCAGACCAGAGACGACAAGAGGCACCAATGGCGGCAACAGTGCAAACACCATCAGCAGCTTCTTACCAACAAAATTGAATCGGTAGTCAGTATAGGCAGCAGTGAACCCCAAAAACGTAGAGAGTGGCGCTACAATAAGAGCAACCAACGCTGTATTGAGCAATGCTCGAATAACCAAGTCATCCCCAAATGCCAGCTCATACCATTGGGTTGAGAAGCCGGAGATAGGAAGCGTTGGGAAACGATCAGTCGTGAGCGAAAACACAAAATTCGCCATAATCGGTGCATAGAGAAACGCAAGAGCACCTGCGCACAGGACCATGAGCGTTATTCTTGTTGCTTGAGAAAGGTGCATTACTTCCTCCGGTACGCGAGTTTAAGACTCGTCAAAGCGACAATAAGCAGTGTCCCAATCATCACGATTGCAATGACAGCTGCACGTGGCCATTGCTGGCCTGATTTGACGGTGTCTGTGATCAATATTGCGAGAGTTGGGAACTTACCGCCGCCCATGTAGGTCGGAGAAACAAAGTCGCCAAAGCTGAAGATGAAAGCAAAGAGTGCCCCCAGAATAAGACCTGCACGAGTACCCGGCAGAAGGACTGAGAAAAACACCCTTACTGGGCCACATCCAAGATTATAAGCCGCGTTGATCAGTGTTCTGTTAAAAGACAGCATAGAGATCGATTGGATTACTACCACCAGAGGTAACGTAAGCGTGACGTATCCGACCTGCATCGCAAACTTTGAGCTAAGAAGGCTTCCGGTTTCGAGACCAAAAGCGGCAAGGAGATTGGATATTACCCCATTATCAGTCAGGTAGATTTGCCATGAGTAAACCCGCACAAGGTAACTTGTGAAGAAGGGTACTACGAACAATCCCAATACTGTTAATTTAGCACGCGTTGACAAAATAAAACCAATAACCAGCGAACACGGCAAAGCCAACAGGCTGGCAATGGCAGCAACACAGGAGGCCCCTAGAAATGTCCGCCCGTATGCCTGCCAGAAATAGTTGGCGCTCAGGATTTTCACCCAATTATCCAGTTGGAAATCAGGCTGCAGCACGAAGTTCCGCACATCCCAGAAACTCAACCAAACCAGAAGAAGAAGTGGGCCGAGAAAGAAAAGAGTAAGCCAGAACGGTAAGGGTGAGACCCAGAAGCTGCTATAAAGCAACCTCCGAGCTGATAACGCGGGTTTTTGCATGGTGTTATTCCGGGATTATCGCTGAGTTTCTAGGTGCTTTTGTATTCGGACCAGAAGTCATTCCAGTCTGCCAGATCTTGCTGCACTGGCAGTTTGCGGATTTTGATCCGACCTGCCCGAATAAGGTCCATAGCGTTCCCTGATCCTTCAAACATACCCAGATGACGGGCATCCTCAGGTCTTTCCTCGATCATTCGTTTCCAACCACGTTTGCTTGGGATAACTGCCGGGAACACATTCAAGTTTGCTAGACGAAATTGACCTTCGGGCCCTGCCATATATTGGATAAATTTGCGAACCAGTTCTGCCTTGCGAGAACCTTTGCCGATTGAGAAGGACTCAGTAAACTGAAGGCCTCCTTCCTCTGGGATGGTAGTAGTAACATTGGCCCCATCGCGGCGTAAAACTCCGGTGATCCATTCACCAATACCTGGCATTACAGAGACTTCGCCGCTCTTTAGCGAAGAGAGCACACCGCCGTAATCATAAAATCCGCGCACCTGCGGCTTTAGTTCCAGTGTCGTCTCTTTAAGTTTACTCCACCCGGCCTCTGAAAGATTGAAAGGGGCTTCGTTACCATTGTACTGACTAAGCACGCCAAGATTGGGCAAATGCCAATCGAAATGACCGATCTTATCCTTCAGTTTTGTATCCCATAGGAGTTTGTAGCTAGAAGCTTCTTTGCGAGAAACAGCGTCTAAATTGTGAGAGATACCCAGAAAGCCAAACCGGCTGATCATGGCGTAAAGTTTGTCATCAACCCAGTGGCCTGGGAACTTATGGAACTCATGAAAGAAATCATCGAGAGGGTAGTCTGAAGGGTCCAACTGTTCTACAAAATCAGCAGCTACCAATTGATGCACGTACTCAGCATCCGCATGGACCAGATCATAAGTGCCACGCGGAGATTGGCTTAGCAGCGCCAACATCTGCTCGCCGCCAACGTAGTACTTTGGTGTAATCTTTACGCGATTTAATTCCTCAAACTCAGCGACAGCGTCAGGCTCCGCCTGCCCATACCACGCCAACATGGTCAACTCAGTTATGGTTTGAGCGCGCAATATATTGGGCATAGCTAGTGCGCCGGTTGCTGCCGCGCCTGATTTGATAAACAAACGGCGACTACATGAAAATTTCTGAACCATTGTTCCCTCCCTAATGGTTCAGAAACTATGGGAACACAGGGTAAAGACGGCAAACGAGCAGAATTCATGCCATGCTCAGAATTTTTCATTCTGATGAGCGTATTGTAGGTTTTATTTGATAGTAAACTTCTGGATACGAAGTAAGTCCTGCCTAACTTGTAAATATCACCCTATCGAGAAGAAGAAGTTACCTTTTTATAAATCCCAAAGTACAAAGGAAAGCTGCTACAATTAAACATACCAGCAAGAAAGCTAGCGGTATCTGCAGGTAGAATAACCTCCCCCTAAGTTGACTTAAACATTCTCGTCAAAACGTCCCCCACACGATGGAAGTCCGGATCCAGTTCGGTCTCCAGCGGAGCTATGGCGAAGTAGGCTCCTTTGCGTTGATGGAAGCCGAAGGGTGCGCAGAGGCGATTGTTTTCGATTGCTTCTGTGACGAGGGGCCGAGGTGCGATTGTGGGACCGAGGCTGGCTTCGGCGCCCTGAAGGGCCAAGTACATCTCATCGAAGTAGATTGTGTTTTCGGCTGGCTCCAGAGAAACGCCGCTTTCCTCCACCCAGTTCTCCCATATATGCGGCCTGTCTTTTGGAAGCAGACGATTGTAGTGAGTGAGGGTGTGGGCTGGATCGTTTGCTTCTGACGACAACAGCAGCGGTGAGATCACCAATCCAAACTATTCATCTGCAAGTTTCAGGAGCATATTGCTTACATCGGGGACCTCCTCAACTCTCAGGCTGAGGGAGTAAGAAGCATCCACTGCGCCGTAATGTGTATCATCTGCTACGAACTGCAACGGGCGATCACCAATGGCCTCTTGTATCAGACGGGCGTTTGGGATGATTACACGCAGCAGGCTGGTAGAAGGAGCAGCTAGTACGAAGGGTCTGTTTGAAAGGTCGTGAGAAAAACTCTGTTCGGCCTGCCGCAGTAAAGCAAAGGCGCTTCGAGTCTCCTGAAATAACCTTTCTCCGGCTGGTGTCGGCTGGTTGCGGCGTGAAACGCGGATGAACAACTTGGCCCTTAGTTCCGCTTCCAGTGCTTTGATGTGTTTGCTGACCGCACCTTCGGTAACACACAGCTCATCCGCCGCCGCTGCTATGTTTCCGCATCTCACAATCGCCTCAAAAGCTCTGAGAGAGGGAAGCCTACCCAGCAAATTTACTTTCCTATTACTCAAGTCATAATCCCAAATATTCGATTATCATCTGAGTTATAGCAGCCTAATAGGCCCAACTGGACCGAGCGTGCACATTTGGGCGTTACGAACAACAACAAGGGAACATTGAATCTCATTCACCCAAGTTTGGTGATTTTGAACTGGTAAGATGCGGACTTTGCTGACCTTCGCTGCGGCGCGAAAGCTCAGGCAACTGAGAAGCCTTTGCCAGCATCCAGGGCCATGAACTGCCATTCAAGTAGTTCTAGCATGGGTTGTGATATGCTCACCCTAAGGATTTTCAGTAGCTTTGATGGGCGATCTGAAACTACTCAACTGACCATGAGCGGACATTCACACAAATACATGACGGTTGCGACCATAGCTTAATCATTCGTTCACGGCAAAACATTCACTGCAGGAGCAAGACGCTATACACACTGGTACGTTTAATAAGAACCAAGTATCCTGTTCGTTACTAGTGACAGCTAGAGACTTGCAGTAACTAAGATTCGAGTTTGTAATTATCTTTGGCTATGGCCTGAATGTTTCTTCTGCATCTCTTTGTTTTTCAGATGCTATCTCTTGTTCTGTCCGTTCAATTTCATCCGCAACCCACCTTCGCACGCTTAATTTCTCGTTATTTAACAAGCTTTCTAGAGCTTCTTTTTCTTTCTCCAATATCGGAACTAACGAACCGGTATACCGTCTAGCATAGCGATTTGCCGATATTGCTGCTGGAACACTTTTAACATCAATCAATCAACGCGATACGCTGGCTTCTCAAAAGTCCCCCCATACACCAGATTTGGTTATAGTCCCAAAGTTTGGGAATCGACGTCTAAACACCGCTTACAATAGACTGCCTTATCAGCAGGTATGTGGGGGATAATTGAATGACACAGAGCCCGTCATCGAGCGTTGTATGCTCAACGCTATATAACTTTGGCGCTACTTTCCAAGACGGATATACACCAAATGGCCGCCTTACCATCGACCCTTCAGGCAGTCTATATGGGGTTTTGAATACCGGAGGGTTAGATAGAGGTGATCCCTCGGGGCACGGCGTGGTATTCATGCTTGCGTCGGACACGCATGGTGATAGCTACCAATATAAAGTATTGCACAGATTCGCAGGCGGGACAGCGGATGGCGCCCGTCCGATTGGGGGTCTGGTCATGGGCCCAGACGGTAACCTATATGGTACGGCAGCCGGTGGCGGGACCGGCTGGACTGGGACTGTGTTCAAGCTTGCTTCCAATGGGGATCTCACCAACCTATACAATTTCAACCCGGTTGTGGGGCACAAAAATTCGGACGGAGCGGCACCGAGAAGCCATCTGGTCATAAGCGCAAATGGAACGTTGTTTGGAACAACCTCCGCGGGAGGCACCAATGGCGGAGGGACTGTGTTCTCACTTACGCCAAAAGGTGGGGGGGGCTATTCCTTTAAGAACCTGCACAACTTTGCACCTATTAGGGGCAACAATTACTCCGTTGGCGGGCTGGTGATGGATGGGGCCGGAAACTTTTACGGACTCGTCTCCGCGGGAGGTGAATATTCGAGCGGCGAAATCTTCGGGCTGTTCGTCTCCGGTGATCAGACTTATACCTACAAGAGACTCTACAGTTTCCCGCTAGACCATACTGATCCTGTCCTGCCCTACGGCAGTCTGGTTATGGACAATTCCGGAAAAAAGATGTTTGGTACGACCAGCCGAGCCGGAGTTTCGGGCACAGTCTTCAGTTACCCGAGCGGAGACCCGAGCAACCGGAAAACGCCCGCTCAGCCGACCACCCTACACCAATTCGATGATATGAACGGATTATCCTCCCCCCAAGCAGGGGTCATCATCGACAGCGCGGGCAACCTGTTCGGGACCGCGCAGTATAGCCCGAAAGGACAAGGTGGAGTCTATAAACTGACAAAGAAAGACAATGGGACATATAGCTACGCTTCGTTGTACGAATTCAACGGGAACGCAGGGGAATATCCGGAAAACACTCTGGTCGCAGGTCCAATGGGTGGCATGTACGGAACGACGGGCGAAGGCGGCAAGCACCAAAATGGGACCATTTTCAGAATCGAGACAGCTGAACCTATGGTAGTGTTGTAAGGCGGTAGCGTTTTACAGATCGTCGTCACCAACCCGGGGCGCGGCTATGCTTCGCTTCGGGTTGGTGATGACCACTAAATTTGTGCATAATCCGGCTCCGAAATACTGCCTAGGTGTTTAGTCCCGTTGTGTGATGGGGTGGGTTGATTTTGAAACGATCTGGATCATTTGTCCAGATTTTGTAGATGTATTCGAATGGCGTGAGGCCCTGCAACGTCTTCAGTCGCCGGGCATAGTTGTAAGCGGCAATGAAGGTAAGCGGGGCTAAGACAACACCTTGACTGCTCACTGAGCTAACGCTCTAAGAGCTTTAGTCATACAAAAGCCATGGTGGTGGACGCCGAGCGCTCACGAAGTTCTGCCCAGCCCAAGCGAGTTCAACCTTTGCAGGAGTCGGTCGAACAGCAACTTGGGATCCTCAACGTCAAGCTGACTAAGGTCAATCCTAAGTTGACCTCGCGCTCTGGATGGGCTGTACCGTAATTAGGCGAATGGCTGCAGAGGTCCCCAAGCACCATGCTGCACTCGTGAAACTCTTTGCTCTAACCAATGTCAGCAACGGGCTCGAAATGAAACGGCTCCAAAGCGTATATGTGTCCAGGGACGTTTGTCAGAAAAAGAGTACAGTGTTTCCGCTAAGACTGGCGCAACCTTTAATGGAATTGCCCGAATGACGGTTCTTGGCCCCTGTTTGACTTGGTTATCAGCTACAAAACATCTGATTTGCTTTCCTCATTGCTTGGTCTGGTTCGCACGCACGTCAAAGTCCTGAGCTAGTTATCAGAGTCTCACATTTGATGTCGACTGCGCATTAACGTCAGGGTGATCACTGTCCAAACACCTATCCGTACGGCCAAGGCCCCTACAGTTCGCATCTCATATGCCACTCCTTGAAAAACCAGAAATCCGAACCCCAAAGCAATCAGGCCCGTTGCCACTGCGATAAACGCAGACAGACCAAGTGCCCAGTTACGCTGTAGCCAGATCCCAATTGCAGCACCGATGTAGAGAAAGCCTGCTAGAAAATTGAACCAGAGCACGACTGGCATGTAGTCGCCCGCAGCCACTTGAACCTCCACTGGCCCAAATAAGACGCTCCCACCGGAAATCAGAGTCAGCACCCCAAAAATCCCAGCGAAGAGTGCCAAGGACCTCCGCCAAAACGTTGAGCCGTATGATCGGGGTTCTGTTGAAGTCATTTTTTGGGAACCTCTGTGAGAGCGGCTTGTGCGTCAAATAAAGGATATAGGATTGGTTATAGAAATATAACTCCACAATGTGCCTCTTTCCTATTGCACAGAGCCTCTGATAGCTCTTCTTACTGCAATTAAATTGTGCGACTCAAAATGTCGTCGCCCGACTTAATGTGCGTCGACGTTAAATAGAGAACCAAATTAGAAACACCGGAATCGCGACGAGCAGAAATACCCCTGCAATTCCGGTCCATGTGGGTACTATCAGGTAGGATTTGTGGGGCAGAGCAGGGTTGTAGAATACAGTAACACAGTCGCCTTCATGCTTTTGAATACCACCCTTCTGCCACTCAGCCATTCTGGTTCCAGTGGCCCTAATAATGAACGGACTTAACCGCTTGCCGGTATAGGATATGTCGTTGACAGAATATTCATACCTCACGCGTGCCGTGTGCATTCTTTCATCAGAGCTTCCAATGCTTGAAACCCCATCTTCCGTGAGTTTTCCAATCGTCTGAGGCCAGCGGCGTATGCGAAAACATGCGGTGATGCTAACGATCCCCATGAGCAAAGCATAGGCAATACACGCAGACAGAACCGCGTAATGTTCCCCATTAAGTAAATCAGTCCATAATTCTTGCATGCATTAAATTACCGCAAATGAGATTGGGAGAAATAGCGCAGAACACGCTCACGGTTTTGGGAGTTATACTATGTCGCTTGTGGTTGCACTTGAAACCAGCCCTTGTTCCTAGCTGGATGTATCGATCTTGAGTAGCGAGCTTTGCGATTCCTAACTTAGAACATGCCGAAAAACTATGATCAGCCGCCCTCCAAGCTATGACGCGATTAGTTTCAGCGTCAAGCGCGCAACAGCCGTCATTCATACTCGTTGCAGCATCTATTACTTTGGGCTCTTTGCAACCTACTCGGGCGGATGCATCAATCTGTGCTCGAGCGATCCAATAAGGTTCTCAGAATATCTTTTATGCAAACAGCATCACCCCTTGGAGGATCTGCTCGAATTCCCACAGTTGGTCCTCTGCTAGTGGCTACTGCGTCCGGCTTCTTAGTTGCCCCCATTTTGACTAGCTTTCGCGTAAACAGATCTACTTCCACTTTATTGAACAACCCATGCTCGGGATCTGATGCTTCGGTCCGCAGCTGGTTTTGGCAACCTGACGCATGGCATTGAGAAGTTCTGGTGTGCGGTTTGTTGGGTCGTCGAAGCCAGCATCATCCAAGCGGCCACGGTATTGCAGCTCACCCTTGTTGTTGAAGCCGAAGAAATCTGGCGTACAAACTGCGTTATATGCTCTGCCAACTTCTTGTGTCTCATCCAGCAAATACGGAAACTTGAAGCCAAATTCCTTGGCAAACTTTTTCATGAAGCTCGGTCCATCAGCAGGCACTGAGCGATAATCATTGGACATGACAGCAAGAACGCCGAAGCCTTCGGCTTTGAGCTGTTTCATGTCTTCTGCCAAGCGATCTGCAATGGCCTGCACATAAGGGCAATGATTGCAAATAAAGGCGATGAGCAAACCGCTTTCACCAATCTGGTCAGACATGGTGAAGCTGGTGCCATCAGCATCTTTGAGCGTAAATTCTGGCGCTTTCCAACCAAAATCGCAGATTGGTGTGTTCAAAAGCATGGGAGCCTCTCAATTTCTTGTATTTGATCTTAAATGTGCAAATGACGAGCTGTTTGAACCCGTCAGTCACATCCGTTTCTTTGAAACTTATTTGCCTGGAACCGGAAAACGCATCACGTAGAATGGAGCCTTTGCACCATTGACGCCTTGATTGAAAGCCGGGTGCTTATGCAACTGGTTTTGCGTAACATAGACATATCCGTCTTGAGCAACATCAAAGCCATCCGGCCAGGAAAGCCGTTCGTCCTGAATGAGCACTTCGTACTCTCCAGCGGTGGTCAGGCCAATGGCTGAGTTCTCGATATCAGAAACGAAAAGACCACCATTGGGATTGAAAGTCATACCATCGCTAGGCTTTTTGGGACCGTATTCTTCAATGAAAGTATTCAGATCGGCGGAATTTACGGAGGGATCTGCAAGTTTTGCAGCCGGGATGCGGAAGATCTGCTCGCCATTCACAGTGCCGAAGTAGACCCATTTGCTGTCATCAGAGATGGCAATTGGGTTGAGGCCGAAGCGTAGATTGTTGAGGGAGCCATCTTCTCCTTTGGCTGCCATCAGGCCACCGTCAATCACCACATCGCGGTCTGGGGAGATAAACTGCTCTGCCGCTTCCAGCAGGCGGCGGGCTTCGCCGGTCTTCAGGTCCACGATAACGATGGCTGGCTTGGATGGCCCCGCCAGATTGCCGAGGGTCATATCCGCGATATAGATCTGACCACGTTTTTCATCGATCACAAAGTCCTGAAGGAAGGAGTTTGCTGTCAGAGCAGATTTGTCAATCTGCAAGTCTGCGTGAAGCGTGTTGGTCTCAGAGTTCCAGCCCAGCAGACGAGGTGCAGAAGTATCGTTTCCCATGTCCAGCATCCAGACCACGCCATTGGAGTCTGTGTCGACACCAATCACAGCAGACAAGCCGAGTTCGCCTACTTCCGGACCATCTGCCCAATCTTGAGTTGGGAACGGGGCCTTGCTGCCATCTTTCAGAACTTCAACCACCTTCAACGCCGGCCCATCCAACGGCTGCATGCTGACAATCATGCGTCCGTTTGGCGTTACGGTGATGTTACCCGGGCGGGTTTCAGAGAATTTTGCTACTTCTTCCAACTGAAGCGGCTCGCCAGCTACAGCAGATAATGAGAGGAAAGACAGAGCAGAGGCTGCCAGCACAGATTTTAGCATGAATAAAATTTCCTTATTGATTATTGACGTTCTATGAAACATATGGCTAAACACGATCAATTAGTAAAACTAGAAAAATAAATAGGTCCTATGAGTAACGCCAATAGATCTCCCTTCCGACTTGATACGGACCTGACTGTGCTTCGCTCTTTGATCGCTGTCATTGAGGAGGGTAGTTTTTCCGCTGCAGCAGAAAAAGTGGGGCGGACGCAATCGGCGATCAGTCTGCAAATTGCCAAGCTGGAAGAGCGGTTGGATGTGAAACTATTTGAGCGTACGAGCCGTTCTCTTTCCCAAACCAGCGAAGGTGAGATTTTTATCGGCTATGCCCGAAAGATTTTGGAGTTGGCCGATGAGGCTGTGTTGAGCGTTTCTGCGCCCAAGGAGCAAAGCATGCTGCGCGTCGGGTTTGCAGAGTATCTGGTACCGCAGCACCTACATATTCATCTGGCCCGCTTCAAACGAGCACACCCCACTTGTGATCTCAACTTGATCCTCGGCGGCGGGGCTGACTTGTTGTGTCTTTTAGATGCCGGGGAGCTGGATGTGGTATTCGCCGGACCAGAGGCCTCTGGCGGCAAGCAGTTATGGCAGGAGCCGCTGGTCTGGTGCGGGCAGCTGCCTGCGGCTGATAAACCACTGGAACTGATCTTGATGCAGGAACCATGCAGCTATCGCGCTATAGCAATCTCTGCCATGGAAGCCATGCCCTCTGACTGGAAGATCTCAATCACTGCGAACTCCATTCAGGCTGTACAGTCCGCCATAAAAGCAGGGCTTGGAGTTTCCATTCTACCGGCCTCTGCATTGCTGGAGGACATTCCTGTGATTGAGAGCGCCCTACCAGGGCTGCCAGTAACTATCGTCTTAAGTTATTTGTCCGCACAGGAAGAAAATCCACTGGCGCAGCGCTTCATTGATTACTTGCTGTGTTATTTACAAAAGACGAGTGCTCTGCAAACTGCTTAGTTTGATGAATGTATTGACGAGATTTCATATAAGTGCTCCCTACTATTGGTCACACGTGCAGTCTTTGGTTCGCTTCGCACGACACACTCCACACTAGTGTACTCAAGGGTTATGAAGGGTTATTTATCAAGCCGAATGAGAGGATTTGCTGCTAGCAATCTCAACCCTTGGTGGAACCAGCCGAATGGCTGCTTGTGGCCCTCGACGCTAGCAACGGTCTCTCACTGGCCGGAGTTCTCGCAGTGTTATGAATGACCACTTTCCGCCCATAGAGACAAGGTGAGTGGGAGCAATCTTAAGTTGATGTCTTGCTGCAGCTGAGGCTGCTCTAAGGTAGCGTGAGTGTCAGCTTATGGTCACTCAGCAACAAGCAGACCAAAATCTATCGGAGGTTGAGGTGGCACGCTGGCCAGAAGCTACTGGGTTGAGGCTGAATGGCAGTTATTGGTCACACTACGACATACGGTGTTCGCGAATATTCAAGCAAATACCTCCACATTCATGCCGTCAGTTCTTACCCCCCTCCTTTCAACCCCGCCTCAATCCTCTCCCCAACCGTCTCTGACAACACCCGTATAGGATGTGCATCGTGGTTCACATAGCGGTTGGTGATGGTCACGTTGCGATGGCGTAGAAGGTGGCTGATGAGGAAAGCGTTGCTTCCCGATTGCGCGGCGAAGGTGCCAACCGTATGGCGCAGATCGTGGATGCGCACATCTGGGATGTCGGCATGATGGCGCACGCGTTGCCATGCGTTCTCCACCAGCTCCTTGGTAATATGCCGAGTGGGATCATTGATGCGGGCAAGCACATAAGGCGAGCCATCCAAGCGCGGTATATCGGAGAGGATGTCGAGCACATTCCCACTGACCGGATGAGGCTTGCGGCCATCCCCTTTCTTTGAAGGCAAGGCAATAGCCCCTTCTTCAAAGTCTACATGCTTCCATTCAAGAGAAGCGATCTCCATTAGCCGTGCCCCCGTATAGAGCAGCAATTTGAGACAATAAAGCGCCATGGGGTTCACAGGTGTCCGGCGCTTTTCAATATCGTGGCGCAAGTGCTTGCGGTTCTCTGGGCTAGCCTTGATGATCCATGGAAGCCCCTCTTTCTCTGCAAGCTCCAGCATCTTACCCAAGCGCTGTAACTCATCACCAGATAAGAACCGGTCGCGCTCATTCTCCTTGTAACGCTTCACCAATCGCACCGGATTGCTGTGCTCAGGCCTCAAGCCCCATATTTCAGCCAGATTGAACGCTTTGGAGATGATTGCCAGCACATGGTTTGCTTGTCGCGGAGTTCTGCGCATGGAGCGATGTAGTTTGGAGATATCCTGCCGTGTAACTGAAGCCAGTTTCGCATGCCTAGAGGCTTACGCACACACCGTTCAAGAATGCGCCGTATCTCAACAGCCGACTTTGGGTTGTTGTGCACCTCAACATGTTCGCTCAGATACATGTCCAGCAGATCATCAACCGTTGGCGCATTGCGAATGATCTTGCGATTAACGGTCGGGTCTTCCCCAATACGCACCTTGGCCAGAACATCGACCGCTTGCCCCCTCGCCTGATCTGGTGTCAGCTCACCGTATTTCCCAAGGGTCAGACGGCGAGAACGCCCTTCTAGTGTGCGATATTGAACAATGAACGTTTTGCGCCCGGTTGGCGCCACCTGCAGCCCAAATCCCGAGAGCTTACCATCCCAGACGAAGTACTTCTTCGCCGTTGGCTTAGCTGCATCGACAGTCCGTTTCGTGACATTGGGCATCAGGCAAAACTCTCCCGCTGACGGCCCATAACAAGAACCACCATACGTGCGAAAATTGAAGTTAAAAGTAGTCCCCGATTACTGCTGTTTCTGACGGCCTGACAGCTTGTGACGACCTCTTGGGCTTCTCTTAAGGCCTTGTGTAAAACACAGCCTCATCCCCTTATAGATCGCTTGCTCAATGCCTACCGTTTCTTGTCAGCATATTGTAAGCAAATGTACGAGTTTCACGGCGAAATGCAAGGTAGGCAGAGGCAAATAATTTTCTACAACTCATTGATTCATAGTACTGAATCGTAGTAGAGTGTAAGTGGACGTGAGTTGCAAATTGCAACTTGCAATCAAGGGGTCGCGGGTTCGATCCCCACTGCCGGAATCACCATTTAACCTCGTCGTATATAAAGAGGCTTCGCAAAGCAAAGCTCCCAATTGAGAGCTTTTTGCGTTTAGACCTCGTGTCAGCGCAATGAAAGCAAATGAGAGCATTTGAAAAGCGCAATTTCACACCTCTTTTAGCTCTAGTAATTGTCCTTTCAAATTATGGAAATCAACACTGCAAAGAGAACTTCAATGGTCTGTTTGCTGATGCATTTTTAAATGCCAGTTGGCGCTTTAAAGTAACCCGGTAATTAAATTGGATTAGCTACAGAACTTAATTGAAACACCTAGAATAGCCGATAAAATATTTTACAAAGAAATATACTAAACTATTATATCGACAAAACTCTAAAACCACACATTTAAGTAAATTAAATTAATCCAACTCTGCTGTTGCAGGATTTGCTAAATAGTATTCAGAAGTTGCTCTTCAAAATCTGCTCTACCTATTGTCAGCAAGCATATCTAGTTCATGCATGCTGCGACAGGAGTTACAGATGCCCAAAGGACAGTTTCAATCTCATCATGAAAACAGGCCTGGTGTGATTGCAGGTTTTCTCCCGCGGGACTCAAAGCTTCTGGGGAAGTGGCTGGATCATATCAGTCAAAAATCCATATCAGCATATGGAAAGCAAATTGAACAAGGTTACTCTTTTTTGGAGCCTTCAGTTCAAGCCCTAGCCTTTTTGCTGAATAAAGACGATCACCTTCATGGTCTTGTAAGCGAGATGATTGAGCAAGGCTGGCAAGTTCACCAAGAAGAAGAACCAAAAGTGGCGTATGGAATTAAATCCATCAACGATATGCTATGCGCCCTCAATTACATTATCAAACATGCACCAATCTTTGACCCAGACTTGCCGCATTCAGCATTTCCAATGTCAGGATTGTTTGTCTACATGATGTGGACACCCGCAGGGAATTTTGTCTTTAAAAACAAGCTTTTCAATGATGCCCTGAGAAACATCCTTGATGCCTGGTGTGAGTTTTTAGACTCTCCGACCTCACTCAGTGTCGTTGTTACCTCAAAGGATGGTTGGCTTTCTGAAGCCTCATGGAAAGCGAACAGTCTGGATCAGTTCGTTACGAAAGAACAGATCGAGAAAGACCCTGTGCATTGGGGATACACGTCATTTAATGACTTCTTCCATCGTCAAATCATTACGATCAGCCGACCAATTGATGGGCCGGACAATGATCGAGTGATTACATCTGCTAATGATGGCACCGTTTATCGCATTGCACGTAATGTAAAACTGGACGATGATTTTGAGACGAAAGCCCAAAACTATTCTCTCAAGCAAATGCTTGACGGCAGCCCTCTCACAACGCGCTTTGTTGGCGGAGATATCGTTCAAACATTCCTAAGCGGCAACGACTATCACCGATGGAGAGCTCCTATCGCCGGTAAGGTTGTCGAAGCACGGGTCGTAAACGGATACATGTTCTCTGAGCTTTATTCAGAGGGGTTTGATCCGTCAGCAGGAACTAAGTCTCAAGGATACGAGGCGATGGTAAACACCAGAGCGCTTATCTTTATCGAGAGCGACAATCCTGCAATCGGTTGCGTATGCGTTATGCCCATTGGGATCACAGAGATCTCATCTATCTCAATTCAGGTTAAAGTAGGCGATAGAGTTGAAAAAGGACAAGAACTTGGATGGTTCAGCTACGGGGGATCCTCAATGGCTCTTGTTTTTCAGCCTAAAGCCATCAAGCAGTTTACGATTGTAAATCCTCTTTCAGATAACAACTCCGACAACGGGCCATTTGTCAGAGTTGGGGCACAAATTGCGATCTCAACTATTTAAGTCAGTCGTTGTTTTTCTCTTTAGCGCCTGGCGATAATGAAAATCAACGCCAGGTGTGCTTTCGCCAAACCGAAGGACACCTCAATGAAACACCCTCTCCTGGAACTGAATGATAGCGCCTGCGCGGCTCTGGTCGATGCATGCACAGATCGCAACCCCAAGTACATAGATGACGATCTTTCCTGTGTTAAAGCCATCGCTCAAGCAGCTATCAATGTAGAGTTGTTTACAATCCCCCTCTACATGACGTCGCTGTATTCAGTCCAAGGTACACATCAAATCAATAGTAAGGGCAGTAAGCTCTATGAAGGTCGCTGGTGGCCTGGCTCTGGTCCTGCCGCCGACCCTGACACAACAAACAAGCAAGTCTTCAACAAAGTCTACAGCGTGTTTATTGAAGAGATGCTGCACCTTCAACTCGCTTCAAACATGGCAACTTTGATTGGAGTGCAGCCATGCTTCACAAGTCCAGCCTTACAGAACAAAGAGTTTGGATGGTCCTGCTATAAGCATGGCAACACCATGATTCCACACATTTTGGATTTTAATAATTGGATAGATCACCCCGTCTTATGTTCATATGATCCCGACCTAATGAATTTAAAAGGTATGCAAGTGATCCTGCGCGCCATGAACAAAGATCAGGCAAAACTGTTCATGGCAATTGAAGAGACCGTTGAACTCGCCAAGCTCAATCTGGAAAATTCTGAAGTTCCCATACCTGATCCTCAGCCCGATGGTGATAAGACCCGACCAAAGTACTTTGAACCTGCACCATTTGATTGGTTCAAAGCCAACATGACGGAAGCAGATCTACCTCTGTTCGGCTCAATTGGGCATATGTACTTATGTTACTGGAGCTACCTTGAAATTACCTACTCAGATGGAACCAGTTTGCTTGGGCGTCTCTTAGGCTTGCAGCGAGATCGCTTCAATAAGCCAGTACAAACGGCTTCACAATATCCGTTGATTGATATGAATCTGGAAGAGCTTGATAGCCTGAAGCTCAAGCTCATTAACAACATCAATGCAATCACTGATCAGGGTGAAGGCGGGGATGTTGTCAAAGACATTGTGAGGGTTTGGGGCTTTAAGTCATGGGCCAACTCACTTGCAAAAGGCTCAGAAAATCCTCTAGGTTGCGTGAAAGAAAAGTTCCAGCCTAACAAAGAAGCGTTGATTCAAGATTATCCTCATTACGATGATCAAGGCAAACAGCTCCCAATGCTATCTGGTATAGCTCGCGCCAGATCTGACGCAGCGGATAAAGACCACTTCGAACTGTTTTCGGAAGTGCTTCAACTCGTACAAAAACCCGATTACATGACATGGGATAGGTGGCATGACAATCATATCTGGAAGCCAGACATGCTTGGTACTAATGGAGCCCCTAACGTGCCATGTGTTGAAGACATCGCGACAGCACTCAATAAACTAAAAACCAAATCTAATACCTACCAAATATTAAGCCAAGCTGCGGTTGGGACGATTAAGGGCATCACTACAGTCTTGAACAGTTACTGGAATAATAGCGATAACACCGAATTTCCCTCTCCTGCCATGGATGGGTCTGGTGATCGGGTTTCTATATGCTGGGCTGTGACCGGAAAAGTGCCCGATCTTGTGACTGGCATTGCCTCACAAAAGGAACATGTTCTTTATCATGCTTGTCAGGGTATGGCCTTAAACGGTTCAGATACCGAGACTTGTGCCAGTGTTTTAGCTTACCATAGCTGTAAAGGTTCAAACGAATGCAAGACCCAGGGTGGGTGCGGGTTTGTCCAAAGTGCCAGCGGTGGAGGTAGCTGTGGAGGTTCCGTTGCCAAAGGTCTAAAGAGCGCGCCAGCGGACAATAAATGCGGTGGTTTTGGAGGGTGTGCAGTACCAATTTCAGCCTCTCAGCTTTACCCGAAACAAGACGATGGTTGCTATGAGATGCAACTCTATAAATTTGGACCTGCTCCTGATCATAATTCAGAGGCTTTGAAGCAACATCTCCCCTACTCTGAAGGGGATGCCGTTTACGACATAGCATGGCAAGCTTACTGTCATGCGAAGGGGCTCGACCCTGATGCGCATAAAGCACCAAAAGCCAATGATTTACGGCTGGCGATGCCACCAAGCACATAAACGGGGTCAAATGAGTTCATCTGCTTCATCAAAACAAGGAGTCGCAGATTCAGCGGCTTCCGAATTGAACGAAAATACTGATTATTTAGGATTTGGGGTTGGCCTGCGTTCTCAGCACTTCCCTGAAATTATGGCTTGCGAGAGTTTACCTGTCGACTGGTTTGAGATCATAAGTGAAAACTTCATCGACAACCTCGGATATGGGCGGCATGTCCTAAAGGAACTTCGTAGCCGATGTCCAATTGTGATGCATGGTGTTTCCCTCAATGTAGGATCTTCAGATCCTCTGAACTGGGAGTATCTTCAAAAGCTCAAAGAGCTGGCTGAATTTGTCCAACCATCATGGATCTCTGACCACTTGTGCTGGACCGGTATACTTGGGCACAACACTCATGATCTTCTGCCAATGCCTTTGACGGAAGAGAGCCTCAATCATGTATCCGAGAGGGTGCTGCAAGTTCAGACCTTCCTTGGACAACCGATCCTTCTTGAGAACCCATCCACCTACCTTGAGTTTCGACAAAATGAGCTGAGTGAGTGGGAATTCCTGTCGTTGCTCGTTAAAAAAACAGACTGTCTATTGTTGCTTGATGTAAACAATGTCTTCGTTTCCTCCTTCAATCATGACTATAATCCGCTGGAGTATCTGAGGAACATTCCTCACAGCAGCATCCAACAAGTGCATTTAGCTGGTCCTACACGGGCTGGTAACTGTCTGGTGGATACTCACGATCAACCTGTCCCAGATCAAGTCTGGGAGCTTTACAAGGTGCTCCTGGAGAAAACCGGCCCGGTTTCTACGTTATTGGAATGGGATGCAAACATCCCGGGCTTTTCTGAGGTTGTCGCTGAGTTGAACAAGGCACGACTCATTTTTGAAGGAAAGCCCTACCAGCGACTAGAGAGTGTCGACATCAATCAAGCACCTGGTGCATTCTCGAGCCCGGTTGTTCGATAATGAAGGAAAGTTGTCTAAAGAAAGATACCCAACTAAGGCAACTACAAAACTGGCTACAGGAGGTATTGATAAACCGTGGTGACCTCTATCAAAAACTCTTAGGAGCTCAGCACCAAACAAACCTTACCCTCGAAGAGGCCATAAAAGAAACGGAACAGTTTCCTGCAATCGAACGCATCAACATTTATGCGTCAGGATATATTATTCGCTTGGTCGAAGCGTTAAAGGCAGAGTATCCGCTGCTGTGTAAGTTCATGGGAGATGAAGTCTTTGAGGGATTTGCGAAGGCGTACATTGTCACCCATCCTTCGCGTTATTCCAGTTTATATAAGTTAGGAGCTAAACTCCCTGAGTTTCTAGAGGAAACGCAACCGAAGGGAGCAAACTGCCCTGATCAAGTCGCTCTATTTAAAATCCCAGCTGAGTTGGCGCGATATGAGAGAATGCAGGCTGAGATACTGCTCCATTACGGTCTTGAAGAGTATATTTATTCCACTTCAAAAACGTCCATCGCCTTTCTGACATCAATCCACTCTGAGCTATTACAAGCATCGCCATGCCTAAGAGTTCTCAAGATGGAGTACCCAATCCGCTCGCTCGCCATTTCACTGCGTTTGAACGACACTGTGACAATACCAAAGCGAACTGAGAACTGGGTAGCTCTCACGCGAAAAGACTACAAGATCGTTTCTTTGCAGATCAATGATTGGCAGGCTGAGTTGTTGGAAGCTTTGAAGACTCCAACACCCCTTTATCGAGCGCTGGAAAATGTTAAATCTTCAAATATGGCTGAAGTTTTGCTTTGGCTTCCAACTGCGCTGGATTTTGGATTGGTCTATTACCCAAGATAGACCAATCTCAACTACATAAACAATGCATAGTTTTGCTCACCCAGCCGGTATGGAATAATTTGCGACACACCTGTTGCCGCGGTGACAGTTGCTTCTGTTGTCCAACCCATGCAATCGCCGTGTACGCGATTTAAAGTCACCTCACCATTACTCACCATATACGTCATAAAGTAAGGGTCACCCGGCCCAACCATAAATGGATGTACAATATCCAGCTCTTGGTCATCCTTCAGATGTAAATGTGAGCCAACCTCGTTGGTTCCTTCGCTTAGATCATCTGAAAAATGATCGATATTAACGTTGGGTTTCCATGTATTGGTTTTCAGGAAGAAGTTCTCCTTGCCCCAGGTAAAGAAGGCAAAACGTGTCCAGCCTTTTGCCCATTGGTGAGCCCAGACATTTTCTACAACAAGCGGAGGGCTTTTCCCTCCGGACTTTGCCGTGGCTGATATCGTCCAGGTATTCACGGCGCCATCTGTGTTGTTGTAACCAAATACAAAATTCTGCCCCAGATCGACAGCGCATTTTACTTCGCTCAGGTTCGTCGTATAGGGATAGCGTGTATGATAGAAATGCAATGGATATTCGGATTTTAGATCCTTAGTCAAAGGGAAGAAATACATGTGTCCGTTTTTGGCCTGATAGGCGAGCAGATGAGGCTTGTTCATCATGTAAAACGGCTGAATCGAATCCCAGTCTTTGCCAAGCTCAAATGTATTAGGCACTTGCTTGATCCAAGGTTCTGTTTCAAGAAGCTCGAATGTGTCACAATTTCCGCTGCCCTTATGGTATCCGACGAGGATCATGGTGCCGTAATTGTCGTAGGTCGTCAGCGCGTCATAGGTTTGACTAAAAACGGGCTGCCCGACCTCAGACCATTCCATTACGCCAGTTTGTTGGGTTGGTGTCATTGTATAGAGCGTTGCAGTCATTATTCCCGTCTCCTAGCGTATATCTTCGCTGTAAATTTTGAGGGGAGCCGGATCTGCGCCGGCAATCTGATAGTAAGAGCAATGAGCAGGTTGCCCTGCTCCGTTCAGCTTCAAAATCTCAAACCCTCGATTGTACCATTGCTCGACCATCTGCAGATGCGTACCAGGTATAATCGGGACCGGATACACTTCCTCATAGGGCGTTTCTTTCTGCTGCACCGGAATGGCTGAGTGACCTATGCAACGACCTTTTGCGAGCGTTTTGAGAGGATTATCCGGTTCTGAATTATTGGGAGGCCAGCCAATGGGCCTGAAGTTATCTTCAAATATGCAAAGGTTATGTTCATGCCCCCAGAACCATGCAGCGACCTTATCAAAATATGGTCCAAAGGCTTGCCAAAGAGCGGTGTTTACGCCGGGCCGATTGATGTCACCTTCATAATCTGAGGGCACACCTACAGCAAAACGACCTGAGTAAAGCTGATGGTGCCCGAATAACAATGTACGGCCAGAGAATTGGCTGAGGTGGTGTCGGTGCCAGTCCATTTCATCAGGACGCACATACACCATGGGCGGTGGGTTTTGAGGGTCATATGCATCACTCGGATTGACATGAAGTACACCCAGGGCTTCATCCAGTTTGTCTCCAGCCACCTTCAGATAGTGCCCATGGTACCCCGTATCCATGCCTAGGATCTGCCAGGCCCCGTCCTCTGTGGTTAGACGGAAATAACTGGCTTGCTGCTGCTGACTGGGATGGATTACGAGCCGACCTTCATCAAGACACCTGAAGTACGGAAATGCTCCGCAAAAGTATTCATGATTGCCAGGCAACGTGTAAACGGGAGGACGGTGCCCTGCAGCTGTAAAAGCCACATTAAGGAGCCCAAGGAAGTATGTATCAAACTCCTGTTCTGTACCGGAATAATAAACATCGCCGACGTGCAAGATCACATCTGGCTTGAACGAAAGTGCTGACGCTAGAACAGCAGCTGCCACATCCGTTCCTGTTCCGATATCACCGATCAAAGCAATGGTCGCGTCCGATGGAAGTTGCCAGCTCACGCAACCATAATCATAGCTCCCGCCTCCATACTTGGGATCTCGCCAACTCCGGTAATCCAACTTCCCGCCTGAATGCCCCGGATAGGACCAGAAGTATTTTACATACTCATCAAACATCTGCTGCCAGGCTGGGTTACCAAAGGTGAAGTTGTCCAGCTGCGTCTGCATCTGCGCTTCAATTTGCTTATTCCCGGTAAAAACCGCGTGAGCTTTATGATGTGTCAGATAAGTGAGGTATTCTGCTGCTTCCGGGTCACTGGCATTTCGCGTGGTCGGGATCTCAGGCGCTTTACCTTCCAGTGCTTTATGTGCGTATGCATCCACGCCCTCTAACATAGGATGAGCGACCGGAACCCCTTGGCGCGGGTCATGATCTGTCATTTTTGAAACAACGCTCGCAGCAGCGGATTTCAACCGAGCCAGATCCGCATTCTCATAATTGACAATGGGTTGCATCATATATCCAAAGTTCGATGAAGCTGAATGTTGAGACTGTTAGGTGCTGTCATGGGTATCCCGGTCCAGTCCTCCCACAACCCATGACCAAGTTCAAAATGCTCGGAAGCTCGGTCCAGCCACGTTGTCGTGAAATCCTTCAGCGGAGCAAAGCAGGTTGAGCTGCTTTTTCCCTTAGGCCAAAGTGTCCACGCGACTAGGTAATTCTCGCCAACGCACAACAGTCCCCCCTCTAGCCCACTCATAGGCAGCAGGTTCTTCGCCCATTTCAGGATGTGTGCTCTAAATATTTCTGGTGAGACGTTCTGGTTGCGCGCACCAATATAGTGCACCACGTCACCGGACATCCAATCTGCGGGAGCATCTACAAGGAAATATGGCGTCTCGACTAGCAGGTCTGCCTCAGGCAACAATACTGGGAACCCAGCGGAGCTTCGTGATGTGTCATATAGATCACCATGCAAATTCGTGTAGCAACGCACAGCGACACATTTGAAAGCATCGTGATAAGTTTGTTGCGAGGTCCAGAACATTAAGGCGCTTTGATCTGGCACCGTTGGTGGTTTGCCTTCATTTTGTGGCAAAGACGGTATGTAAGCATGCAAGCCCGCATTGGGTTGTAACAAGGAACATCCTGGCACAAACACAGAGCCTAGAAACTCTTCAAACTGCTGCTGTGTCTTATCTTTGCTTCGAAACCCTCGCCAGACATGTACAGCATCGGGTGGGACCTTACGAATTTCATTCATTTTCGAAAGCCCTTGTGAACTGCATATTGTATGTATCACCAGGCTTTACGTTCATGCCTGGCCAGTCATCCCAAAGGGCTGCTTGCGGTGGCAATGTTGTCGGAACAGGTTCAAAAACGTGAGACCAATCACAGTGTGATTGCAACTGTTCAAGCCCAGGATCAGTGCCGTCACCCAGTTCCCAATACACGATGTAATCTGCTCCGATGCAGACAATGCCACCTTGTATTTTTTCGCGCGCCTGCGTTTCGGCAAGGACACTTTGTATGTTCTGAAACAACTCTGCCGTGTTAGTGCTAGTTGGCAAAGCTCCCACCAGATGCCGTATCTTTCCTTTCATCCAGTCCTGCGGTTTATCGATAAGGTAGTAGCACTGGTTCAACACCAGGTCTCCAGCGAACAAGACCGGAAAGTCTGCACCACTTTCCGGCGTGTAACAACCACCGTGGGTCAAAGTGTAAGTACGACCTGCCAGAGTTTTGAAACCGTCCCAGTAGGTCTGCTGAGAGTTCCAGAACAAGATTGCAGTTTCGTCAGGTACTGTATCTGGCTTGTTGGCCATTCCGCATGGAATGGTCGGAACATATGTGTCCAAGCCATTTTCGATCTGCATCTGCACGGTTGAAGGAATGAATGTTTCTCCAAGTCTTTGAAAAAACTCTTCTTGCGGAAGTGTCGACTGGCGAAATCCTCGCCATATCCGGACTGCATCAGGAGGTATCTGGAAGGACATGGATCACGCTCCTTCCGACAGGATCTGGTCTGTCACCTGATTTAGAAAGCCGATTGGGAGTGGCTTTTCCTCTGGTTTGCCATAGGGGCAACCGAGAGGAAACTTCCAATGTTCATTGACACAGAACTGACATGGGCCTGCTGACCGAGACAGGTAGTCTCGTTTATCATCCCACGTCAACTTGCCTTCTCGGTACATAAATCCGAGCACATCGGCCATGGTGGCATGAGCATCGTAAAAGCACTTTTCTAGATCAGGCCACACTTCAGGCCATTGGGATTTTATTGCCTTCAGTACCTGTGGTGCATTTTCTGCAGAGAACTGGAAGGCATCATACCCATCACCATTACCGGGTACATATGTAATCTCCGGATTGGTCTCAAGATAATGCACAGATTCAGGAGACTTATCTTTCAGTTCAGAAAGCCAGTCAGGGCTGAGTCTGAACTGAGGTAAAAAATTCGTATCATAAGAAAAATGTGGTGTTACAACGATCCGCGTATTGATGGCATAAAGTTCCCCGTCGATCTCAGTAGAGAACTCAAACATTGTCGGATTGTCATTCTCAGTCGTGAGATAAAACAGAGTAAATGCATTATCATAAGGATCTGTCGGTAACTCTGGTGAACGTTTGATGTGTTCCTTAAAAGCATCTCGGAACATGTCCCAGGAACTTTCACCAACCAGAAATAAAACAGCTGGATTTGTCATAACCAACTGCTTTAAGGCCCATGCGTTTTTGGTTACGCAGTTGGAGATGATTGTATCTTCGCTCTTTTCTGTGCCGCCCAAGAAGGCAGGTTTCCAATGGGGGGATGCGCAAGCCACCATATCTAGTTGACAGACATCCTCACCGATCTTGAGATCAGCATTCTTATGGCCCTCCGCTCGCAGATAGTCAGAGAACTCATTCAGGCTTGGAACGAACTGTTCGTAATATGTCTGGAGTTCTTGATAAACTTCTAGATTAACACCGGCAGGCATTTGCATCTTGGAGATGACAATGTCGCCCTTTTCGAACTTGTTGTCCGGACTATCATGATTGAAGAGAAGCACATAACGCGGCGTTCCGGTAGGACGCTCTAATGTAAGCGTAATTTCCGCACCGCTTTCATATTCAATGATCACGTCGTAAGGAGAGCCTGCATGGTCTCTCTCAGCAGATTTAATTATGCCATCTTCAGCTGCGATAATCTGATCAGCTGTAACGGTTGTGTCTGCTGTCGGGGTAACGGAGCTTCCTGCAATCAGATATTTCTTGGCCTCTTCAAAGGCAAATCGTTCCTGATACACATTACGGTAGCGATAGTAGTAGGCATACTTGTCATAGCCATCGGTTCCATCTTCACTGGTAAAGTCGGGATAGGCCCAGGACGTTCCAGTAATGCCCGGACTAAACGCAGTCAGGTTCGGGTTGATCCCTAACGTCATGATGGGAGCCTTTCGGCATCCATCCATAATCTCACCATTTGGAAAGCCGGAGTTTCGCGTGACCCCTTTCACCCAGGGATACATCTCGGGTGTTCCGGATGGATCCGCTGTTTTAGGAAAGTCCGACAAAAAGTCATAGGTTGGATAAGGACCGTAAACCTGATCCTTGGGATTTGGAGGCCAAAAGAATGAACAGGTGCCGCACGGGCGAACATTAAAGACCAGCTCTATCTCCATCGGGTTCTTTGGCTGGCGCGGACTGGTTTGCCGCGGTGGCGTATAAGAACTGGTCATCACGTGCCCTTTCCAGTGGCTGTTTGCCCCTTCAAATCACTATCAGCTGCAATGGTTCCCCAAGTGAGCAGAGCACCATTCATGGAAGTGTAGAAGCCGTAATGCTCATAGATTTCGCTGGACCAATTCTCGCGCAGCTCTTGCGGAATTGCTTTACCTGCAGGCGTTTGTGTTGGAATTACGGTGTCAGACATATTGCGAACAAACACATAATCGACATGATACTCCCCGGCAGCATAGCCAACCACAGCGTCATCCATCTCCAGCGCACTGTACTGCGCGGTATCGTCTCCATCTGAGATGAAGTAATAGTCTGTTGTGAGGAGCGGAATCCCCTTCTTGTCGAGACCTTTAGGTGCCCCCAGTTCTTCAAGAGCTGCGTTCATCATATCGGCAACGGTAAACTGTCCTGCCCAGTCTGGATTGCCTTTGTCTGAATCGTAAATTGCCTGACACAGAAGGTATTCAAGATAAGGCTGTGTCACGACAGAACTCAGCTTGAAGAGCAGTTTCTTTTCAATGATTGAGTTCATTGAAAGGTCCGGATACCAGTTGGTGCAGGCAACTGTTTTGTCATTCAATCCGGAACCAGTATTTTCAGACAATTTCAGCTTGATTTTGCCTGTATTTGTAATCGCCGCATCGCCGAGCTTTTCGCTTATGGTCGCTCCGCCAGCGGTGCCAATTGAATAAAGCCGTTGAGGGGATGCTTCTTTCAGTACAAAATGCACCATTGCAATCAACCCATCTGCAAAAGGAGGATGCGACAGGTGCGCATCTGACTTCCAAAGCAGTACCTTCAAGTCTGCTCCTGCAGCATTTCGGATAGATACGACCCGATAGAACCCCCAGAGATTGTAAGCTCCCTTCACGTACTCATCATTGGATCTTAGGAACCACCCTTTTCGGAACTCATCTGATGAGACGTAGGCCTCCTTATCAGAGGACACGAATACATGATCCAGCGCGTTCCACTCAGTGTCTGTCCAGGTCATCACAACGATATCGACTTTAGGCAGTGGTGAATTCTTGTCAGGATTGCCAATATCCACGTTGGTAGGAGCGCTTTGCCCCACTTTCGACCAGTCAATAACGGGAAGTGGAGGCAAAGCTCCCGGGCTTGTGCAAGCTACACTTTTAGCATCCGTATAACGGTTTTTCATAGCAAAGCCTCTCTAAGCGTTTTGATTTATAAAACGGGGACCGTAGAAAACCGGAGCAGACAAATCTGTGTAGCGTGCCATGATTTTGGCTTCATCACCGTACAGCTCTGACAGTCGGGCAATCAGGTTTGCAGGAATCTGAGAGCGCATGATGTTGAAGCAGGAAAGCACACGTAAATCTGTCATCGCAGCAACAGCTTTGCCAAATGTTGGCCAGGACTTGTCTGCTGGACCATTCCACATCAGATCCAGATCAGTCATGATCTCAGTGTATTTGTCATCAAACGCACAGAGGTTGGATTTGACCGATGCTCCCTCTGGATCAAGTTCGAGTAGTTTCTTATAACCATCACGAGGAACCACGAGCACATTGGTCACGTTTGGCCAGGGTATTTGGTGACCCTTGAAAAACTCTGTTTCTGTCTCAGGTGTGAGTTTGGGCTTGGGTGTTGGAACGAGAAGTTGTGCACCGTAGTAGATCTCAGCAAAACGCGCATAATGGCTCCCCTCTCCGTCAAAGTTCTGCGCATAAAGGTCCTGAGCATTACTTCCCTCACCTTGTTCGATGATCTCATCAATGCCATCAAGGAACTGCTGAACAGGTGATCGCTTGTCTTCAATGGAAAAGACAGTGAAACCAATGTTGTCTCCAACCTGGTTTGGATAGGTATTGGCCGGAGCTGAGAGGACTTTTTTCGCGGTGGCATTAATCTCACCTTTATTCGCCGAGATTGCAGCTTTTATTTTTGAATAGAATGCACCAATGGAAGGGTACTTCTCGTCTCTATATTTTGTAGCTAACAGACTGATCGGCGTCTCAAGTCGTAAGAAATTCCGCAACTGGTTCTTACTTAGCTGTGCAAAAACGACTGGAAGATCGGGTTCCACCCCACCAGGCAGTCCCTCAGACGGAGAAAGAGGATCCAACTTCTTTACTGAAGGCTTTTCTCCAAGTGCTGCCAATATATTGCATCCGATGGCCATATGAACCATCTCTTCCATCACGACGGAACGGATCAGGTTGTAAGTTGTGTAGTTTTGAACCTCTAAGGAAAACATCGCCGCCAGATAAAGCGGCAATGTTGCATGCTCCAAAGCAACGGCTGACTGCAGCGAAGCTTTAATCCATTCCAAGTCTCGATCTTGCGGTGGAACTGAAAGCAGTTGTTGATCCACAAGAGGCCTCCCTCTGATAGCAAAAGTAATGCATACGAGAAAAGCCGCACCTTTCCTTCTTGAGGTTGACCAGCAATCCTCAAGTAAAGCAAATTTCCTTAAGCTGGGTGCATTCTCTTCACGTGGCCGGAAATTGTGCTTGCAAAATACGTGACTTCAAAAATATAAATCAATCATGCAATTGGAACGTGGCAGTTATCACAGTTTTATATTTTATTAACTTCAAATAATTCATCTTTAATTTCCACATTAATTATAATATTACTTTAATTAATGATGTTGTTGCATAATACCCAACTTTGATGTGTATGGTTCGGTACTATTTTCAGATCTGTTACTTTTTATGCTATTCAAACCTAACTCCGCACGGCGTGATAAGTTTACTAAAGCAGTGCATCGGGTAATCAACTGGCCAGAGTGTTACGACAAACTGCACCCACGTGGTGATATGACAGTTTAAGTTGATGGTGAAATTGCCAGTTTCTAGCTTGTTGCACCTAGCAAACGCTGTGATCACCCTATCAAGTTTTCTAGCTTTGCGGCTCAAATCTATTTGCAGATGAAGCCAGCGTTCAAGCTCACATTTAGCCTGATCCAGGAATTTTGGCACTCTCTACTTTGCTTGATGGAATTGGAACTGATCGTTCCTGAATTATCAACGCAATCGCACCAAACAGATACTCTATAGCCAACACAACAACGTCAGCCCCTCAATGCCAAACCGATCCACCTCGTGGTCGCCAACTCCGGTTTGAAGATCTTTGGCGCTGGAAAATGACAGGAAACCAAACATGGCAACAAGGTGAAGCGCAAAAATTACGAGAGTTCTATTTTAGTCTAAAGCTTAACACGAGCGAGATTGTGAGCACTGAATTAACCAAAGACAGTGTTGACGAACTGAAAATATTGCGGGATCAGATTGAAGGTCCACTCGCGAAGTTTCTAGGTGATAGAGCCTACGATGGCGCTTCTATCAGACAAGAACTGAAAGATCGCTTTGCCAGATTTCAGGTCAATATGCTAACGCCCAAAACGGTAGTACTTAACCCAGAGATTGTCACCGACGCAATACACTACCGGATATCCTGATCATCGAAAGACGTAGTAAAATAAGATGGCATAAGTCGACTGAGTATGCTCAAAGGCATAGACAGTCCCCCTGACAGGGCGCTTTAAGCAGGTGATTGGCAACAAATTCAGATCACTTAAAATAAATAGTCAGAAAGTAATGGCAGAAATCGACACTTTCATTATTAATAAGATGATTACATACAGCGACCAGCGTTCAGGCGTATTTCATTACACCTAATTATGCGGGGATTAAATCACTATGAGCAGGTTTTGAATTGCGCAACAACACCGTGCAAATCAATTAGGGCAACGCATCAATCAAATTCACAAAGGGGATCAGTCTTGCAATGACTTTCGCTGCGTTTTTGTTATTTTTCAGATCTGTTCACATATCTGCATGTACTGCTAGAAAAATTGAGGCTTTCCTCATCTACATAGACAAGCTTGCTTCCCTAAACGTAATAAACCTCCACTTTGCTGGAAATTTATTACGTTTACTAAAAAGGCCAGAGAAACCCTGCCCCTTCGTTTCTAGATGCCCTCGACAGATTAACTAGCATCCTTTGCATTTTTGAGGAGGAAGTCTAGGACTTGGGCTTTTTCTGTGTCTTCTAGTCCTGCGCGTGGGAACATGGATTGGGTGATGCCTTTCCACTGGAGCTGTGTGAATTGGGATGGGTCACGAGGGCCGTGGCACACGGTGCAGCGTTGATAGAAGAGTTTTTCACCTTCACTCATGTCTGCGTAAAGAGCTTCCACAAGACCATCGATGCGATCAGAATTCACTGCTTCTTCTGTTACCGCGGAGAAAGTCATGTCCTCTAGAATTGCAGGTGGTTCATAGGCACGATTTGGACCTTCAGGATCTTCACATTTGCGCAAGGATACCAGACAGGTGTTTGCTGTGGTTGCCTGACTGAGACCACTTGAGCGCCGGGACGAGGTTACAAAGTTGATCAATCCAGAGTTACAACGACCTTTGGAATCGACTTGCGGCCAGCCACCTTCATAGATTGAGACAACACCCGGCATAATTTCATCGGAAACCACCGCGCCAGCGATCACGGTTCCGCGATCATTGTAAAGCTCTACCAAGTCACCATCAGCAATACCGCGTTCCTCTGCATCCTTAGCGCTAATGCGGACAGGTTCGCGGCCTTGCACCATGTAAAGTTCACGCAGGCGCTCGGAGTTGCCCATCTGTGAGTGCAAGCGATACCATGGGTGCGGGCTCACTACATGCAGCTGGCCTTCCTTGGCGTTGCCAAGATACTCTGCAGGTTCCATCCACACAGGCATGCCAGGGCAGTCATCCAGCTCCATTTCAGCAATGCTCTTACAGAACATTTCTACCTTGCCAGACGTCGTGTGCAGTGGATGTCCTTCTGGATCCTCATAAAAATCGCCATGACGAACCCATTTGCGAGCTTCTACAGGGACATCCATCCGTGCATAGCCTTTTTCCCAGAACTCTTCAAAGCTCTCGGTCGCAGAACTGCGTGCGTAGGCCGCTTTGATGTGATCCATGTATTCAAGGCTCTCAGTAAACTGAGTGTCGAGCACAAAGTTCTCAGCGAGGCGGGCGAAGATCTCGTAATCGCTCAGGCTCTCCCCAAGTGGCTCAATCACCTTTTTCATGGCGTAAACGCGGTCATTTGAATAAGTGCCGCCGGATGTGATGTCATCACGCTCAAGAGACGTAGATGCAGGCAACACAATGTCTGACCAACGTGTGGATGCGCACCACCATGGATCCTGACAAACAACCGTATTCACTGTTTGAAGTGCATTGATCAGTTCGTTTGTATCCTGCTGGTGAGACATGAAGTTGTTACCAGCGTTATAGATCATCTTAACAGTTGGGAACGTGCGCACAGAACCGTTGTGCGTGAACTCCTTGCCTGGGTTCTTCAGCATTTCAGAAATACGAGATGCCGGGCAAATTGCGCTGACCAGATTGCGGCCTTGAGCCAAGCCGGATGGTGTCGATTTACCAGAGGTTGGCATACCGCCATTGCCGTAATGCCAGGAGAAACCTACGCCTTGGCCTGGCTTACCGATTTTGCCAGTCAGTGCTGCAAAGTTAATGATCGCCCAGTGTGTCATTTCACCATGGTGAGCACGCTGGAGTGACCATGCACCGGCAATTTCGACTTTCTTGGAAGCGAAGAGTTCTGCAAGCTCTCTGATTTTATCAGCAGAAATGCCTGTGATCTCGGAAGCCCATTCAGGTGACTTTTCGACACCATCATCCGTACCCATCAGGTAGTGGATGAACTTGTCTGAGCCTTCTGCATATTTTGCAAGATAGGCTTTGTCGTGCAGATCCTTTTTCACCACGTGGTAAGACATGGCGTTGAACAAGGCGACATCTGTGTTTGGAATGATCTTGAGCCATTCCGCATCGAAGAATTCATCAGATGCAGTACGCTGCGGGTTGATGGAGATGAACTTCACACCGTTGTCGCGAATTTCTTCCCAATGTGCATACATGCCATGGTCAGCAACGCGGAATTCAACACGGTTGTTTTTAATCGGATCACAGCCAACAAGCAGGAAGATCTCGGTTTCATCCCGGATGACTTCCCAGGAAGTTTGTGCGGAATACACTTCCATGTCGCCAATAACATGAGGTAGGCTGATCTGAGAGGCTCCGCCGGAGTAATCGCCTGCAGTCATGGAACAACCACCGAACAGATTAAAGAAGCGACCTTGTAATACGTTTGGACGCATCACGCCCGCATGAGACCAACCGCCGTAAGACGAAGAGAAGATACCTTCGTTGCCATAGTGCTCAATGGTGTCAAGAATGGCTTTGGATGTGAGACGGAGCGCCGTGTCCCAATCAACCCGGACAAATTCTTCCTTACCACGCAACTCTGGTTTGATTTCGCCAGTCTCCCAACCCTCCAGATAGGATTTGCGGACCATTGGATAAAGAACACGAGTCTTGTCGTAAGTCCGGTCAATCACGCCGTAAGTCAGCATTTCAGTGGGACGAGCATCCAGTTCGATCATTGGCGCCATGCCAGAGATCTTGCCATCTCTTACAATGGCCTCGAATGGACCGTAGTGCGTTGCATGGAACACGCGGCGGCTGTGAGAATTTGGGTCGATTGAAGCCAATGCGGAACTGCTGAGCAAGCTTGATGCAAACAGAGCAGAACCACCTTTGAGAACTGACCGGCGACTGACGTTGAAAGTAGTCATTTTTCTTCCCTACGATTTGAATGACTGTGTTTTCAAAAGCATCGCAAATTTGATTGAACAGGTCCCACGCAGCTCATGAATGGATGGTTCGTTTTTGTAACAGAATGTAAATCCGCCTATCGTAATCAGGATGAGTTCGGTAAAGTCCTCTCATGAGTGACACTTTTCATATCGTGATTGTTGAAGATGATTTGGTGACCCGCAAGCGCCTGGGCGCGTTGTTACGTCAGCAGCGGTACACTGTAAGCGAAGCAGAAGACGCTGATCAGATGGAAAGGATTATCGAACGAGACAATCCAGACTTGCTGCTTGTTGATATCAATCTTGATGGAAAAGATGGCTTGCAGATTACGCGGGAGCAACGCGCTCAATCTGATATCGCGATAATTTTGCTGACAAGCCGCAGCGATCAGGTCGATCGGATTATCGGACTTGAGATGGGCGCGGATGATTATGTAACCAAGCCATTTGATGCACGCGAGTTGTTGGCCAGAGTGAAAGTGCTGCTTTATCGTGTGGGGCTGCATCGCAAAACACAGGCACAGCAACTTGAGCCATGTACGATGTTTGGTAGCTGGACTTTTGATCCCAAACGCCGGCGGATTGTACAGGAAGATGGAACAGCTGTTGTTCTGACACGCGGTGAGTTTGAGCTGTTAAATGCCTTCACTCAGCATTCCGGGCAAGTCCTCTCCCGGTCACGTCTCCTCCAATCCGTGACGCATCGACAATTCGTGTCTGACACTCGTATCGTTGATGTGCTTGTTGGCCGCTTGAGGCGTAAAATAGAACAAGATCCACCTCACCCAGAGCATATTATTACCGTTCATGGAGAGGGTTACTTGTTCATCGGGGATGATCCATAAGCAATCAGAAGATCAGTCTTCAAAGGGTTTAAGTCCGAGATGTAAAGCCGTCTCCTGTAAATGGCTCAGCTCCTCATCCAGCATTGACAATACCGGAGTAAGCTTGATTTGATCGGCGGGTAGATCTCCGGCCATCACTTCAAGATCTCCAAGTAATTGCACGCTTCGAGTAAGATTGAAGTTGGAGACAGCTCCTTTCAAGCGGTGAGCGAGATGCGCTAACTTCTTCATGTCACCAGCTGCGAAAGCCTGCTTTAGCTCTTCAACATCCTGGGGTGTCTTCGCGAAGAAGTCGGCAAGAATGGCCATAACATTGTCCTCGCCTATGTATCGAATGTCCTCAATCAGACCGGTTTTCACGGCATCGATAGAAGGAGCCGCGTCACCAATATCTTCTGAGAGCAGTTTATCTGAACTGACGTTTTGAAGAGCCGCGACAAGATTGCTCGGAGATATCGGTTTTTGCACAAACTGCGTGATGTTTGCTGCTTCCAGAGCACTCATATCTCTGAGTTTGTGAGCCGTAACCGCAATCAATCGAGGGAGTTTTTGATTGGCGCTTGTAAGCTCATGCATTCTGCGGGCGGTTTCAACACCAGTGATATCAGGCAGGTCCAGATCTAGCAGCACAGCATCAAACTGCTTTTCCTCATAAGCCTTCAAAGCTGCAGCTCCATCTTGCGCTTCGGTGACTTCACATCCCATCTTTTCCAGATAGCCACGAGCAACCATGCGACTGACAGAGTGGTCTTCCACGACCAGCACGCTCAGCCCCAAATTTTGCTCAATCTCATTCTCCTGATCACTGGCAATTTCTGAAAGTGTTCCCTCTTCAACAGGCACGATCAGTTTAAAACAAGACCCGACTTCAGGTTCGCTTTCAACGGTCAGAATACCCGAAAGCGCTTCGGTTAAACGGCGGCAAACTGTGAGCCCTAACCCTGCGCTGAAGCGTTTATTGCCGTAGCTGTTTGGTTTATGCTCATAAACATCGAAGATGTGCTCCAATTGGTCTGCTGCAATGCCGATGCCAGTATCTGTAATTGAGAAGATGAGTAGGAATGTGCCTTCTTCTTCACCGGGTCGTTGATCTATCTCCCAAAAAATCCGGCCAGACTCAGTGTATTTGACTGCATTGGAAAGCAGGTTAATCAATATCTGCCTCAACTTGGATGCATCCCCAAAGACAACGCGTGGGACGAGCGGAGAGATTTTGATATCTAGGTGCAGGCCTTTCTCTATCGCATCCGTTTTTGCCAGATCAGCCACCTGCGCAATAAAGTCATCCAGTGAAAAGTGTAGTTTGTTGATATCAACGCGCTCTTCTCGGTATCGCTCGTAGTTCAGAAGATCATTAGCAATCGCCAGAAGATCTTGCGCAGATTTTCGTGCGATAGTCATGCGACCTTTGATTGGATCAGATACGTCATGTTCGATAAGGCGGAGCATGCCAATCACACCATTCAGCGGTGTTCGGATCTCATGGCTCATCACTGCAAGAAATTCAGATTTAGACCGTGTTGCCTGCTCCGCCTGCGCCCGGGCTTCATCACTTTGTCGAGCTTCCTCTAAGTACTGCTGGGTGCGTTCTTCAACTTTGTCTTCCAGCTCTCGTTTGCTCGTTTGCAGGTCTAACTTCAACTGATGGTTATGACGTACCTTGCCGTAGAGAATTTCCACCGCACGCTCCAGTCCCCCAAGATCATCTCGGGAGGTTCTGTGAATCGCCTGCGTGAAATCATCTCTCGCAAGTGCAACAATTCCAGAAGCGATGGATCGCAAACGAGCAACAATTCTTCTATTGGCAAAAATGAATATGGAAGCTGCGATGCCAAGCACAATCAGCACAAGGCCCGAAAAACCAATCAGGATCCATTCCACCTTATAGCTCAGGCTCTTTTGTTGGCTTTCTGCGTATTCCTGATTGAGAACAATCAGTGATCCCAAACTGCGGGATAGCTCCTGAGACCTGATGCTCACGCTTCTACTTGTATTGAGCGCCTTTTGCCGCAAATCGATCTCACCCATCAGAATCTCTGTAAGTTCAGAGGGAGAGAAAATTTCATTGAGTTCACTCAATCGTCGCTCAACCTGATCGGCCCAATCCGGACCGCGAATGAGCAAGGCGCGCCCTTCAAGTCGCTTCAATTGTGCAGTTGCGTCTCTCAGGAATTGTTCGCGCTCCTCCTTAACAAGGGAAAAGCGTACGGTCTGCAAAAGGCTCTGAAGCGTGATTGCGGCCTGTCTGAATTCGATCATTCGTTCCAAAAGAAAGAAATCTTCATCAACCAGCTTATCAAGTTTCTGTTCTTTTTTTTCCTGACTTTGCTGGTCGTAAAGAGACGTAATGTCGATCGAAACACCCACTCGCGCGTTGGAAACCAGATTATCACCAATGACCGTCAGTTCAGACAGCGCCTCAAGGCCTTCCCGGCTCAAGTTTTGTAACCGGACATCGAATGCTTTGATTTGGCGGGACAATCCAAGAAGGTTTTGTGTTTCTGTAACAAGAGCTAGTGCGTTATCACGAACAACCGTTGTATTGAACTTCGTCGCCTCCAGAACGGAAACCGAAGCCAAATCTTGCTGTATGGTAACAACTTCACTTTCAAGCTCACCGCCAAGGCGAATAATCTCACCTTCATGTCGAGCAAGAGAAAAATCGCGAGACAGTTGGGCCACTGTTTCTGATGAACGCCCCAAAGCGCCACTCGCCGTGGTCAGACGAATATTGCTTTGCATCAACGCCTGATAGGTTTGGCTCAGATACAGTACACTTCCAAAAGCCAGAATGGCGGTAAGAAGGGAGAGGCCTGCAAGTGTTGAGAAGATCAGCTTAATCTGTCTATCAAATCTCACCTTAGGCTCCTGATATTCAATGAAGTTTCCAGTAACTCAATTTGGCCAGTGCATCATCGCGACTGCAACACTATTGCTGTGCCTCCTCTCATTTGTAGGCCAAAGTACAGCACAGGACTTTGATTTACCTATTGAAGCCCACAAAATACCATTTGATTTTTCAAGCCCTGCTCAATCGGCTACATACACTCCCTCCAAGGCTTCTGGAAAAGGCTTCTCCGTTTGCGTTCTCGTCCCTCATATGAAAGATGAATACTGGATAAGCGTTCACTCTGGATTTCAGGAGAAGGCAAAGCAACTACAGCTGAGCTTTGATTGGCATGAAGCAGGTGGCTACCTAAATCTAGACCGTCAGGTAGAACAAATCCGCACCTGTGTTTCCAAAGGACACGATGCAATCGTAATTGGTGCTGTCAGCGCAAATGCGCCTAAACTACTTAAAGCTGTTTCAAAGGCTACGCAGCAAGTACCGGTTATCGCTCTTGTGAATGACCTTGCCTCTCCTGATTTGAGTGCAAAAATAGCTGTCTCCTGGGAGCGTATGGGGCAGATGCTGGGAGAGAAGATCGTCAGCGACTTGCCCAAAGAACCAGACCGTCAGTTTACGGTCAGAATGGTGTCAGGCCCCTCATCTTCTGGTTGGGCTCCAATTTTAGAAAGAGGCCTTAGAGAAGGCTTGAAGTCTGATCGCATCACCGTCATCAAGAACTTTGAGGCAGACAGCGACTACCACAATCAGTTCCAGCAGGTAGAAGCTGCTGTTGCTGAGTGCGGCCCCAACGACATCCTGGTTGGAAGCGCCCCTGCCGCAGAAGCTGCCATGTCCCTCATCAATCTCATCCCCTGTGCATCAAAGCCAAAGATCTACGCAACCTATTACTCTCACGCAGTAAAACGCGGCCTCCGCTCAGGCAAAATCGCCGCATCAGTCGTAGACTTCCCCGTCCTCCAAGGCTGGCTCGCCGCCGACCAAGCAACAAAATTGCTGACTGGCTCTCTAAAAAACAAGCAAGTAGGCCCAACAATTCAAATTACGACACCCAAAACGCTTCCAGCAGACAAGTGGGCCATTGTTTCGGAAGCTTTTAGGTAGGCAATTGATGCATAAACTGATTGGTGATCGCAACATTGTGATGTCGTAATAGGTGATTAATGAGACACGCACTGTTTTCAGTTTGCACAACAAAGGTACTGTCAGAGTCGCGTAATTCGTAAGCACGAACCTCTAGGAATAGCCGCTTCTCTAATCGGGCGCTGAGGTCAAGCTCTTTTTCCATTTCATTCAGATCATATCCATCTCCGGGTCACGTTTCTCTTCACAGTCTGGGTCGTCCTTAATTTTGAGCGGCTGCATGCATATGCCAGAATGGTTGTCGAGAGCTACGCTAATGGATGCGCTTTTATGGTGCAGCAGCCATTTTCGGCTTTATCTACAAACCTCGTCCAGAGAGGACGATCCCATCGTGATTTTGAAGTGCGACTAAATCATGATGCAACCTCCAAGCCATCACGACAGAACTAAGTATCATCACCCCACATACGGCGCACCACAACTGCCAGTTTCCGAGTAACGGCCACGACTGCACGACGCCGCCCCTTGGTACGCATCAAACGCATCCCGCAGCTCATGATGCTGGATCCGCCGGTACAGCAGGTTAGCATCGCATCGGCAGCAGTATAAATGGCAGAGCGGACCCCCATGTCCCCTGATTTGGAGATCTGACCACGGTTATCGATTTCTCCTGACTGAATCCGCCTTGGCGTTAAGCCGAAATGGGAAGCAACCGTTCACGAACTCCTTAACCGCGCTGGGTCATCTAACGCAGCGACAAATGCCAGCGCGGTCATTGGGCCGTCTCCCTAGATTTCCAGCAGTCCAAGCAAACTGAGTTGGTGTGTGCAGCGTGTTTAACGCGCTTATCTAACTCTTGATACGTTTGCAGTAAAGCAAACCGCGCGTCCAGCAGCGGAACCTGAGCCAGGCTCAAATCTGGATTGGCTTCGATAAACGGTCGGACTGTTGCATCAAAGCGTGGGTATTTAACCTGTTCCGGTAGGCATAGGCCATAAGCCTTTAGGTGCCCGCGTACCTCATTTGCCAGATCTACGCATTTACGCAAGCATACCTTGCGACTACTATGGGCGTGCGCATTGCATGCGAGCAACAGCTCTTCATATGCACTGGGTTATACCAGCCAGAGCGCAAGACTTGCGCTATGCCGCGCGCATCATTCTTGTAGGCCATAGAACAATGGTTGGCTTATTGTTCCCGCTTCAAAAGCCAATACAAGTGATCGGAAGCCATGCTTTTGCCAAACAGCTAGCAATGATATTAACCACACAGCCAACCTGGCATTAAAATACAATGTTACCTTCGCCGTCAATCACACAGATCGAAATAGACCGCAAAGACACATCTAAACCAGCATAGTATTCCATGGTTCTCTCCCATCCTTGTAGCAATATACTGCTATTTAACAGGAGCTAACCTCTCGTGAAGGACGCCCCCGATTATGTATAATATCGGACTAAAAGGCCTTCCGCTTTGAAACACATTTGTACAAGTTCTCACTGGTTTCTTTCCTGGCCTTTATGATCCAAGGCAAACCATCGGTCTCGGCAAATTCAATGCTTTGCATCAGATTTTACATATCTTCTGATAGGAAACTCTTCTTATTATTTTCTCTATAGCGTTTGGCCTATTAAACAGGATTATTGTGCTCAGCCATAATCTTTACACCTCAGCCAAGTTGAATGCCTTCGATAGGATCACTATAATTTATTAAACTTGTTGAAGAAATATACTCAACGAATGGTGCCTTCCTACCGCCCAATAGAGTGAGTTTTATTTGCCTCAGTCGCAAATACACCAATTGATGAAGCGTTCAACGTCTTTCTTCCTTTGGGCTTGTTATGAAGTGACCCATGTTTGCTCATATCCATATCCAAAAAGTATCTACCGCTAGAGTTGTTTGCAGTGTTTCACAACTTACTAATGGATCATCTCCATCACGAACCTTCGCCAAAACAGCCAACACGGCCTTCATATATGCGGTATTGCGCAATAAATTGTACCATTTGGTAAAACTTACAGCCCCTTTTTAAGCTTGCTATCCCGAAGTAAATGCTTTTTGCTGATCTTGCCACACTCACTGTTTGTTTTCTAACATTCAGGCGTAGGCATGCCTCTTCATCTGAAAACCTGACAGATTGCACCAACCTTGGTAGCTCTTTTTTAGGATATGAGCTAGACAACATTCAACTCCTCATAAATTGTAAACTAAATGTCTACTGTTCTGTGTCAGCACATGTAAGTGAGTGCATGATATCAAGCACGAAAAATGTTTCTTCTCAACGCAGTAATTTCTACAATCCTACAATTAGTATTCATAAAACACTTATATCGTAAATCAATGCTCCACAACAACTAAAGAGACATCAAATCAGCAACCCACTGCTCGGTACACATCTTGATACTTAACATTATCAATGTTTATCAACTTAAACCTTATTTCTTTAAGTGCACTTCAATCAACACTTCTTAGTAAATATAATTTTTATTTAACTTTAAATATTCCGCTTGGGCGATTAAAAGACAATAAACATTATCACCCAAAATACGTGTCCTATAGCAACCTTTGATGTCGGGAGGCTCTCCTTTCAAGTTTAAAGAAAACAATCGCCAGTTCGGTTGTGTCGGGGCAATCGATATTTGAGCTTCCGTGCTGGCGATGAAGTAGGCATCAAGAACTTGATGTTGTTTCAAGTGATCTTGCAAAAAAGATACTCCATGATTTGTCACCAGTAGACCGCTAGGTTGGAGAAGAAGGTCATTTGTAACACGTTGTAGTGGGGCTAGTGTTGGTGATTGAAAGAGAAATTGCGACCATAAGCCAAGCTGTAGTAATGAAATAGCTAGCAGGGAAAGAGTGATGGGGCTCAGGTTCGAATTCACCAACCAAATCACCAGCAAAATGGCAGGTAGGAGCACGTGGCGGAGGTTTTCGGGGTTTTGGGCAAGTAGTGTCCAGAGTACGGCAGCTGCTGCTGCTATCAGCAAGGCTGTGAGTTTGGGGCGGGTTATGAAAGCAAGGGCAGCTATGAGGAGAAGAGAGAGCAAGCTTGCAAGAGCAATGGGTTCTTTTTCAAAGGCATCCAACCAGCCTTCACGTTCGAAGGTTTGCTCAAACGACGTGTTACCCCAGACGGTGAAATGACCTTCGGTGAACCGCAGCGCTTCAATCAGGTAAGCCTCGCCTTCTAGCAGGAACACCCCTCCGAAGAATAAGAGCAGCGTGCTGGCACTTGCGATAAAAAGTTTTGTGCGAGCCTCTTTTTTCAAATACCACTCAGTGATTAAGGCCAGAGCAACTGGAACAATGAAAGATGGCCGGCAGGCTAGGGCAAACCCTGCAAAGCACCCTGCCCTGATGTGTTTGCCTCTACCCATAAAAGCCAAGGCTGCAAGAAAGAATGCAATACCTGTTGCATCACTCATCATACTTAATGCGACAAGCGGAAGGAAAGGCTGCGTTAAAACTGCGAAGAAGGCCAGCAGCACACCTCTATGAGATGCTCCCCAGGCTTGGGTAGTCCATGCTGCAAAAGGAGGTAAAGACAGTGCAGAAAATAGGCTCAGGTAGAAGACTGCTTGCTTCGCACTCAAGCCGATCAAAACAAGCAGTTTGCTCAGCACTATAAATCCCGGATACCCCGGAAAATGTGGCCTGAACTCAAGTACACTGAAGCGAACTGTGCCATTAACAAAGAAATAGGCGTCATCACTTGGGATGCTTGGTGTGTGGCGGAGCAACCAAATGGACAAAGTCACGTAGCAAAAGAGAGCTGCGCCCCAGCCAAGTCGCAACATACTAGTTTGCCAACGCCTTTAAGACGTCCTCAACAGCAGCATTGTAAGCGGCAGGATCTGCCTCTCGTTTACCAACTCCAAACACGCCAGGATTCCCAATGGCTTCAAGTGCTTGGCGAAGGCTTTCATCTACAGCTTGACGTCGCTTGCCTGGTAACTCCCCCGCCATGGCATCGAAGAAGCGTTTTGATTTGACAACAAGAACTTTAGCGGTCTGATAGTCTTTCAAGTTTTCGGAACCTGCTTGCAAACGACGGGTAATCTCCGCAACAAAAACGCGATTGATAGCAACTGCGATTGTCGCTGTATCTTGAGAGGCTAAGGCGTTTTCAAATGCTTCAGACAGCCCACTGTCATAATCAGTCGTCAAATAGGCAAGTTTCTCTGAGATCTCGTTGGCAGCTAACTTCGCTGCTTCAAAGTCCCCGGCGTTCACAGCTTTATAGATGGCTTCCCGCGCATCAATCAGAGGCTCCTTGCCAGCAGCAGCATAAGAGTAAGCATGCGCCTGACCAGTAATAAGCAAAGACATAAGCAATGCATAAAATATTCTCACCACGACTGGTCTCCTAAGCCACACTTTCCGTTTCAATAACGGTTCTTTCACTACGATGCTCATAGATGGTAGAGCGCTGATCCTTTTCGCTAATCAACGCATCAGCAGCCATCTGCCCCATCTCCATAGAGGTGTCTGTGAAGATGTAGCGGAAGGTACCTTGCCGCCCACACTGGATCAGATTTTGAAACTGATTGAGGTGGGCAATTGCGTTAGCACGGTTCTTCTCATATCCCACTGTCATCAGCGGATAGGCCTGCCGCTGATAAGTAGAGAAGTATTCACCTGTGGCTGCTGCGCTATTGATGCCAAGCTTATTCAAGACACCACACGCTTGAGCAAACATCTGCTGGTTGTCCATCTCCCACAGTTCGCTCCCCGGGTCGCATGGGATCTCTAACATTGCAGAGGTGTGCCCCTTGGGAGCCATGAACGGTGAGCGTCGTTTTGGCTCCTGCAATCGCGTTGCTATTATGTCGGGATCTGACAGATACTGCCATGTGCAGTCTGAGAGGTTGTCCATTTCAAGAGGCATATTAAAGAACCGCAATCCTCTGAATGCTAACGCACTCTCGCCACCTGTCATGTTAACCATGTAAGGCAAGGAGAGCGTGGAGAGCACAGCATCTGCTGGATAGGAAGAGCCCCCTGCTTTCACGGCACTAATTTTATTTGCTGCGTAGTCAAAGCCATCGACAGCTGCATCAAAGATAATCTCGCCGCCAAGCGCTTCAACCTTTTGGGCCATGCGTTCAAAAATGGCACCAAATCCATACTTAGGGTAGCGATAGCTTCTGGCATAGGTGCGAGGGGTGTCGTTCCCGATTGGCAAAAGTCGTTTGGCAACATCTTTCAAGTCCAACAGACTTATGCGTTGACCAGCCCAGTCTGCGGACAGGTCGACCGGATCCATACCCCAGAGTTTAGCTGTGTATCCTTCAAAGAAGTTTTTATAGAGCGTCTTACCGAACCGACTGGTGATCCATGTTGCGAAGTTATCGTCCATGGGCTTACCGAATGGCAAAAGTGCCAAGTCTTTTACCGCACCAACCAATAATGAGGCTGGCGCCGTTATCAGGATGTTGCCCATGGCTAATGGATAATCGTAGGTACGATCCTGAAAGCGAATGACGCTTTTGCGTTGGCTGGTCAACAGGTCATCGCCAACCAGCTCTTCAACCAGTTTTAGCAATTGCGCGTTGTGAGTGATAAAGCGGTGGCCGCCGTAGTCAAAGCGATAGGTCCCATGGCGACCTTCAAACGTTGTTGTGCCGCTTTGGCCCCCTTCTTTTGAAGCCTTTTCAAGCACGGTGACCTGAATACCAGCTTCCAGCAAGCGGATTGCTGCTGTCAGACCAGCAGGCCCCGCCCCCAACACCAAAACATGTTCAGGCTTTTTGAGCATAGCCGCGGCTCCAGAAACTCAGGAATAGTCCAAGATAAAGTACCCAGCTCGTAAACTGGATCAGCGTTGGCGACGCGTTGTACCCAAACAGCGCCCGCATGAAAGTGCCAAAGGTGCCCTGATCATCCAAAATAAACGAGATGTTGAAGATCTGCTCCATCAAAATCGGAACAACATCAATCGCCTGCAGCATATTGATGGCAGACGAGAACAATCCGGCTGCGATGATAATGATCAGCAAGCTGGTGTATTTGAAGAACGGAGCAATCGGAACTTCGCGGGTGCCACGCATCATAATCCAAACCAGCAGGATGGATGCAACAAGACCGATAGTTGCCCCAATCAGACCGTTCTCCAATGTCACGCCCTGCCCTGAATACATGAGAGCAGAGAAAAACAATACGGTCTCAAACCCTTCTCGCAGCACCGCAATGAACGCAAGAAACACCATGCCCCACAGGTTGCCCGAGGAGATGTGGAATTCCAGTTTCTTTTTTACATGGTCGACCTGTGCCTTGGCCTGTTTATGCATCCAGATCGCCATGTAGCTCAGCACCAGCGTGGCGAAAAGTAGAATGAAGATCATCAGCAGGTGCTGATAGTGTTGATTGGAAAACTGGTCAATCACCACCTGGAAAACAAAGGCCAACGCCAGTGATACGATCAATCCAAGTACAACACCAAGATAGACGTATTTATTGAAATGCCGCACGCCAAGTTTGTGCATGTAAGACAGGATGATGCCAACCAACAGAAAGGCTTCCAGCCCTTCGCGAAATGTGATCAGAAAACTGGCAAACATTATGGCCGCTCCAGTGTTTGAGTAAGTTCAGCCATAACAACAGCTTCTGGATTTGGTAGATCTGGGTAGGATTGGCGTACTGCATCGGTCACCCACTGCGGATAGATGCGGAACATCATCTTTACTTCCACGCTGAGCGGATAAGTAGCTTCTTTTGGCAATGCAAAGGCTTCATCCCGGTAACCATTCGCTGGGATCTTGGTATCTTTCAGCATTTTTTCATAACGCCAGAAGAGCAGGCCGACGGGCTTGCCATCCTTGTCGCCAAAGACCTTCTGGAACATACGAGCATCGGTTGGTACGACGCCCTTATCATCCATCTTGCCATCTTCCAGAACAACCTTGCCACTTGCGTCTTTCACGGTCACATCCAGCCAAAGCTGACGAAAGTCAGCAACGCCGGTTGGTAAGGCATGCCCTGCTCCGACATTTTTGACACGAACGATCAGTTTCCCGTTTTCGTCGATGTAGCTTTCCAACTCAGCAGCAGTTCGCAAAAGCTCAATGCTCATGTCTGAGAGCTTCTTATTGCGCAGGCCGACAAGATGGTGATTGGCACCCGTGAACTGGTGTGTCACCACATTCTCTTTCACCTTGCCCCCATCTGTAGAAATGCCCGGGACATTCTCACCGATCTTTTGCACGTCAGCCATCATGTGACAGCTGATGCAAGTGCGGTTCTTGGAGGGATCTGCTGGATTGTTGTAGGAGGATTTTTCCCACTCACCGTAGGTGTTCACGATGACACTACCTGTGCCTGGAGCCACCTCATTATGGCAGGTGCTACACAGAGCAGAATCCTTGTAAAATGGCTGAGAGTACGACTTGGCATGCACTTCGGGCTTGGCGTTGATCTGACGGTTACCCACCCAGTGCAGCAGTGCGTTGTCGTTGTCTTCAAAGATATACTTTTCTCTATCTTTCACATTGACGGTAAAGCTGGCGTTGGTGCCTGCCGTCTGCCCCATAGCTGCTTCAATACGAGTGATACGATGGCAGAATAAGCAGCCCGTGCCTTCATCTGAATCCGGTACGCCCGTCTCAAGGGCTTCAAAGAGGCTGGCACCACCCTTCTCAAACATATGTCCTTCTTGCGGAACCGCCTTTGGCTCGGTGAACTGTTCCTGCGGCTCATGACAGCCAAGACACCATTTGCCGAAGTCCTTACCTTCCGTCTGTTCTGCAACGGATTTCACGACCATGAAGTATGGGTTAGATTCTCCCATCAGACGGTGGTTTGAATCTGCCCATTGCTCAAACATGTCAGAATGGCAGGACGCACAGGCGGCTGAGTTCACCCAATCCTTCTCATGTAGAACCTTCCGATCATCATCAAGGCGTATCCAACTTGCATTCAGCGGTAGGTTTCCACGTGATGTGATGAAAGCTTGCAGAGCCTCCATATCGCGTTTGACCGGTTCTGACGGTTCATCCGGATTGATCTGCAAGGCTCCATCACGGTCGTCATGGCCCATACCACCTTGCGTCTTTTGCATGATGCGCAAGTAGTCACCAATGAAGTTACCGGAGATCATATTGTTTAAATTGTCGTGGCCAATTGTGGCGCGATCAAACTTTTTGGTTGGTGTGGATCGATAAAGATAGCCATTGGTGAAGTTGAAGCCATCCACGTGGCAACTCTGACAGCTCATCCAAAAGTCACCAGTGGTCGGCGTTAGTTTTGAATCATCTGTGTTGCCGCTGTTGAAAAGGGTCTTACCTCTGCGTAGCTTGGCCTCAACCGGATCGCTCTGCACCAGTGGAACTGGAGCTTGCTCACTCAGAGTGACGCGCGCAAACGGGCCGTCCCCACCTCTCTTCAGCGCTACAAGATCAAGCGTCATTGCGTTTTGTATGAAGATGTCCTGCCCCGAAACAACCAACCCGCGCGGATTGTTGCCCGGAATGTGGCGAAAGATCTGCATGACTTTTGCCCCACCTTGGTTCAGTTTGCCCTTGCGGCGCGCTCGGCGCTTCTTCTTGCTGGTCAGGGCTGTTCTGCGGGTCAGATCAAAGACCATCAAGTCTTCGCTTCCAGCCAATGTAACGTAAACTTTTTTACCGTCCTCGGAGAATTCAGCATCATGAGGGTTTGAAACAATGCGGGTGCGATTGTTGGTATCAATAATGTTGATTTGCTTGAAGAGGTGCTTGCGGCGCTCAGCAACTTCTGTCTCTTGCCCTTGTTCAAGGCTCAACAATGAGACACTCGGAAACACGGTGGATTGAAACTGGAAAGGATGGTCAAAGTTCCAAAGAACGTGTGGCAACCAGGCCTCGCTCTCATCCGGGCTTACTGCAATATCATCCAGAATGCGCGGAACACCCTGCGAAACAGCTTCGTCGTTGTCCTGAGTTTCAGCCAAACTGATCGTCTTCAAAAATGTAAGCTTAGCCCCTGAGGTATCCCAAATGGAGACCTTGCCAACCATGGCATGCGTTACGATCAGACGACCATCACTGAGCAAAGCAAGACCACGCGGGGTCTCTTCGCTGTCGATTTCCTGAGTGATGCCTTGTCTCGGATCAACTGCAATGATCTTGTGCGCTTCAAACAATGAAACCCAGAACAGGTTGTTGATCTTGTCATAGATAATGCCAAATGGACGATAGTCAGTCTTGAACTCAGAGAGAACTTTGCTTGTGTTCAGATCAATGAAAACCACACGGTCACCCGTGTAGTCCGTTACACCTGCAATATGCTGTTTTTCATCCAACGCGATGCGGCGTAGCTCACCACCGATCTTGATCTCTTGCAGCACTTTGTTAGAGCTGCGGTCAACAACAGCGACACTGCCTGCATCAAAGTTTGCTGAGATGAGTTTTGTGCCCTCACTACTGAGAACAAGGGAGCTACTTTCATCGGCAGCATAGGCTGGCAGCATGAGTGCGGCCAGCGCCAGAAGAAACGGGAAGATCCAAGCTGCAACCTTAACCATCGAATAGCGCTTGGCATGGTGAAACACCAATAACGAAACCGGCAGTGCTGGAACCAGATGGAGCCAATATGCGACCTGCCCCATCATGTTGCCGCGATTGCCAAAAAACGCGAGATAAATGCCGCTGAGAACCAACAGTACCAGGGCAATCTCAATCATCTGGCCTGTTCTACGAAGAAACGGGCGTCCGTTCTTCTTGATCAGGTCACGATGAGAAAACCAAAATGGAAGAACAAACAATGGAAAGAGGATAAGGGAGACAATGAAATGGATGGCAAGTGAAGGTTGGATGAGTTGCCAAGGAAGGCCAACAACATCCCACAGCATCAACCCACTGAGAGTGAGGAAGTAAAGCACAAACTCAGCATGTTTGCTCTTGTAACCGAGACGCTTCCAGAACAATTCTATTGCGCTGGGTTGTGCTGGCTTAGGTCCATTGACTGGTACGCTATTCTTGCTTGCATCATCCATGACTGCGGATCGATTCTTCGTCAGATTATTGTGATTGTTGTCTCTATAGTCAAATGCGAATGCCTCGCATTTGACATAGGTTAACAGGCAGAAGAAGCCGGGATGTTTTACACCCCGGCTGTTTCAAATCGCGGTAAACTACTTATTTTACAGCAAAAACTTTGACCTTACCGGCCATCACCATAGCTGTGCCAGCTTGCACAATCTGCGGAACACCATCTGCATCCGTGTCCAGATCTTCACTACCAGCTACAACGTTTTCGCCACTGTCTCCCAGCCATTCAGCAAGCTGCATGCCCTCGTCCACATTGCGACCGTTAATGACAGTGCGGAACCAGCCTTCATAGCGTTGCGTCAGGCTTGCCAGGTCCAATAGAGGTTCATTCTCCCCTTCACTGTTGCGCAGAATAAGCATTGCACTACGCAGTCCAGCACTGATTGCAGCAGCGGTGTATGGTGTGTGCTCAGTTGGTTGGCCTGGCACAGCAGCGTATGTGCCAATCGTCTTGTCATACATCTTCGCTTCAATGGTCAGGAACAGCTTACGTGCTGCTTCTTTGTAGCTCTCATCCTTTGTTGCAAGGAATGCCGAGGTTAACCCATGAACAACAGCGAACTGCGTACCCAGGCTTTGCTCCGTGCTCGCGCCTTTACCAATCTCAAACCCATCAACTGCGAGGCCATTTTCAGAGATCAAATTCTTCAGAATAAAATCTGCCTGCGCTTTAATCAGTTCGAGCGCCCGCTTGCCGCGTGCAGTTTCCAGGCTCTCACCCGCATCAGCGGAGTCATAACCAACGGCTAGTGCATCCTGAGAACGCTGAAAAATGTTCAAGGCCTGAAGAGCGTATGCCGCATCATAAGTGGTAACTTTGGAGCCCTGCTTGCCATCATAACGATCAACCAGAGTGCCCGCTTCTTTGTTGAAGTGCAGCGCATCAAGGTTTTTGAAAGTAGCGTTTGTGAGAACACTTGCAGCGGAGAAGACATCATCAGAAGCAATGTCATTCACTAGATCATTGTCTTTGTTCAGGTCAGCAGCTGCAGCAAATGGTGCACCGTCAAACACGGCGATAAAAGCCGGGTTCTGGTTTGTGTTTGCAGTACGTTGGTCGCTATATGCGTAAATCTCAGAAAGCGGCCACAACATCAACCATGTGTCACGCAGAGTGGATGCTCCGTCAATGACTTCTAAAGACCCGATGGCTTTCACGGCATTCTCGGTCTTTTCAGTCACAGCAACCTTACGTGGGAACCAGATTGGGCCCTGAGCAGGATCATAAGACGCGGTCAGCTTTGCGCCAAGCATCTTACCGTCATAACCAAACTGATCACGAAGTGTTATCATACGGTCATTGAGCATTTCAGTTAGAATAACGCCGTTGAAACCATCTGCCGTGGATACTCCGAGCGCGTGTATGCCATCCAGATCCATGACAGAACTTTCAGCCTCAACTTCCAGATCCTCTGCTATTATGTGCATACCGCCGAGGAAATCCTGTGCCCACATGACATCCTTCAACATGATGCCTGCCGCAGCTCCGGGATTGAAAGACTTGTCCATGCCTTCCTCTTTCCAGGAGAGCGAAGCATAATCTCGGAAGTACGCCGGAATATCGATTTTTACTGTTTTAGATTTTCCGTGAGCAGTCAGAATATCCGCCTCATCGCTGGAGACGACAGAACTGTCAATTGCCTGACCAAATTCAGGAAGCGCTGAGATGTATGGGAAGGTGATCGGGTACATGTTGAGCGGAATTTCTTCCACTGGGAAGGCAACAGATCCGGCCAGTTCAATCACGCGTTTGCCAAGGCTTTCAAGTGAACCGCCACGCGCTTTGTTTAGTGGACCGTTTACGATATGTGGGCCCATCTTGGACTGATAATTGACCGCATACATAGCCTCCTCAGAGTATTCATAACTCTCGATGCCGGCTGTGTAATCAAAAGCGGTTGGCTGATTGACGAGATTTGGGTCCAGAACATCCAAATCCAGCCCCAGACCTTCCGCTAAAGGTTCGCCAGAAAGCTCAAACTCTGTGTAAGCCAGGAAACCACCCGCTGGATCAAAAGTTTTGTCTAAAACCTCGACTTTAACTTCAGTAGAACCTGCAAGAGCTGCAGAGCTGATTGCCACTGCTGATGCGAATGATAGAAGTACCGTTTTATTCAACATGCTTAAACTCGGAATCTCTTTTGAGGGGGATAGCCCAACATGAGCAAACCTCCCCTATCCCCCTCCAATGCAATAGGATCACCAGGGCAAAACTGGCGCCTTCTCGCAATTGAGAATGATTTGCAATCCGAGAAATAGAAAACAGAACACCTTTCGCAAATGACAAAAGTCAAATATGATTTAAATATTCATGTTTTATAATTATTCAAAAAATCAAAGAGTTATATGGAATAGTGACTACGCTGCATATTCTAACTATTTGCACATTTCACCATTCTCAAAGCCGAAACAATTCGTTAAGTCCTAAAGAGCACTGCCTATAAACAATACAGGGCGAAGAGCGGCATTCCATGCATAAGGGAACACAGGAAGGAACTCTCAACAACCTGTCCAGTCTCTTTCATCATTCAACAAATTATTTAAGTGAATTAGTTTCACTTCGGCCCTTCAAACCCGAGAAAAGTGCATTAAGTTCGGTATGCACAATTCAATTGTCCGGGCAATCAAATGAAATTCAATTATCAAAACCCAACTAAACTTTTGTTTGGTCAAGGGAAAATATCGGAAATTAGGGATCAGATCCCGACTGGAAGCCGCATTTTGTTGGCCTATGGTGGTGGATCGATCAAAGCGAACGGTGTTTACGAGCAAGCGTTAAGCGCGCTTGAAGGTTTCACCGTGGTTGAATTTTCTGGCATCGAAGCCAACCCACACTTCGAAACCCTAGAAAAAGCCGTAGAGCTAGTGAAAGAACAAGATCTGGACTTCATCCTCGCAGTTGGGGGAGGATCTGTTGTCGACGGCTGTAAGTTTGTAGCAGCAGCTGCACACTATGACGGAGATCACTGGGACATTCCAAGCGGTAAACATCGCATTCAAAAGGCAACACCGCTCGCGTCTGTATTGACCCTTCCTGCAACAGGCTCTGAATCCAACGGCAACTCAGTCATCACCCGCAAGTCGACAGGTGAAAAACTCGCTTTCGGCTCTCCTCTTGTTTTCCCTGCATTCTCGGTTCTCGATCCAGACACCATGAAAACACTGCCAGAACGCCAACTCAGGAACGGGTTGATCGATGCCTTCGTGCATGTCTGCGAGCAATATTTGACCTTCCCGACCGGCGCATTGGTACAGGATGGATATGCGGAAGCATTACTGCGAACGCTCGTTCAACTGGGCAAGAGCTATCCCGAGCGCGATACTGATGAATGGCGCGCAAATCTGATGTATACAGCAAACCAGGGCTTAAATGGCCTCATCTCATGTGGTGTGCCGCAAGATTGGGCAACACACCAGATTGGACATGAACTGACAGCGTGTTTCGGCATTGACCACGCCCAAACACTGTCCATCATTCAACCAAGCCTCTTGCGCAGTCAGATTGAACTGAAGCGCGCAAAACTGGAGCAAATGGGAACAGCAGTGTTCTCACTGCCTCCATCTGAAGATCTGGCTGAGAAGACGATTGATGCGATCGAAGAGTTTTACCAACAACTGGCCATGCCAATTCGTCTGTCAGATGCCAACATTACGGATCAAAACGACATCGACACGCTCATGCACATCATCGAAAGCCGCGACTTTTTAAAAGCCATCGGTGAGCATGGAAAGATCACGCCGAATGTGATCAAAGACATCGTGTACTCAGCACGCTGAGCCAAAAGACAGCCCGCCGTACAAACGGCGGGCTTCTTTGTGCATACAACCCGTTTCTCGCGAAAACTCAAGTGACAAACACATCCGTCGCCCGCTAGTCCTGTGAGATATCAGAACATCCTTTCGCAAATTATAAGGGAGAAACGGGTATGTTACAGTTATCCGATACCCAAACTAAAAACGCCCTGCCCTTCCGGCCACTGGTCGAGGCTTTGAGAACAATGTTCAAAGAAGGCTGCGAAATGCCGGTTCGGCACCATCACACCATGGGCGTGCCGGATAAAGCAGATGCCACCTTACTGCTCATGCCTGCCTGGCAATCAGGTGCCTATTTCGGCGTAAAACTCGCAAGCGTTTTTCCAAGTAATGCAGATGCCGGTCTTCCTGCAGTCTCCGCCACTTATCTGCTCTCCGACGGCAAGACTGGTGCACCGTTAGCGTTGGTTGATGGCGGCGAGCTTACAGCGCGTCGCACAGCGGCAGCCTCTGCCCTTGCTGCTGATTACCTTGCTCGCAAAAATGCAACATCCCTGACAATGGTCGGCACGGGCCGTCTCTCGGCAAACCTCATTGAGGCGCATTGCACAACAAGGCAGATTGAAACTGTAACCCTCTGGGGCCGGAACTTCGAAAAAGCCAGGGATAATGCGCAAGAACTAAGCGCAAAACTTGGCGTCAAGGTTGTAGCTGAGCAATCCCTTCACAGAGCTGTTGAGCAGGCTGATATCGTTTCCGTTGCAACACTGTCTAATGATCCCCTCATACAAGGTGAATGGTTGTCCGATGGCTGTCATCTTGATCTTGTGGGCGGGTTCACTCCAAACATGCGCGAGGCTGATGATGCGGCGATCTCCCGCTCACGAATTTTTGTCGACACCCGCGCAGGTGCGATGAAAGAAGCCGGGGACCTGACCATCCCGCTTGCGAATGGCACGTTGAAGCCTGAGGATGTTCAAGCTGATCTTTATGATCTCACCAGAGGCAGCAACAATGGCAGAACAAGTGAAACCGAGATTACGTTCTTCAAATCAGTTGGAGCTGCATTAGAGGACTTGGCAGGAGCAATCCTTGCCTATGAGAACTCAAAAGAGTTGCTAAACGCATAGATAAGTCTTCGCTCAGCACGGTTATCCATTCCTGTGCTGAGCCCAAAACCGTTGCCGCATCTCTGCTGTCCTGAAGTGTGTAAAGTGCAGATCCCGCTGCATAGACACCAATGGCTGATAATGAAGCAGGTCGATCTCCTTGGTCGCAACTGGCCTTAAACTATCCAGCACATAACACGCACCTTGAAACTGAACCGTGGTCACTGCATGTATGACTTGTCTTATGCTATCCTTCACCACAACAACTCGCAGATCCGTTTCTTCATAGCCCAGCGCTAACAAACTGAAATACTTAGCAATCGCGTAATCCTCACAATCACCGCGCAAGCCCAGAAACTGCAATGGCGCGCGCCAGACGTCCGCCCGCCCAGCGGCAACCGCTTGAGGATCGTATCCGGCACTTTCATTGATGTAAGAGTTGAGCAGCGAAAGCTGCCGCAGTGATTTATTGTTCCCGACACCCCGGACAATGCGTGACCAATAATCAACGGAGCCTGCACACCGCAGATTTCCGGCAAAGCACTCTTTCAAGGAGGCCAGTTGTTGGTCGCATTCAGGCAGTACGGCCTGCCATTTCCTGAAAGCTTGGCTGTTGCCACCACTAATTTCAACCGAACCAAACAACCCAAAGCTTTCCCTCTTCTTTATAGCGTTTGGCCCCGTAAACCTCATTAGGGAAAACAGACGGCGGCGGCGCACTTTGCTCTGATAGCTAAACCGCAGATTATGAGCTTGCGCAGTGGACATGCTGGCCACAATGCCAGTCAGAAAAGCGGCTTTGACCACCATCCCTACAAAGCTTCGTCGTAACAAACCACGTTTTCTACGGTGCTTGCCCCGGTATTCCGGAAGAGCCATAACGCATTACCGTTCTCTTAGCGCCTCCTCACGTGCACGATTAACTGGCTTAAGAATGTAAGAAAGCACACTCTTTTCTCCAGTGAGTATATCGACGGAGGCGACCATCCCCGGAAGGATGGGAAGACTCTTGTTGCGACTTTCTAACTCAGTTTGTTTCGTTTTGATAATTACGGAGTAAAACTGCTCACGAGTATTTTCGTCGTAAACAGTGTCTGCAGAAATTCCCTCAACTTGCCCATCCAGTCCTCCATAAATGGAAAAATCATAAGCGCTGAGTTTAACAAGCGCCTGCTGTCCTTGGTGAATAAAGGCGATATCCTGAGGTTTCACCTTTGCCTCAACAAGCAAAACATCTTCAACGGGCACGATGGTCATAAGCTGCTGAGAAGGTGAAGCCACGCCGCCAATTGTGCTCACATCAATCGTGTTGACGATGCCATCCATGGGGGCGCGAATATCTGCGCGATCGACTTTATCACCAGCCCCTTTGGAAGCTTCTGCAATAATATCCAACTGAGCCTGCACCTCACTCAGCTCTGCGCGGGCTGCCTGCCGGAACTTGGTGTAAACACCTTCAATTTCCTGTTCAGCCTCCTCAACAGCCGCCTGCAAACGTCCTGCTGTGACCTGAAGCGTATTGACCTGCCCTTCCAGATCACCAATCTCACGCTGAAGTTTGAGCATATCTGTACGCGGAATGATCTGCTTTTCAGCAAGCGGCGCTTTCAACTCTTTTTCTTCATTTGCAAGACGCAATAAATCAAGAACCTTCCGTCGCTGGTTCTCAGAGGCTTCAAGTTCCGCCATACGCTGTGCAACGCGCGAACGGTTGATTGCAACTTGGCCCTTCAATCCTTCCAGATTGGCTTGAAAAAGAGACAACTCCGAAGCAACAATCTGCTGAGCATTCTCGTGATAGTGGTCACTATAAGCTAACTCCTCCCCACGTTCAGGCCAGACGGACTGAAAATCCAACCGTTCACGAGCTATCTCCAATGCTAGCTGCTTTGCCACCAGTTCACCCAGGTTGGAAGAAAAGCCCGTATCATCTAAGCGGATCAGGACATCTCCCTTACTGACGAGGTCACCCATTTTCACGAGCACTTCTTTAACAATCCCACCTTCAAGGCTTTGAATAACCTGTATCTTCGCAGATGGAATGATACGTCCGTCTCCACGGGTAACTTCTTCCAGCTGTGCCCAACCGGCCCAAAGGACGAACGAAATCAAAAGCAATCCAATCATCAGGACCAATAAGCGCGTGCGTGCAAAAACGGCATTTTCCAAACCAATTGACACCTGCGCAGCACCACGCGGAAGCCGTGTGGTTTCAGATCCAAGCCTCATCCAATTTGTGACCCGTTCCATCAGATGCAATAGGCGCAAAGATAATCCCCCTAGAAACTCCCCAACAAGTTCCAGAGGCACGCGACCAGCCGGAATCAAGTTATCCTTACCAAAGGTAACTCTCCTTGGTTTTTCTGAATACTACGGGGATCTATTGCGGAGAATTGCAGGTTGGAACTGACAAAAACGGCCAAGCCGAAAACAAGAAAAGAAAAGACGCCACCTCCCGTAAACGAGGAAGACACTACAACGACTAAAATGTCTTCCACGCATGAAGAGAGTGACCCAGTCATCGAAGCCTCAGTTTCGACTGTTACGTCAGATAAAAATCAAGATGCAAAACGGGAACCTGAAAACACAAAACCTGCAGAGGACGCGACATCAAACGCTCAACTGTCAGATTTAATCGAGATTGATCCACTGCGGGGATGTCTCGAAATTCTGCTGGTTCAACACAACATGCCAGCAAATTCAGAAAACCTCATCGCAGGTCTTCCCCTGGAGAAGGGCAAACTCACTGCTGACTTACTACAAAAAGCTCTCAAACGCGCTGGCTTTTCGACCAAGGCTCTCCATCATAAAGTCACAGATCTCTCCTCACTTTTGTTTCCTGCAATTTTACTCCTCAAGTCCGGTGGTGCATTGGTTGTTCTGGAAAAGTACGATGAGAAATCCTATGCTGTCGCCCTCCCGCATGCAGATGGCGGCGCCGTTCTGGCTAAGGTGGATGAGCTTCAAGCGCTCTGCAGCGGAGAAATCATTGTTGCAAAGCCCTTTTACAAACCAGAGGGTTCACAGGAGCAAACAGCGAAGGAAGACAATTCCCATTGGTTTTTCAGTGGCATTAGAGCCGTTGCACGAGACTACGCCTTCGTTGCACTTGCTGCTGCCTTCATCAACTTGCTAGCGCTGGCCTCACCGCTTTTCACCATGAACGTATATGACCGTGTCTTACCCAACTCGGCCTTCCCTACACTCTGGGTTCTCACTCTTGGCGTAGCGGGCGCGTTACTATTTGACCTACTATTGAAGTCACTGCGTGCGTCCTTAATCTATTTTGCAGGTAAACGAGCTGATCTGATAATTTCCTCCAGACTGTTTGATCAGGCAATGCACTTGAAAATGGCGCATCGCCCTGCGAGCACTGCAGGCTTCCTCAACGAAATGCGTGAGTTTGAAACCATTCGCGAGTTCATGACCTCAGCAACAATCGCTGCCATCACGGACCTTGCCTTCCTCGGTATGTTCCTTGGCCTGATCTGGTATATCGGCGGCCCCATGGTTTATCCGCTTCTTGCAGCAATCATGAGCGTGGTCACAATTGGACTGCTGATGCAGTTCCCTCTCAAAAGAGCCGTGGAAGCAACAGTTGCTGATGCTACGCTGCGAAATGCACTGCTGGTAGAAAGTCTCTACGGCTTGGAGACAATCAAACTCCAACGCGCAGAAGGACAGCTTCTTGGCAAATGGGAGAGTGCCACAGCCGCAGCAGCCTCAGCGCAAAACAAAGTCAGATCGCTTTCTACCTGGGCTTTAAACCTAACGGGCTTTTTGCAGCAACTCACCACAGTCGCACTTCTGGTCACAGGCGCATATCTGTTCTCAGAAAAGCTTATCTCCATGGGCGGCATTGTCGCCTGTGTGATCCTTGGGGGACGAGCTGTTGCCCCACTAGCAACACTTTCCAGCTTTCTCGCACGGTTCCAACAGGTCAAAGCCGCTTACAAAAGACTGGACGCCATCAATCAGTTACCACGAGAAACACCGTGGGCCTCCAGGCACCTGAGCAAAACCATTGATCACGCTCAGGTTTCTCTAAAGAATATGAGCTTCACCTATCCGCAGGCTGCAGAGCCAACATTGAAAAACCTGAACCTATCCATTTCCGCAGGAGAGCGCATCGCCATACTCGGCCCTGTCGGCTCTGGCAAATCCACTCTGGGCCGAATATTGAGCGGTCTTTATTCTCCAGAGTCAGGAAGTTACGCCATCGACAATTTGGATCATCAGCAATTTGCACCCACGGAACTGCGAAGATCCATATGTTACATCGGGCAGGATGCTAGCCTTTTCTCTGGATCCATCAGAGACAACATCAAATTAGGTCGCCCTGAAGCCTCAGATGCAGAGCTGGTCAAAGCAAGTGAGCTTTCCGGAGCATTGGAGTTTATCGATGCTCATCCGCACGGATTTGCCAGATTGATTGAGGAAGGCGGCCGTGATCTATCATCCGGGCAAAGACAAAAGCTCATCCTGGCCAGAGCATTCATGGGCTCCCCAAAACTACTATATCTGGATGAACCAACAGGTATGATGGACGGCCAGACCGAACAGCAGTTCATCAATGCCCTCTCATCCTCGGTCACCCCGCAGCAAACCTTAATCATTGCGACACACCGCACCGCGCCACTTTCTCTGGTTGATAGGCTGATCATTCTGGATAAGGGCCGTATTCTCGCTGATGGCCCAAAGGAAAAAGTCATCCATATCCTTTCAAAAGGAACTGGATGACCTGAGGACTTAGTACTCTCTCATGTATTCGCGAAAACAAAGACAGCGATTGACGGCTTCATCATCCCAAACCGCATCTTTCATGTAGCCAATGGCAACTCCACACCAGTCTCTTGTTTCCAACGCCCAATCAAATCGCAACTGCACGATTGAGCTGTGCTGCGCAGAGACAACAACGGTATTTGCCTCCTCAAAGTAATCACGCACCCGAACAGAAATTTCGCTGTGCAACTCCTCAGGGTGCCGCAGATTGAAATTATAGCATACACCACCGCGATAATAATCGGAGGTGGCAACGGCAAGGTCCGCGCTGACAGCATCTCCTGCCCATACCGAAAGAGACATGGCAGCCCCCCAGATGAGGAGTGCAGGACCGCTCATGCCCGTTGCAAATTTAAGTCTGCCCAAAATCCCCTCCCTCATTGTTTCGGTTTAGGCATGGCAACAGGTGTCCCACGCGCCCACTGAGCTGAAACGCCTGGCAACACTTTGCCCGGCAGCCAGCCCTCTGTTTCCTCATCATCCCGTACTTTGCGATAGCCCGCTTCGGCTTGGGCAGGAGGTTGAACATCAAACGATTCCAGCAAACCGCCCATTGCTGCCAGCAATCGGTAGTTGGCAAAGGTTTGCGCATAGCGGGCAGAAATCTCGGAGACTTCAGTAAAAAAGACTGTGTTTTGTGTATCCAAAACATCCAGCAGAGTTCGTTGTCCAACGGTGAACTGGCCTTCATATGAAATGAGAAGCTGTTGTGATGCTGAAAGCTGTTTTTTGATGATTGCAAGCTGCTTGGTAAGCTCAACACGCCGGATCCAGGAAGCACGCGTTTCCCGCTCAACTTCACGGAAAGCCCGCGCCGTTCTCATCCGTGCCTCACCTGCCCGCTCAACCTGCTCAGCACGCCTGTTCTTCGTGATATTGCCATTAAAGAGGTTCCAGCGCATAACAACCAGCGCTGTTGCTTGATTATTGACGCCGGGAAATCCGTTCAGGTTTTCACCAACACGCGAGGAAAGCTCCAGATCCAATCTTGGATAATAGTCTGCCTCTGCAATCTTAATCTGCGCATTCGCAGCATCTACATCGGCTTTACGCAACGCAATCAGTGGATTGTTCCGCCGTGCTACATTCAAAACATCAGGAAGCGTGCCAGGAATGCGTCGTGAAACACTGGGGACGCCCCCCAAGCGTCCTACTGGCTTGCCCACCACCTCAATAAACGTGGCTTCAGCAAGTTCAAGCTCTTCAACAACCTCCTGTAATGCAAGCCGTGCAGCAAACACCCGTTCACTTGCCTGTTGAACGTCTGCAACGGAGACAACCCCGCGAGACAAACCTGCCCGCATATCCGAGGCCACTTTGGAGTGATAAGCAATATTGCGTTGAGCAGACTGTTTCACTTCAAAAAGACGGGAAACTTCCACATAGGCACGCACCGCACTCAGACCGATGAACTCAGACCGCTCCCAAACTCTGAAAGACGTGGCATCCAGACGAGCTCTCTGACGTTCAATCTCATAGGTCGTCGCAAATCCATCAAAAAGCTTTTGCCGACCTGTCGCTCTCACTTCATAAGGGCCATAGAAGAACTGATCCCGCTGACGGGTAAAACTGCGATCAGCCCATTCGGCACCCCCGCGAAACTCAAGATCAAGACGCGGCAACCATTCGCCTTTAGCTTGTTTCAGCTCAAAGCCAATCGCATTGCGGTCAAAAACCGCTTCTCCAATTTCAGGATTGCTATAGACAGTAAGGTTAACTGCATCTCTGAGAGACATCGCGTGGCCTGCTCCGCTCAACAAGCCAACGGCAGCAACGCCAAGAATAAGTGGCGCAAACAACTTCATACACACGCCCTCTACGCAATACTTGAGACAACCGGGCAACTGAAGCTTTAATTTACTTTATTTTAATATAATGTCATTCCTCACGCAATTAAGTGTAATAAATATCAATAACTCAAAAAGTAATAGCAACATCAACTCAACAGACGCGGCCTCTAATATTGTCAGTTATGCGTATTGTATAATGTATATATAAATTTGAACTCCATTTGATTTAGAATTCGGCAGCACAATTTCAGCGAGACGTTGTCTTCTCATTCAGAAAAGGCGCGCTAACGTCCTAGTCCAGTTTGCAAAGGGAGCCTTGCATGCCGAATACCAGAACCGGTGAACCTCAAGTGCTTCCAACCAATCAAACATCACCTGAACCGGAGAGTAGGCCTCAACAAAAGGCCAGCTCAGCAGCGCCAAACATCAGCCAGCTTATCATCGAACTTCCTGATAACATTGAAACAACGTCAGAAACGCCGTTAGATGGTCAACCACGTGGCATGAACCTGCTTCTGAATGAGATAGAATGGGATCCTGTCAGAGAAATTCTGCTGCTGCCATCAGGCCTGGAGCTTGCAGACATCCAGACCGCCAATGGCACCACCGAAATCACCTTGTCAGATGGCACACGTCTGATCATTGAAGGTCACAGCAACAATCCACCTTCTATAGAGATTGAAAATCAACTCCTCACCGCGCAGGAAATTCAAACAGCATTTGCAGCTGCGCGAAACGCAGAACCAAGTGCAGGTCCAGAGACGTCATCAGGTACATTAAGCGCCTCTGAGCCCTCAAGCGGTAAAAATGAGCCTCAGTCTCCATTACCTGCCAACGATGAGCTCATTGGCAGCGGAAATGATTTCGAACCAATCTCAATCATCGTCCAGCCGGCTTTCCCAATCACACCGCTCCTGTTGCCCTCAGAGCGCGATAAAGAGGTTTTAGAACGTGATTTAGGAGATGGCGCATTCGAACCTGACCAGCAAACCACATCCACGCCAGACCTATCCAATCCACGAGTTACACCTGCCTTTTTTGCAGGCAACACTGATGATGTATACGAATCCGGCCTCGCGTCAGGCACTGAAGCAGGACAGACCATCACTCAAACTGCCGGACCGATGAATATCCAGAGTGGCTCTTCCCCACTCCAGACACTCGAGGTTTGCGATCCCTCACAAAATATCTGGATAGATGTCACCAGCGGCGGTCAGATCACCACGCCCCACGGCACCTACACAATCACAATTAATCTAGATGGAACCTACAGCTGGGCCTACACGCTCAACGCATCAGGAGATCATAGCAACAGCACACCGCAGGATTTCCTGAAAGTCCGCGTGACCAATGAAGAAGGCAATCAGGCAACTGGTGACATCACCATCAACATCATCGATGACGCACCTTTGATCGACATCACAGACACACCAGCCTCAGTCGCAGAGGGCAACACTTTAAAGGGCACGTGGTCACTCAACCCGGGCGCTGATGGCGTCACACAGATCACTGTCTCAGTCCCTGGAGAAGTCGACCAAACTATTTCTCTTTCCGGCAACACATCTGCCATATTCACGCTGCCTAAAGGTACGCTCACCGTCAATCCGGATGGTACTTACTCCTTTGAAGCTGCGACCAATCTGGACAACGATGATCCACAAGAGCAAACCTTCACCATCACCGCAACAGATGCTGATGGAGACACCACGTCAGACACACAGACCATCACGATCACCGACGGAGCCTCACCGACACCGCCAGACAACTTGCCCGGTGAAGCGGTAGATCTGATCCTCACGGTCAATGAAGCAGCCCTTGATACAACACAGGATCAAAATGATCTGGCTGTTGGCAGCACCACAGGCTCTGATCCAACCAGCACAACTGAGACAGACATCTCCAGTACCCTCACCTTCACAGCAGGCTCTGATGAGCTCACCACATTCGCTTTTGGTGATCCTTCAGGCATTACAATCACCAATGGAGATGCGGCTCTCGATATCAGTTGGGCAGTCTCAAATGGTCAACTTATCGGCTCAATCAACGGCACGCCTGCAATCATTCTGGCACTGGATGCTTCAGCCATCCCAGCAGGTCAACAAGGCTCGGTTCAGGTCACAGCCACACTGACGGATGCCTTTCCCCATGATGCAAGCGGAAATCCCATCAAGATCAACGGCATCACCATAAACGCTTCAGATCATGACGGAGACACAGTCAACGCTGACATTCAGGTCAACATCATTGACGACGCACCACAACTGGACATCACAGACACACCAGCCTCAGTCGCAGAAGGCAACACACTCAACGGCACGTGGTCGCTTAGCCCTGGTGCCGATGGCGTCACACACATCACTGTCTCAGTGTCTGGAGAAGCCGACCAGACCATCTCTCTTTCGGGCAGCACAACTGCCACCTTCACGCTGCCCAAAGGTACGCTCACCGTCAATCCGGATGGTACCTACTCCTTTGAGGCTGCTACCAATCTGGACAACGATGATCCACAAGAGCAAACCTTCACCATCACCGCAACAGATGCTGATGGAGACACCACGTCAGACACACAGACCATCACGATCACCGACGGAGCCTCACCGACACCGCCAGACAACTTGCCCGGTGAAGCGGTAGATCTGATCCTCACGGTCAATGAAGCAGCCCTTGATACAACACAGGATCAAAATGATCTGGCTGTTGGCAGCACCACAGGCTCTGATCCAACCAGCACAACTGAGACAGACATCTCCAGTACCCTCACCTTCACAGCAGGCTCTGATGAGCTCACCACATTCGCTTTTGGTGATCCTTCAGGCATTACAATCACCAATGGAGATGCGGCTCTCGATATCAGTTGGGCAGTCTCAAATGGTCAACTTATCGGCTCAATCAACGGCACGCCTGCAATCATTCTGGCACTGGATGCTTCAGCCATCCCAGCAGGTCAACAAGGCTCGGTTCAGGTCACAGCCACACTGACGGATGCCTTTCCCCATGATGCAAGCGGAAATCCCATCAAGATCAACGGCATCACCATAAACGCTTCAGATCATGACGGAGACACAGTCAACGCTGACATTCAGGTCAACATCATTGACGACGCACCACAACTGGACATCACAGACACACCAGCCTCAGTCGCAGAAGACAACACACTCAACGGCACGTGGTCGCTTAGCCCCGGAGCTGATGGCGTCACACAGATCACTGTCTCAGTACCCGGAGAAGCCGACCAGTCCATCTCCCTTTCCACCAACACATCTGCCACGTTCACGCTGCCTAAAGGGACGCTCACCGTCAATCCGGATGGTACCTACTCCTTTGAAGCTGCGACCAATCTCGACAACGATGATCCGCAGCAGCAAACCTTCACCATCACCGCAACAGATGCTGATGGCGACACCACCTCAGACACACAGACCATCACCATCACCGATGGCACAAATCCCTTTGGTGGCGACATTATCGCTTTAAGTCTTGATGAGAGCGCTTTGGGAGATCAGATCAGCAACAATGAGCCGACGGGTGATGTGATTGGCTCAAACCCAGCAAGCACGGCAGAAACACAAAGCGATACCCTGAGTTTCACAGCTGGCTCTGACAATATTGTCAGCTTCACGATTGGAGACACATCCAATATTGAGGTCCGTGATGACAGTGGCGCAGTCGTCAATTCCATCAACTGGGCCCTTTCAGCTGATAAACAGACACTCACAGGCTCAATTAATGGCCAAAACATTATTCAGTTGGCCCTGACAGGCTCATCCATTGCAGCTGGATCCACGGGTTCAGTTCAAGTAACTGCCACACTGCTTGCAGATTTTCCGCATGTGACCAACGGAACCAGCGATTTCACAATATTAGGTGTCTCTATTGTCGCAACGGATACAGATGGCAGCACTGCTCTAGGCATCACCAACATCTCAATCAAAGATGACAATCCAGACATCGACATCTCAGACACACAGAACGTCGTAACTGAGGGAGAGACAATCAGCGATACATTCTCCCTCAGCTCTGGCGCGGATGGGTACGCGCAAGTGACCGTCTACACAGACGTAAACGATCAACACATCGTCAATCTGGCTCCAAACACACAAACCACGCTCTATACGCAGCAAGGTGAACTCACCATCCATTCAGATGGCACATGGGAGTTTACCGCCAACACAGGGCTGGACTTTCCCCAAAACCAAACATTGCAGTTTTTCATTTCAGTTGAAGATGGTGATGGCGATACAGATACGGATAGCCATCTCATTTCCATCAAGCAGGCAGCACCACCTATCCTCGGCACATCTGGGAATGATGTGCTTACGGGAACTCAAACCAGCGAGCTCATCAAAGGGCTCGATGGTGACGATCATATATTCGGCATGGAAGGGCGAGACAAGATTGCAGGAATGGCTGGCAGGGACACACTTGAAGGTGGAGCAGACAGCGATACATTTGTGCTCGATCTCTCCAATCTCACAATTGCAGATCTCATCACGGACTATGATTCATCTGGAGATGACGCTGATCGGTTGGATGTGACAGAATTGATTGGATCAGAACAAGTCACGCAGCAAAATGTGGGAGACTACTTCCAGCTATCAGGAGGCGTTCTAAGTTTTGATCAGGATGGAGCTGGAACAAACCACAACATGGTGCAGGTCATGGAGTTTTCATCTCCACCAGCTCAACTGGAGCTGATCGTGGATGAAAATCAGGCACCACTCGTTGTCACTGCATAACTCATCAGGCTCAACGCAAAGAAAAACCCCGAAAGCGATAGCCCCGGGGTTTAAAAGGATCAGCTGCAGATCACGGCAACACCGGCCATTCGTTCTGGCTCAATCACCCAGAAATCACCGTATTTGCGTCCGCCAAGCGCTTCAGCATATTCCCCAAAGCTCTCAAGATTTGCAGCAGAAAAGCCAAAGGCAGCCAGTTTAAGGCCTGCCCGGTTAGCTGGAGCTTTAACCCCATAAAGGCTCTCATAGGCGCTTGGGGAAAGAACTTTGACCACCCCGCGAGACGTTTCAATCTCAACACCAAGACTGGAAAGCCGTGCAGTACGCTCACCAATAAACGCCTTCAGGAATTCATGATGATCTGCAGGGTCATCTGCAACAAAAATAACTTCACTCAGATCGCGTACAGTGTTCGGATGGGATTGATACTCTGACTTCCAGAAGTTTTCCGGAAATTTGTTATGGCAGGTAAAAAAGCCAAGTTCCGCACTGAGTGGATCTGTCGTGAACGTCAAATCAAAGGCAACCTGACGCTCATCGCCTTCTGGAGAAACAGCAATCCGCTCAAAGGAAAATGGCGCATACTCAGGAAGACCGGCAGCAGTGTATGCTTTACGGTCGTCCGCCGCGCTCGTGCTGTCCATGACGAACATGGAAGCACCTTCTCCCTTCAGCAGGAAGTCGCGATTGAACGCGCCAAAGGAGAAAACACCTTCACTTGGTTCTGACAGCTCAGCACCTTCGCCAATCGCCAAAACCTCAAGAAAACTGCCGTTCAGCTGAACGAGGCGATTTTCCGTGCCCCAAGGATGACGCGCAATTGGCGTCACCTTAAATCCGAGCTGTTCCCAAAGCCCTGCTGCATCCTGCAAAGAGTTTACAGCAAGTACAATGTGGTCGATTCCCTTGGTCAAAGTGTTTCCCCCAAAACAGCAGATTAAACCAGACGGCTATTATCGCGCGCAGCACCTACAAAGGAGGAGAACAGCGGATGCGGTTCAAACGGGCGTGATTTAAGTTCTGGATGGTACTGAACACCGATGAACCAAGGATGGTTATCAATTTCTACCGTTTCAGGCAGAACACCATCAGGAGAGGTGCCAGCAAAGATCAGACCAGCTTCTTCAAGCTTATCACGGTACCCGATGTTCACTTCATATCGGTGACGGTGACGCTCGGAGATCTCAGTGGAATCGTAGATCGCAGCAATCTTACTGTCAGCTTTCAAAACTGCATCATACGCACCAAGACGCATGGTACCGCCCAGATCACCTTCTGCCTGACGCTGTTCTTTTTCGTTACCGCGTGTCCACTCAGTCATCAAGCCAACAACTGGCTCTTTGGCTGGGCCAAACTCGGTGGAGCTCGCATCAGCAATACCCGCAAGGTTACGCGCAGCTTCAACAACAGCCATCTGCATACCAAAACAGATACCGAAGTAAGGAATGTTGTTCACACGCGCATAATGTGCAGCAGCAATCTTGCCTTCAGAGCCGCGCTCACCAAAACCACCAGGAACGAGAATACCATTCACATTGGCAAGGAACTCGCTTGGGTCTTCTTTTTCAAATGTTTCAGATTCAATCCACTCAAGATTGACCTTCACACCATTCGAAATTCCGCCATGCACAAGCGCTTCAATCAAGGACTTATATGCGTCTTTGAGAACGGTGTACTTGCCAACAATCGCAATGGTGACTTCACCCTCTGGATTGAACAGAGAGTTTACAATGCTTTCCCAACGGGAAAGATCTGGAGCCGGAGCACCCGTGATGCCAAATGCATCCAGAACCTGCTCATCAAGACCTTCCTTGTGGTAGGCCAGCGGCACTTCATAAATGCTCTTCGCATCATATGCCGGAATAACAGCTTCTTCGCGTACATTACAGAACTGGGAAAGCTTACGGCGCTCATTCTCAGGGATCTGACGATCACAGCGCACCATAAGAATGTCTGGCTGAATACCGATAGAACGCAGCTCTTTAACAGAGTGCTGTGTCGGCTTGGTTTTCATTTCACCAGCACTTGCAATGTAAGGCAGCAGTGTCAGGTGGATGTAAACAGCCTGTCCGCGTGGCAAATCATTGCCCAGCTGACGAATAGCTTCAAAGAACGGCAGACCTTCAATGTCACCAACGGTGCCACCAATCTCACACAGCACGAAGTCATACCCTTCGTTGCCATCCAGCACGAAGTTCTTGATCGCGTCAGTCACGTGAGGAATCACCTGCACGGTACCGCCAAGGTAATCACCGCGACGTTCCTTCGCAATAATATCCTGATAGATGCGACCAGTGGTAATGTTGTCCTGCTTATTTGCCGGACGCCCCGTGAAACGCTCGTAGTGGCCAAGATCCAGATCGGTCTCTGCGCCATCATCGGTCACATAACACTCACCATGCTGGTAAGGGCTCATGGTACCCGGATCAACGTTCAAATAAGGATCGAGTTTACGGAGCCGAACCTTATATCCGCGCGCCTGTAAAGCCGCACCAAGAGCTGCGGAGGCAAGTCCCTTCCCAAGAGAAGAAACAACACCACCGGTGATGAATATGTACCGTGCCATGGATCGCTACCACGTTTGAAAGGGTGGAATTTATCAAATAGGGAAGCACGCCGTGGTGGGTGCCTGATAATCCAATACCCTGGATAATTGAGTTATGTCTGAACGCACGAATGACGGACACTGCACAAGTGTGCGGTGCCGTCAGACGTATATTTCAACTGTTTCTGCTTTACAGCAGATTACTGAGCAGGTGGAACCTGCGGGCCGGTTGGCTGACTTTGCTGCTGAAGCTGGTCAAGAAGACCATTGCCAGCGCCCCCTTCTGTACCCTGCGTTGCTGAACCGGCAGGAACCTGATCAAGCAGAGAGCCTGGACGCTCGTCATAACGAGCCAACAGAGAAAGAGCGAGTGAAGTAGCAAAGAAGCAGACAGCAAGAATCGCAGTACCGCGAGTCAGCACATTAGCTGTGCCGCGGCTGCTCATCACACCACCGCCGCCACCGCCGCCAATACCCAATGCGCCGCCTTCAGAGCGCTGTAGTAGAACCAGTGCTACCAGCGCCACGACGACCATCAGGTGGATAACAATCAGAACGGTTTCCATAGGTATCCGTAGGTTTAATGAATTCGTTAGTCGGCCTTCTAACCGAATTTGCTGCGCCTTTCTACCCTAAAGGCGCAGCAAATTGGTGGACTGCTAAGAATATTATAAAAAACCGGCTATTATTAGCCGCGATAAGCTTCGGCAATTCCAAGGAAATCCGTAGCTTTCAGGCTTGCGCCGCCAACCAGAGCACCGTCAACGTTTTCAACCGCAAGCAGCTCTTTTGCATTGGTAGGCTTAACAGAGCCACCATAAAGGATGCGCATTTTACCGCCAACATCACCACCAAACTGCTTGATGAGAGTCGCGCGAATAGAAGCATGAACCTCAGCAACGTCTGCTGGAGTTGGCGTCAATCCAGTGCCAATCGCCCAAACAGGCTCATAAGCAATTACAGTGTTTTCGGCAGTTGCGCCTGCTGGTACGGAACCCAGAACCTGTTTGGTAACCACGTCAAGTGTTGTGCCTGCGCGGCGCTCGCTCTCAACTTCACCAACACAAACAATAGCAACAAGGTCAGCGCGGTAAGCAGCTTCAGCCTTCTCACAAACATCCGCATCAGATTCGCCATGATCTTCGCGGCGCTCGGAGTGACCAACAATCACAAACTTGCCGCCAGCATCACGGATCATTTCCGCAGAAATATCGCCAGTATGCGCACCGCTCTCATTTGCGTGGCAGTTCTGTGCGCCAATTGCGATTTTGTCTTGGGAAGCCAGCTGCGCAACCAGCAATGCAGGTGGACAAATCAGAAGCTCTACATTTTCGGCAAGTGCTGAGTCGTATCCCGCGCCCATAGCTTCCAGCTCTGCAGCTGAAGCCTTGGTACCATTCATTTTCCAGTTACCAGCAACAAGTGGCCGATTAGTCATATGATCCGTTCCCCAAATATGAATTCCAAATTCCCAAATGGAATGTGTGCTCACTAGCAGAAAAAACACTTAAGTCCCATAGCGGATTACCGCTAGTACGATGAACTTCGTATCTCCTGTCGAATCTCACAGCCTTTATGGCGTGTAAACTTGCCCCAGGGCGAAAGGAACACTATTATCCGGCGGCCTTGCATGTGTGCGCGGGGAGACTGTCCCTCGCCTTCAACAAGAGAACGGATAAAATTATGCTCGACGCGCTGCGTAATAGCGTAGGTTCCTGGTTTGCAAAACTGCTGATCGGCCTTCTGGTCCTCAGCTTTGCAGTTTGGGGGATCGCTGACGTCTTTACTGGAATCGGCTCCACATCTGTTGCCTCAGTTGGCGACAAAGAAATTTCGGCTCAGGATTTCCAACGAGCTTATTCACGCGAGCTCGACCAGCTGTCACGCCGCGTCGGCCAGCCTGTCACTCAGGAACAGGCCGCTGCATTTGGCGTACCCGCTCAGGTTCTGGGCCGCCTCATCGCCGAAGCTGCGCTTGATTATGAAGCATCTCAGCTGCGCATCGGTGTATCTGATGAAGCTATCGTCAAAACCATTCAGGAAACACCTGCATTTCAGGGTGTAAACGGCTACGATCGTAACCGCCTGAGCCAGGTACTTTATAATCTGGGCATAAGCGAAGATGAATTCGTGATGCAGCAGCAGTTCGTCGCAGAGCGTCAACAGCTTGCAGAAGCAATCATTGGCGGCATTGTTGTCCCAAAGACAATGCTCGAAGCCTTCGACAAATACGCAATGGAAGAGCGCACTGTTGAGTACCTCGTCCTGCCGCAAAGCTCCCTGACAAACGTTCCTGCCCCAACCGACGAAGAGCTCGCTAAGTTCTTTGAAGAAAACAAAGGCAATTACAAAGCGCCTGAATACCGCAGTGCTACCTTGATCGAGCTGACAGCAGACAAGATCGCGAAACCGGAAAATGTGACAGAAGCGGAACTCGCTCAGGAATATGAGCGCACCAAGAACCGTTATCAGTCTCAGGAACAGCGCCGCATCTTCCAGATCTCCTTCCCAACCAAGCAAGAAGCAGAAGCTGCTGTTGTTGAGATGGAGTCCGGCAAAACCTTTGAAGACCTGATGAATGAACGTGATCTGACAGAAAAAGACGTCGATCTCGGTCTCATGAACAAATCCGGCTTCCTTGACCAGAAAATTGCAGATGCAGCCTTTGCCCTCAAAGAAGGTCAGGCAAGCAACGTCGTTGAAGGCCAATTCACCAACGCGGTTCTCTTTGCCAAAGAAGTCAAGGCAGCTGCGGTACAGCCACTGGAAGACGTTAAAGACGAACTACGCGGTATCGTTGCTCAGGCAAACGCAGCCGATGAAGTAGAAGACCTCTTCAACGAAGTCGAAGACGCACGCGCAGGCGGCAGCACCTTTGAAGAAATCGCTGAGCGTTTCGATCTGGCTTTGATCAACACACCTTCATTTGACGCTTCTGGCAAAAACGAAGCGGGTGAAACTGTTGATCTTCCACAAGCAAGCGCACTGACCACGGCAGTCTTTTCAACCGATGTTGGCGTTGAAAATGATCCGCTGGAGATCGGCCGCACGGGTCACCTTTGGTACGAAGTGAAAAATGTCACCCCTTCCCGCGACAGAGAACTCTCTGAAGTGAAAGAAGCCGTGACTGCTGACTGGACTGCTAACCGCACAGCGGAACTGCTGGAAGAAAAAGCTCAAGCTTTGATCGCAGAAGTCGAAGCAGGAAAGCCTCTTTCCGAAGTCGCAACTGCCGAAGGCCTGACAACAGCCACATCTGCACCGTTCACCCGCAACGGCGGCATTGCGGAGCTTTCCGGCTCTGCTGTGACAGCAGCATTTTCCGGACCAAAAGGCACCGCCTCTCAGGTTCCTGGCAACAACGAAGACCGCATTCTTCTTGTCCTCACCGACACGACGTCTCCAGCCTTCATGACAGAATCTGAAAACGTGCAGCGCATTGACACTCAGCTAACAGGCGCACTGGAAAGTTCCTTGCTCAACCAGTTCATCTCTCAGCTGGAGCAAACAGAAGGTGTCCGAGTAAATCAGGCAGTCTTCAACCAGCTGACCGGACTGGATCGCCAGTAGACAAATCCTTGTCGAAAACAAGCCCGCCACACTTATAAGTGTGGCGGGCTTTTGTTTATCTCCTAGACAGCCCTCCGAAAGCTATCTAATAGTTAGCCCTTGTGTATGCTAAGGAATTACCTGAGAGATTGAGGGGGTTTTCGCCGTGAGCAATTTGAAAAATCTCATTGGAATTGTCGCTGACGGAAACACGTTGGACCGATCTCAGGCCCGTGAGGCCTTCGAGATCATCATGTCAGGCGCTGCAACTCCCGCACAGATCGGCGGCTTCCTCATGGCCTTGCGCTTGCGCGGCGAAACCATCGACGAAATTTCCGCAGCTGTAGAAACCATGCGCGCCAAAATGATCCCGGTGAAAGCACCAGATCACGCCATCGACATTGTCGGCACAGGTGGCGACGCATCCGGCTCCTATAACATCTCAACATGTACAGCCATTGTTGTGGCAGGCTGTGGCGTGACCGTTGCAAAACATGGCAATCGGTCCCTGTCCTCCAAATCCGGCTCAGCAGAAGCACTTGCCGAGCTTGGCATCAATCTGGATCTGGATGCGAACGGCATCAGCCATTGCATTCATGAGGCCGGTATCGGCTTCATGTTTGCGCCAAACCACCATAAGGCCATGCGCCATGTCGGCCCGGCCCGCATTGAGCTGGGCACCAGAACAATCTTCAACCTGCTAGGCCCGCTCGCCAATCCGGCAGGAGCAAAGCGCCAGATGACAGGCGTATTCGCACAGCAATGGGTTGAACCACTCGCTAACACCCTTCAGGAAATGGGCACCGAAAAAGCCTGGATCGTCAACGGCTCCGATGGAATGGACGAAATCACCACCACCGGAACCACCTTTGTCGCCGAACTGAAGAACGGAAACATCAACACCTTCACAGTGTCTCCTGAAGATGCGGGCCTACCGCTTGCAAAAACAGAAGATCTGAAAGGCGGCGATCCAAAAGAAAATGCTCAGGCACTGCGCGAAGTGCTGCAAGGAGCAAAAAACGCTTACAGGGATATCGTCCTGCTCAATTCAGCGGCCTCCCTTATCGTCGCAGATAAGGTCTCCACCCTCGCTGAGGGTGTCCAGATGGCTGCGCATGCGATTGACCAAGGTGCAGCCCTTTCCCGACTGGACAAACTTGTTGAAGCCTCCGACGCTGCAACAGCTGCCAATATGAAACTCTAAGACCACGGATCCCATGTCAGATATCCTTAAGAAAATCGAAGCTTACAAACGTGAAGAAATTGCTGCTGCCAAAGCGCAAACTTCATTGGCTGATCTGAATGAGGCGATTAAAGCAGCAACACCAACACGCGGCTTTGCAGATGCCTTGAAAGCCAAGCATGCGAACGGTGAATACGCCCTGATCGCGGAGGTTAAAAAAGCAAGTCCATCCAAAGGATTGATCCGCGCTGACTTCAACCCGCCCGCACTCGCCAAAGCCTATGAAAACGGTGGCGCAGCATGTTTGTCCGTATTGACAGACACACCATCCTTTCAGGGCAAACCAGAATATCTCGTCGCAGCTCGCGCTGAAGTCTCTCTGCCTGTTCTGCGCAAGGACTTCCTTTATGACACCTATCAGGTTCATGAAGCACGCGCATGGGGCGCTGACTGTATTCTGATCATTATGGCCGCTGTTGACGACCAACTGGCCAAAGAGTTGGAAGACGCCGCATTTGAACTGGGCATGGATGCGCTTATCGAAGTGCATGACGAAGCTGAGTTGGAACGCGCACTGAAGCTCTCCTCTCCGCTTGTTGGCATCAACAACCGCAATCTAAAAACCTTCGAGACATCTCTGGAAACCAGCGAACGGCTCGCACCACTGATCCCGCAAGATCGGATCATCGTTGGCGAGAGCGGCCTGTTCACTCCGGAAGACCTTTCCCGAATGGAAAACTCCGGTATCTCCACCTTCCTCATCGGCGAAAGCCTGATGCGTCAGGAAGATGTGGAAACCGCAACCAAAGCTTTGCTTAAACGCTAAAAATCAACTGCTTGGCAAAAGCAGACACCTGAACAAACTGTGTCCAGAGGCAAGACAATGTCAGCACTTTCTCCAAAACTCACTCACTTAGATGACAGCGGTGCGGCTCATATGGTCGACATTTCAGAGAAAGAGGTTACCTCACGCATTGCCCGTGCAGGCGGTCAGGTAAAAATGCAGCCTGAAACTCTGGACATGATCCTTTCAGGCAACGCCAAGAAAGGCGACGTGCTCGCAACGGCACGCATTGCTGGCATCATGGCGGCCAAGAGAACTCACGAGCTGATCCCTCTGTGCCACCCTCTGGCGCTTTCCAAGGTTCAGGTGGACTTCACACCCAACCCTGAACTGCCGGGAATTGAGATCGAAGTCTTCGCAAAAGTATCCGGCCAGACTGGCATCGAAATGGAAGCACTTACAGCCGCCTCCGTTGCCTGCCTGACAATTTACGACATGGCAAAAGCCGTTGACCGTTCTATGGAGATCGGTGAAATCCGGTTGCTGGAGAAGAAAGGTGGGAAGTCCGGACACTATCTGGCTGAGGAGGATAACTCCCAATGAGCTTGATCAGTATTGAAGACGCGCTGGACCGCCTCCTGAGAGATGTGAAGCCGACCGGCACTGAGCACCTTCCATTACTTGAAAGCGGAGAACGCATTCTCGCAGAAGACGTTGCCGCAACACGAACGCAGCCTCCATTTTCCGCCTCAGCAATGGATGGATATGCTGTCAAAGCCGCTGATACGGTCGATCCAGAGACAGCTCTGAGGGTCATAGGCGAAGTCGCTGCCGGGCATAACTTTGATGGCACACTGCAAGCCGGAGAAGCCCTGCGTATTTTTACAGGAGCACCTGTCCCTGCTGGCGCTGACGCGATCTTGATGCAGGAAAACGCCCGCCGTGACGGGGATAACCTGTTTTGCGAAGAAGCTGTTTCTGTTGGTAAGTTCATCCGTCCGGCAGGCCTCGACTTCAAAGAAGGTCAAGTCCTCCTGAAGGCAGGCGCCCCACTCGGTTTCCGCGAACTGTCTCTTGCAGGCGCTATGAACCACGCAGCCTTGCCAGTGCGCAAAAAGCCAGTCGTTGCGATCCTCGCAAATGGTGATGAACTCGTCGAGCCAGGTCAGATACCAGGTCCGAATCAAATCATCGCGTCCAATCAGGTCGGCATTGCAGAATTCGTCAGAAACTGCGGCGGAACGCCAATGATGCTGGGCATTGCACCAGACCAGCCTGAGGAAATCGCGGCACGCGTGAAGCAGGCCATTGAAGCAAAAGCCGATGTACTGGTGACACTCGGCGGTGCCTCTGTTGGCGACCACGATCTCATTCAGGACGTACTGGGCGCTGAAGGCATGGAGCTAGGCTTCTGGCGCATCGCCATGCGCCCGGGCAAGCCCCTCATGGCCGGTGCCCTTGGCCCGATGAAAGTCCTCGGCCTTCCTGGCAATCCAGTCTCCAGTCTTGTATGTGCACTCCTCTTCCTCGGCCCGCTTCTGGATAAGACGCTAGGCCGCACGGTCTCTGTGACAAATCAAGGCGTTACCAAAGCCACATTGGCAGCTGATCTGCCTGCAAATGATATGCGTCAGGACTACCTGCGCGCCAGCCTGAGTACAGACGAACACGGAGATCTGATAGCAACGCCGTTTGGCAAACAGGACTCTTCCATGCTTGCCTTGCTGACAAAAGCAGATGCCCTGATCATTCGCTCACCACACGCACCAGCTGCAAAGGCAGGTGAAAAAGTGGACCTGCTCAAGCTACGCTAAATCCAGTCATCAGAAGTGGGCAACCCCTGCCCACTCACCCACCAGAAACCAAATCCCCCAGTTCTAGCAGGGCTTAACCTCAACAAACCCATTGCAGAACACAATGAGAACAGGTAGAGTACGTTCGTGTTTTGTCCTTCCAATCGCAGAAGTTGAAGTCTTTAAGCTTCTTGGAATTACAAAACCGCGATTGGTCAGGAATGGCCGCTCACTTTCAATCAGCGCCTTAGGAGCGAACGGGGATAAAAGATGCTTACACAGAAGCAACACGAGCTTTTGATGTTCATCCATCAACGCTTGAAGGAAGCCGGTGTTCCGCCCTCCTTCGATGAGATGAAGGACGCGCTGGACCTCCGTTCCAAATCCGGCATTCACCGGCTGATCACAGCTCTGGAAGAGCGCGGCTTCATTCGCCGCTTGCCGAACAGAGCCCGTGCGCTGGAGATCCTCAAACTGCCGGACTCAATTTCTCCGGGCCTGAAGCCTGCCGCCAAGGAAAAAGGCTTTGCACCTGAGGTGATTGAGGGCTCCCTGAGCAAGAAAGTCGCAACGCCGCCACCTCCACGCACCACATCACCAGACGAAGTGCCAACGCTGGAAATCCCGGTCATGGGCCGCATTGCTGCAGGCGTCCCAATCGAAGCAATCCAGACACAAAGCCATACCATCGCAATGCCTGCTGATCTGATGGGGCGTGGCGAGCATTATGCGCTGGAAGTCAAAGGCGATTCCATGATCGATGCCGGTATCTTTGATGGGGATACCGTGTTGATCAAACGTGGTGACACGGCTGATAACGGCGAGATCGTTGTGGCGCTGATTGATGAAGAAGAAGCAACCTTGAAGCGCCTGCGCAAAAAAGGCGCCTCAGTCGCGTTGGAAGCGGCCAACCCCGCCTACGAAACTCGCATCTTCGGCCCGGGCCGCGTCCACGTTCAAGGCAAGATGATTGCGCTCTTCCGCCGCTATTAAATCATTGGTTGCCTGAGGCAATTTTGGATTCCAAGGTCTGCGCTGAGCATCATATGCCCAGCGCACTTTTTTTATTCTTTCCCCGCCCTCAGCACCAGCAGAGAGCCAGATGTAAGCTGAACCTCGCTCTCCGAAAACCTTCTGGTCAATAACCAGCTCAGCCCGGCAAGCAGGAGGCGCCTGAGCCTGTGTGATGACGATGGTGGCAAGACGGCAGTCAGCCTCCAAAACTTCAACTACTTTAGACTGTGCCAACAGGATCGGCGCAGAGCTTATCCTCCCTCCCTCTGCAGGCTGCTGAGGGAATATCACAATCACACAGCCGCGATCATCACAGGACCGATCTGAAGCCCTCACCTTGTGCTGTTTGAATGAACCCGCCGAAACCCCACCGGCGCGCAACAGGCTGTCAGCAGCAAACGACATACGTGAGGACGTCAGTCGAAACGCACCATCCTGCCCATAATAAGCAATGTGCTTGCCCGCATCCGCAATCATCAGGTCAGGCGCCTTGCCACCGGCAAACATCAGAACACTCACCGTAAATGCCGGAAGTGAAAGCCATTTCAGGCGCAGCGGCATCACACACAGTACGACAATCGCTAGGATCACGAGCAGATACCCTGGAGCACTGGCAACCCCGAGACTGGTCAGCCCCTCACTGAGTGAGCTCACCCAGTAAGCAGCTTTCAGCACCAGTGCCAACCCAGCCTCCATCCCTTGCAGAAAGAACGCATCCGCACCAAACGGGATCGCCAGCAGGCTCAACAACCCAAGGGGCATAACCACAAAAGTCACCAATGGCATAGCAAGGATATTCCCCAGAACCCCATAAGGCGCAACCTGCTCAAAATGCATCGCCGCAACTGGCCCCGTAGCAGCACCTGCAATCAACGAGGTCAACGCACAAGCTAGAATCCACTTTAAACTTACACGACTAACCTTTTGAAACCATGAGGCATTACTCCTTCGCAAATTATCGCGATCACCGAGCAACCAATCCTTCCCAAGCATATAGGCTGAGAGCAAGGCGAGCACTGCAATGAAGGACATCTGAAACCCGGGAGCCAGAACCTCCTCCGGCCTCAGGCTTAAAAGCACAAGGCAAGCCAGCGCCAGACCACGCAGACTGAAGGCCCGCCGACCAAGCAGTCCCGCGCATAAAATCATCGCTGCCATCAAAAAAGCCCGCTGCGTTGCGACAGAAGCTCCTGACAAACCAAGATAAACAATCGCCGCAATCAGTGCTGCCACGCTGGCATAAACGTGAATATGTCCTTTCAGCGCAAGCGACTGGCTGAGGGATAGGATCAGGCGGGCACCAAGGAAGACCAGAGAGGTCACAAGACCCATATGCATACCGGAGATGGCGAGGACATGAGCAAGTCCGGCATTGCGTAACGCATCCTTGTCAGCGGTGGCAAGGTAGTCTCGCTTGCCCACCAGAAGCGCAACAGCAAACGCACTTTCCGCGCTGTTATCCAACACCCGCCGGATCCGCTGCGCTATCCCACTGCGCACACGCTCCACCCCTTGCAGAAAACTTGTGCCCTCTAGGTGTGCCACAACAACCGGCTTGGAAAGCGCGTAGCCAACCGCACCAATCCCACTGAAAAACGCAGTGCGGGCAAAGTCGTACCCACCGGGGCGCACCGCACCTCCCGGCGGCAACAACCGAGCCTTCAGCTGCATCCTGTCCCCCATCACGGGTGCTTCTTTCATCCCCTTGATGCTGATCCGGATGCGATAAGAAAGAGGAGTTACGCCCTTCTGCGAAAGTGTTGTCACATCTGCAAAAATGACGGAGTAAGCCCCTTTGCCAGAATGCTTCACTCCAGCAACCACACCTTCCACTTTTCGCGTAATCGGACGCTCCAGCGGGTCACCGCGCGCATACTCCACGCGCAAATCAGCAAGGAAGAACCCGGCAGCAAAGAACGAAAGCGCGGTCAGTCCAACCGTTAACCGCCCGACCCTCCAACGACGAAAAGCGAATACTCCCAATAAGATAAAAGGAGTTCCGCTTAAAACGCTGTAAGGCTCGGCGGGGAGTGAGAAATAAACCAGCACACCAGCCAAATGGCAAAGCGCATACCAGAGGATGCCATGCCCCTTGTTCCAATCCTGTACCAGAGCAGAACGGGCATAACTCATGACAGCTGGCCAATCCGGCCTCAACACGAAACCCAGCAGCTCACGTGCCCTTTGAAGCACGTCTCGAAACCTAAGACGCTGTTTCTCTTCAATAAAACGCGTACTTGCGTTGCTATGCGCGTTTTTTGCGTTGACTTGCGTTTTTGTGCGTTGCTGTGTTGCCCGCCCAGCAAGCGCCGTATCTGCTTCAAACGGCACAGAAGAAAACTTATCCTCCTCAAGGCAAAGCTCACCTATTCTGGGAGCACAGCCACCAGATTGCGTCTTGTCTGAGGATGATTGCCCCTCGCGCACCCTTAAGTCCCTTTCTGCCACTTGGGAACTTTTCAATGCTATGGTACACAGCCCGCAGAGGTACGGCGCCCCGCCGTAATTACCCCAAACTATTCGAAGTAACTTGAAACTTTTCCGGAACACCTATGACTAAACCTGTTGTGACGCGCTTTGCGCCTTCTCCTACTGGCTACCTGCATATTGGCGGCGCCCGTACAGCCCTGTTCAACTGGCTTCTGGCAAAACACAGCGGCGGTAAAATGCTGCTGCGCATTGAAGACACCGATCGCTCCCGCTCCACCGAGGAAGCCGTAGACGCGCTGCTGGACGGTCTGTCCTGGCTGGGCATGGACTGGGACGGCGAGCCGATCTCCCAGTATGGCCGCGTTGACCGCCACCGCGAAGTTGCTGAGCAGATGGTCAAGGTCGGCACTGCGTACTACTGCTACTGCTCCCCGGAAGAAGTGAACGAGATGCGCGAGAAGGCCCGCGCAGAAGGTCGCCCGCCGCGTTATGACGGCACCTGGCGTGATCGTGACCCATCTGAGGCACCGGAAGGCATCGCCCCTGCCATTCGCCTGAAAGCACCGCTCGAAGGTGACACCATCGTGGAAGATCAGGTTCAGGGCACCGTCAAGTTCGCAAACAAGGATCTGGACGACCTGATCCTCGTGCGTTCTGATGGCAACCCAACCTACATGCTGGCCGTTGTGGTAGACGATCATGACATGGGCGTCACCCACATCGTTCGTGGTGATGACCACCTGACCAACGCAGCACGCCAGTCCCTGATCTATAAGGCTCTGAACTGGGATGTCCCGGTCATGGCGCACATTCCGCTGATCTACGGACCAGACGGTGCAAAGCTCTCCAAGCGCCACGGCGCAGTAGGTGCAGAAGCGTACCGGGCTATGGGCTACCTGCCATCCGCCATGCGCAACTATCTGGCACGCCTCGGCTGGTCCCACGGCGATGACGAGATCTTCTCTACCGATCAGATGATCGAGTGGTTCGGTCTGGACGCTGTAGGCAAATCCCCGTCCCGTTTCGACTTCAAGAAGCTGGAAAACCTGAACGCTCACTACATGCGCTCAGAAAGCGATGAGGAGCTGCTCGGTCACTTCCTCACCTATCTGATGGACGTGGAAGGCGGCGCAGACGTCATGGCGTGGATTGCAGGCGATGGAAACCAGGACAAACTGGTTGAAGCTCTGCCTGGCCTGAAAGAGCGTGCAAAGACCCTTGTCGAACTGCAGGAATCTGCTCGTTACCTCTGGGTTCAGCGTCCGCTGGATCTGGATGCAAAGGCTGAAAAGATCCTCTCTGACGAGGCACGTGCTGTTCTTGGCAAGGTTCTGGTTGCTCTGGAAGCACTGGACGAGTGGACCGTGGAAAGCACCGAGACTGCCGTTAAGGCAGTGGCTGAAGCAGAAGAGCTGAAACTCGGCAAAGTTGCTCAGCCATTGCGCGCTGCACTCACTGGTCGTGGCACATCCCCAGGCATCTTTGACGTGCTCAAAGTGCTCGGAAAAGACGAATCTTGCGCACGCATTCGTGATCTTTCAGCTTAATTCGCTGAATTCTAAAAGAAACTACCGCTGCAAATACTAGTCATTCGTAGCGGTAGTTACACTTATAGCTAAAAGCATTGGTTGCGGGCGCTTGCCCCATCGCGGCAAATGATATAGGCAGTTCCACGACAACACTCTCCTCCGGGCGGAAACGTCAGATCATGCAGTGTATTCATTTGTACACAAATGAAGCAAGTCGCATGAGGAGATACAAAATGGGGGTTGCCTGATATGAGCGACAAAACAGCGAAACTGACTATTGGAGACAACAGCTGGGACTTTAACGTCCACTCTGGCTCCATGGGCCCTGATGTTCTGGACATCGGTTCGCTTTATAAGCAAACTGATCACTTCACACTGGACCCTGGTTTCACATCAACTGCCTCATGCGAATCCAAGATCACTTACATCGACGGTGACGCAGGCGTTCTGCTTTACCGCGGTTACCCGATTGAACAGCTCGCCGAACACGGCGACTTTTTGGAAAGCTGCTATCTGCTGCTGTACGGCGAACTGCCAACACGCGCAGAGAAGGACGATTTTGTTCATCGTGTAACCTACCACACCATGATCCATGATCAGATGAGCTCTTTCTTCAAGGGTTATCGTCGTGACGCCCACCCAATGGCAGTCATGACCGGTACCGTTGGAGCTCTCTCTTCCTTCTATCATGACAGCACCGACATCTCTGATCCACACCTGCGCATGGTTGCATCCCTGCGCATGATCGCAAAGATGCCGACCATTGCTGCAATGGCCTACAAATACCACGTTGGCCAGCCATTCGTTTACCCAAGAAACGATCTGGACTACGCATCCAACTTCCTGCACATGTGCTTTGCAGTTCCATGTGAGGAATATAAAGTAAATCCGGTTCTGGCACGCGCCATGGACCGTATCTTCATCCTGCACGCTGATCACGAGCAGAATGCTTCCACGTCCACCGTACGTCTTGCTGGTTCTTCAGGCGCAAACCCATTTGCATGTATTGCAGCTGGTATTGCATGTCTGTGGGGTCCATCTCATGGCGGTGCGAATGAGGCAGCTCTGAACATGCTCGCCGAAATCGGTTCTGTTGACCGCATTCCTGAGTATGTAGCACGTGCAAAAGACAAGAATGATCCGTTCCGCCTCATGGGCTTCGGTCACCGCGTCTACAAAAACTACGACCCACGCGCGCGCATCATGCAGAAAACCTGTCATGAAGTGCTTGCAGAGCTGGGCCACCAGGACGATCCGCTTCTTGAAGTGGCAATGGAACTGGAAAAAGTTGCTCTCACCGATCCTTACTTCGTTGAGAAGAAGCTTTATCCAAACATTGACTTCTACTCCGGCATCACCCTGCGTGCCCTGGGCTTCCCAACCACCATGTTCACCGTGCTCTTCGCACTGGCTCGTACAGTAGGTTGGATCGCACAGTGGAAGGAAATGATTGAAGATCCTTCCCAGCGTATCGGTCGTCCACGCCAGCTGTACACCGGCTATTCCGAGCGTGATTATCAGCCAATCGACCAGCGCCGCTAAAAACATTCTCCGAAAAACGAATACCGGTTTTCGGGAAGTGTAGCGAAGCTGATTGAGCTGATAGACAGACTTCAGAAAAAGGAGGCATTTTGCCTCCTTTTTTATTTGAATAGCGCACATTGCGTTCAACACACGCAAACCATGAGGCGGCTTAATCCTGTTCATGCCTCACCACATCCCTATCCTTGATGTTTGACCAAGTGCCCAGCACTGCCACCGGCATCAGAAAAGGATGTATTGATGCGTCTTGCCCCCCTCCCTGTTTTTGCAGCTTTCACGCTCCTCTCTGCTGGTCTGGCAAGCTATTCCTTAGCAAACACCGACACCACCCAAGCCTCCAGGGACGTTGTCTTTTCAAACCTGAGCATGCAGGACGGCACATCAGACAATTCCATCTGCGTTGAGCGTTATGGTGACGGGTACACAGTCTCCCCCTCCAAGGAAGCCCCCAAGCGCACCTATATCAGCGATAAGGGGCACACGGTAACGCTGGTCGATACAAACGAGATCCTGGGACACGGCATTTTTGCAGAGCACGACCGGTTCATGATGACGTTTCCCGGCAATAAAGAGGAAGAGATCGAGGTCACTCAGTTCGTAACCGGCCTGATTGGCGGAGACCATTACAGCGGCGTGTTCACAGACGGTACATGCACCGGCAAGGTCTTTGTTGGCCCGCTGAAACTGCAGTAAAGCCCGCTCACCACCGTTCCATTGAACTGACACAGACAGAGACAGATATTCTGAGAGGTTCCCCAAACCGAAATGGTCCGGTGCAAAAGGCACGTCCGGTTCATCGTCCAACAGCATTTCGCAGCCGCACCAATCCTGACCGATCAGGCACAAGAGATGGGACGCAACAGGTTTAAAACGAGAGAAAGCATGCGAGTTAAAAAGCTGAAGCAGTCCGGTGTTGTTCTCCTCATCACCTTTGGAATGCTGGGGCCAGCCAGCAGTCAGATCGTCAATCGCGTCAATAAGGCCAACCCGTTTTCCGACATGAAGCGCGCGCTTCCAACACGGCAAGTCTTAATTGACAACCTGACAGTCCTGACTGATGCGGTGGGAATTGAGTTTTGCGAGGGACGTTATGGCAAAGGCGGCACCATTTTTCCTGACCAAAACGGGAAACAAGGGCAGTTCATCAGCAAGATGAACGACAAAGTCTCCCTCTACGATCGCAGTGAGTGGCGTCAGGACGGCATTTATGCAGAACACTCAAAACTGCTGATCACCTTCCACAATGACCCGGACGTAGAGGTCGAGGTGACTGCCTTCATCACCGGCTTCGTCAATTCTAAGATGTTCAGCGGCGTCTTCTCTGATGGCGTCTGTACCGGGCACTTCTCCGTCGTAGCCGCCAATTGATCCCGCAAAACGCTGCTTCGAGAAATTGACTAAATCCGGACAGTCACGCGAAAGACATTCTTCATCCTAAAGAAAATCAAATTGAACCCAGAGCATTTACATTAACGCAGCAGGACTATTCTTTGCGGGTCGTGAGGCCTGAACAGCAACGAGTGGAAGCTCCCCATGAATAAGATTTTCTGTGCAGCAACAAGCCTCAGTCCTGTCGTCGACAGATCCGGGACGAGAGGTCAGGCACAGCAGGTTTGAAATGGGAGTAGACATGCGCCTTACAAAACTGAAACAGTCCGGTGTAGCTCTCATCCTCACCATTGGGATGCTGGGGCAAGCTAACGCTCAGATCACCCACCGCGACAACCGGGGCAATCCCTTCACAGACCTGAAACGCCTGTCTGTATCACGGCAGATCGCCATCCAGAACCTGACAGTCCTGACCGATGCAGTTGGGGTCGAGTTCTGTAAAGAGCGCTACGGCAACGGATACACTGTCTACCCCGATCCAAACGGACGGCGCGGGCAGTTTGTCAGCGACAAAGGACACAAATTCTCCCTTTATGCCCGCAGCGAGTTGCGCGGTGACGGCATTTATGCCGAACACTCGCAAGTCCTCATCACCTTCCCCAATGATCCGGATGAAGAAGTCGAGAACACCCAGTTCATAACCGGCTTCGTGAACTCAAAAATCTTCACCGGCGTCTTCTCAGATGGCATCTGCTCCGGAAGGTTCTCTGTCGTCGGCGTCAAATGATCATTTCTGGACAGGCGCAGTTGCCTCAGTCAGCTCAAAACATTTACTGACAGAACTCTCGTTGGCCTTATACGTGCGAAAGCCAACCGCCTCATAATAACCCAGCCCCTCCGGGTTGGAGGCACCAATCGTGGCATCAATCTTCTCAAGCCCGGCTTGTCTGGCAGCATCAAGCGTTGCAGCAAACAAGGCCCGCCCGACACCGCGGCGCCCAGCACGCGGGCGCACATGGGTGCCGATCATGCCCCAACCCGGCGTCACACCATAAGTGTTGCCCTCTGATGCCCGTTTCAGGACCTGCAGCCCAAGCAGGGTCCCGTCCACATCTTCAACCACAGAACAGCGGATATTATCTGCATGAGCAATGTAGTGAGAGATCACATAGGTCTCATCACTCGGCAAACTGCGCTTTCCTAACGCAGCAAGTTCCTGCAAAAAAACGCTGATTTCTTCAGCATCGACCAGAACCGCGTCTCTGACTTTCATAAAAACCTCAAAATCTGTAGCTGACCTTCACACTCATTCTCAAAACAAACACGACAGGCGAAAACCCACGATGCATCAATGCAATGAAGAGCATAGCCTATCATAAGCCCTGGATTTTCCAGCCCCTGCACTGCGTAAATCTTCAGTTTTCACGGATGTTTATGCGTAGTGCATTAGAAACTGGCTAAATCCAGCAGTATCCCCAAAACCCATTCTTCATCCTAAAGAAAATCGAAGCTCAGCAAAAACATCTACGTTAACGCAGCAGGACTACTCTTTGCGCGGTTTTAAGCCTGAAAATAACAAGTGGTGGCACCCATGAAGAAATTTCTCTGTGCAGCAGCAAGCCTTGGCGCAATTGCCTATGTCAGCAGCACGGCCCTGGCAGACGATCACAGTCTGGGCAGTGACAATGAATCCGTCACATTCTCCGAGCTGACATTGGCAGACGGCACGCCTGACGACGGCACCTGCGCAAAACGCTACGGAACAGGTTACAAAACCGCAGACCATCCCGACACGTCTTCACCAAACGCTCAAAAGACGACGACAGAAGGCCACGACATCATCATCTCCTCCACCGGTGGCACCATTGGGGATGGTATCCTGTCCATCGAAAATGAATACGAGATCATCTTCCCCAATGACGAACACAAAGAAACAATTGATGTGAAGATGTTCGCAACCGGCCTGATTGGCAGCGGAACAGCCTCAGGCGTGTTCTCAGATGGCACGTGCCGCGGCAAGGTCACCATTCAATCTGCCCAGCAGTAGGACCCGAGCCCGATGAAAGCCGCCCTTTGCACAGCCATATCCCTGACAGCCCTGACGCTCACAAGCATCAGCGCAGACGCGATGAGCCTGCGAATGGGGCGCGGCGACAAGTTTTCCGCATTCACCGACCCGTCACTGGTGGACGGAAGTCCGGACAACGGGATCTGCGCGAAAAGATATGCCAATGGCTTCACGGTTAAGAAACATCCAGGCTCCCTCGCAGAGCATCGCAACTTCATCACCTATGAGGGGCATGAGATCAAAATGATCCATATAGGCGGCAGCTTGGAAAGTGGCCTGTACTCAGTGGAGAATGAATACATCATCACCTTCCCGCAGGACATACAAAGCAAACCTGTCAACTTTCAGCTGATGGCAACAGGGATCACAGGCGAAACGCAAGCGACTGGGGTCTTCTCTGACGGGACGTGTCGCGGCTCTACAGTGATGACACTGCTGAAGAAAACACAACTTCAATGATACAACACCGCGTCATACCACCCAACGATACGGGACGGATAGAACAATGAAAACACTGCTCCTGACCACAATCGCCTTCACGGCACTGGCCATCACCAGCACCGCTGCTTTGGCCGTCGCACAAAGGCTGGGGCCCGGCGATAAAACAATCACCTTCTCCAATCTCTCCATGACAGACGGCAGTCCAGATGATGGAACCTGCGAAAAGCGCTACGGTGAAGGCTTCACAACCAAGGACCATCCGGATTCCACCAACGACACACTCAAACGCGGCACGGACAAAGGCCATGACATTCTGGTCATCGCCATCGGTGGCAGCGTCAGCGGGGGCATTTTCTCAATCGAGAATGAGTACGAGATCATTTTCCCGGGAGATGAAACCAAAACACCTGTTGACGTGGAACTGGCCGCAACAGGTCTGGTCGGCACTCAGGAAGCGTCCGGCGTTTTCTCCGACGGCACCTGCCGCGGAACACTGCACATCAAGGTATTGGAACCATAAGTGTAATGATACGGGCCATCTCAACTCACCAATAATGACGTAATGGAGCGAACGTTGAAAATACTCTTCCTGGCCACTTTCAACGCACTGGCGCTGATCATCGCAAGCACCTCTGCACAAGCGATAATCGAGAAGCTGCATTTCAATGACAACATAATCACCTTCTCCAATGTCTCTATGATCAATGGAAGCGCGCCAGACGACATCTGTTTGAAACGATACGGTGAGGAGTTAGCAACAAGAGATCACCCCGACTCTACAAAGTTTTCCATCAAACGTATGACCGACAAAGGCCATGACATCACAGTAGCTTCACGAAGCATCAATGTGACCGAAGGCATCTTTTCCATCGAAAGCCGATATGAAGTTCTCTTTCCAGATGACGACAGCCAAACACCCGTTCACCTAACCATAACGACGACCGGACTGATCGGAGACAAAGAAGCGACTGGACTGTTCTCAGATGGCACCTGCAGAGGGGCCATCAAGGTCAAAAATAAATAAATTGATTAATACACTCGAGAAAAACTAGATAAGCCGTTCGAGGTGTACTCTTTCACTGCATTAAACAAGCACTGAGGAGAACACCCTGCGCTTAAAGCATCACTTTAAGCGCAACTCCAAATGACTCTTGGTTTTCAAAGAGCTACACCCATTTAATGAATCACTTTCAAAAGCACCTAAGCTGAAACTCCAGCCGTTTCCAAAATGATCCGGGCAGCCTTGCCTGCCTGACTTTCGCCTTCAGGCAAACGCATCTTTTCATCAATACGAGAGAACGCGTCCAGCTGCGCCCGCCGCTCTGCACTGTCAGACAGCAGCGTAAGTACAGCCTGACTGAGCACTTCAGGGTCCGCTTCGTCTTCAATATATTCCTTGATGCTGTGATCTCCAAGCACAAGGTTGGGCAGCACAATGGTGTCCACCGCAACAATCTTGACGAACCGGTTGATCTGCTTCAAACGGCGGAAGAACCAGTCCAGCTTGTAAGCTATAACCATAGGCACCCCAGCAATCGCCAGCTCCAAAGACACAGTACCGCTGGCCGCAAGCGCTGCATTTGCCTGTCGCAAAGCCGCAAACTTTTCCGCTTCACCCGTCACAATACGCGGCTGCACCTTCCAGGACGCCACACCATCGCGAATGCGCTGTTCCTGATGAGGCACTGCTGGAATGATCACATCCACATCCGGGTCTTGCGCACAAATCAAAGCGACTGCTTCACCAAACGGCTCCAGCAACCGCGAAACCTCGCTGGTTCGGGAGCCCGGAAGCACCACCAACTGCTTTCTGTCTGTCCCGAGCTCTGCGCGCTCCCCCGGAGCAGGCCGCAAATCCGCAAGCCGTTCAATCAACGGATGCCCTACATAGTCACAAGGCGGCCCACCAAGGCGCTTGTGGGCATCAGGCTCAAACGGCAACAGAGCAAGCAGCTGATCCACATATGCCGCCATCTTCTTCGCACGTCCCGGACGCCACGCCCACACAGACGGGCTCACATAGTCCACCACTCGGATATGAGGCGCTTTTTTGCGCACGCGCTTTGCCACATTGTGAGTGAAATCCGGAGAGTCGATGATCAGCAGCAAATCAGGTTGCTCGGCAATAACCGCATCAACGGTTTGATGTACACGGCGAATAATTGTCGGCAAACGCTCCAACACCGCCGTAATGCCCATCACAGCAATATCATGCAGCGGAAAGATCGACTGCACACCTTGAGCCGCCATGCGCTCACCGCCCAGACCACAGGCTTGTAGACGATCACCAATCGAAGCCCGCAGAGCTTTTATGACTTCCGCGCCGAGCTGATCACCTGATTCCTCGCCAACAACAAAGAAAACCTTGAAGGGTTTGACAGCTTCCAAATCGCTCATACCTTAGCGCTCACCAGATTCAAAATCTTCATCACGTGCGCAGCCATAAAGGAAAACACCAAGTTCATCGCAAAGGCGCTCAACCTCATCACGATGAGCAACCAGCACACGCCCAGCCTCAACACACACGCCTTTTAACTGTGCGACAGAAGCTTTCTGTATGGTTTCTGGCCCAACGGTCGGCATATCAAGGCGCAGATCCTGTTGCGGCTTAGAGCACTTTACAAGCACACCCGCAGCCCCCTTGGACCGGACACGGCCATTTGCACGCAAGCCAGCAACTCGCTCAAGCATGGCATCCGTGCCTTCAGCCCCCTCAACAGCCACAACACGCGCGCCAACAGCAACAGCACCCTGCCCGATATCCAATCGGCCCACAGCATCGACAGCCTCAATGGCAAGCTTCATATCACTCAGAGCCTTAGCATCCGGCTTCGGCCCTGCCACGTGGCCTGGGCTGGCGACCAGCCCCGGAGCAACTTCATGAGCACCAACCACGTGTAAACCCTCTCGTTCAAATATCCCGGCTACTTTCACCAGCAAATGATCATCACCGCCAACAACAGCCTTGATGATACGCGGCAAACGCCAAATCGTTCCAAAATCACCAAGGATCGATGTGAAGTCAGGCCGCTTCCGCACAGCGCCGATCAACACCACATCCTGAACACCATTAGATTTAAGCGTTGAGAACAGTTTGCCGATCTGCCCCCAGCCAAGTTCAACGGGATTAAACGCAGAAAGGGAGGCATCTGCCTCCCCCTTGATTGCGATGGTCACCACATCGCGACCTTGTTCCATAGCAGACCGAATGACCAGACCGGGCAGATCGCCGCCGCCAGCAATCACAGCAATAGGTGCCTGTTTCACCATGAATTCAAAACAGACCCTTATTCACTGGTGTTGCGCGGCGTACAGAACCGGCGCTTTTCATCTTCCAGCATGAACGACGTCATCGTCTGCACACCTTCAAATTCAGCGTACTTTGTCCGCGCAATGTCCGCACGAGCACGCAACGTACCCTCTTCACTGTTGAAGACCTCCTTATACGCACCGCGCAGGGCGTGGATTTCTTCGCGAGAAAAGTTGCGGCGCTTCAAACCAATCAGATTCAGCCCTGCAAGACGCGCACGATCACCAATCACAGATCCATAAGGGATCACGTCAAACTCAACACCAGTCAGACCACCAATGATGGAATGAGCACCCACACGGCACCACTGACGCACAGCAGACAGTCCGCCAAAGATCACGTGATCTTCAACCTCAACATGCCCGGCAAGCGTTGCGTTGTTGGCCAGAATAACGTTGTTGCCCACAATGCAATCATGCCCGACATGAGTACCCATCATGAACAGGCCACCATTCCCAACGCGCGTCACACCACCACCGCCGGCAGTGCCAGGGTTCATGGTGGAGTGCTCGCGGATCTGATTGTCTTCGCCGATTTCCAGTAGCGTGTCTTCGCCGGAAAACTTCAGATCCTGCGGCTGATGCCCCAAGCTGGCAAACGGGTAGACCTTCGACCGGGCGCCGATCGTTGTCCGTCCAGCGATCACCACATGGGAAACAAGCTCTACATCATCGCCAAGAGTTACCTTGGGACCCACCATGCAGTAAGGACCGATCTTGACATTCTCTCCAAGTACGGCCCCATCCTCGATAATCGCGGTGGGATGAATCTGTTGCATCAATGACCTCAATTCGCCTCGTCAGAATCGACAAGCATTGCGCTGATTTCCGCTTCAGCAACCTTCTGCCCGTCTACCATTGCAACACCTTCAAACTTCCAGATGGTCGCGCGGTTGCGGACTTTTTTCACATGAAAGTGCACCTGATCACCAGGAACCACAGGCTTGCGGAACTTACACTTATCAATGGTCATGAAGTAAACCAGAGAAGGCACATCTTTCTTTTCACGACCATGGACGCAAAGCGCACCAGCAGTCTGAGCCATCGCTTCGATAAGCAACACACCTGGCATTACAGGCTGGCTTGGAAAATGTCCCTGAAAATGTGGCTCATTGATGGTTACATTCTTAATACCAACACCTGAGTTGTCGCCGTCCATATCAACGATACGGTCAATCATCAAAAACGGATAACGATGGGGCAAAAGCTCCATAACCCGCATGATATCAGCGCTTTCAAGTGTTCTGGTCTCTACATCACTCATAATAATGCCTCAGCAATATCGGTTTGACTGGCATATGTCTCACTTGGAGCATCTGAGGACACGCCCTCCTCATTCACCAGCCAATCTAGTTAACTATCGGGATCAGATCCCGGGTCTAATCTGTTATTTCTTGCCGCCTTGAGCGGTCAGGCGGCGAAGCGCCGTCATTTCCTTGAACCACTCACGGATCGGCCGTGCCGGTACACCACCATAACGCCCACCTGGCGCCAGATCGTCGTGTACAGCACTTACGCCAGCAACTTGCGCGCCCATTCCAATGCAAACGTGCCCGGAAACACCGGTCTGTCCGCCAAGAACCACATAATCCTCAAGGCTGGAACTTCCAGAAATCCCTACCTGAGAAACAATGACGCAATGCTTTCCGATATTAACGTTGTGACCAACCTGAACCTGATTATCAATCTTGGTTCCATCACCCACAGTCGTATCACGGTTTGCACCGCGGTCTATACAGGAGCCAGCGCCAATTTCAACATCATTTCCTAGCACAACTCGGCCCAGCTGGGGAACCTTGATATGTCCACCTGGCCCCATCGCAAACCCAAAGCCATCCTGCCCTATGCTAACGTTTGGGTGAATAATGACACGATCGCCAAGCACTGCGTGCTGCAAACTGGAATTTGCTCCAATGGAGCAGTTCTCGCCCAGCTGACAATTGGCAGCGATCACTGCATTGGGACCAACACGAGATCCAGCCCCAATCACCACATGCGCGCCAATGACAGCACCAACTTCAACAACAACACCTTCACCCAGCTGCGCGCTCTCATCAACAAAAGCACGCGCACTGACAGACGTCTCGCTGGTTACCGGAAGTGGCCGCATTGCGGTTGGGTAAAGCTCTGCCAGAACTTTCGCCAGTGAGCGGTACGGTTCCTTGGCGAGCAAAGGCACAACGCCGTCAGGCACCTTGTCGACATGCTTTTTGCTCACGAGACAAGCTGTTGCCTTCGTGCTCTCAAGCTGATCCAGATATTTTGGATTATCGATAAACACAAGCGTTCCGGGAACGCCTTCATCCAGAGGAGCAACACCAGTAATGGCAAGCTCACTATCACCACGAACAATCTCCGCCCCAGCCCATTCAGCTACTTGTTTCACTGTTATTGATCGAGCTTCAGGGAAGAAAACCGGGCTAACTTCAGATTGATTTGATGGTTCTGTCATAGGATCCTACAAAAAAACGGCCGCCGAGGGTATCGACGACCGATTATAATCAAATTTTCACTAGATCAGAAGCGTGTACCACCACTGAGCTTGAATACCTGCGTTTCATCAACATCGTTTTTGAGCACAGGCCAAGCAAAGTCAGCACGCAGCGGCCCAAACGGCGACTGCCACAACACACCAACACCAACAGAGGCACGAAGATCGAAGTCTTCAGACTGGATACCGCTTCCGATTACAGAAGACAGTTCACTATCCACACCCCAGAGAGAACCCGCATCAGCGAAGACTGCGCCCGACAATCCAAGTTCTTCAGGGAAGACTGGGAATGGGAACTGGCCTTCAACAGTACCTGCAACGTAGTATTTACCACCCAAAGCATCGCCACCGTTTTCATCACGAGGGCCATAACCATTGGTCGCAAAACCACGAATTCTGTCAGGTGAACCCTGGAACTGATCAGTTACACGCAAACGGTTACCGATAGATTCGATGTAACCGGCAGAACCCTTCACAAAGCCAACAAGACCCCATTCAGCGTAGAGCTCTTCAAACGCACTACCCTTAAACTGACCACGCAGATACTGCGACTGACCACCCAAACCAGCAATTTCCTGCTCGTAGGATGCAACATAACCATCACGTGGGTTCAGATTGTTGTCCAGAGTATTGTAGACCAGTGAGAAGCCGGCAAGAGATGTTGTGTACTCACCAAGAGAGTCACAAACACCCAGCGAAACACCATCTGCACAATTACTAATGCCAGTAGAATCGCTACGGGTCAGATCACGCTGGTAGAGCTTGTAGAACAGGTTAAGCGTCAGCTCATCTTCGCGAAGTGGAAGACCGAAGTTAACAGCACCACCAGTTGTCTGCTCTTCATAAGCACGGGAGCTGTTCTGATCGTATACGCGGCGGTACACATCCAGACCTGCAGAGATACGGCGCCCCATGAAGAACGGCTCAACGAATTTGAACTCATACTTCTGGTTGTCGGTACCACCACCAACAGCAGCTTTAACGTACTGACCACGACCAAGGAAGTTGCGCTCGGTGATGGAGATATCACCAATCACACCGTCAGAGGTGGAGTAACCCACACCGAATGAAACTTCACCGGTTGGCTGCTCTTCAACATCCACGTTGATGATCACACGGTCAGGCGCACTGCCCTGCTGACGCGTAATACGCACATTTTGGAAGTAACGCGTGTTGCGCAGACGACGCTCAGCCTTATCCAGAAGGATACGGTTGTAAGCATCACCTTCAGCGAGATCGAATTCGCGGCGGATCACGTACTCACGTGTACGGTCATTACCACGAACGTTGATACGCTCGACATAAACGCGTGGACCTTCTTCGATCAAATAAGTGATCGAGACTGTCTTGTTCTCATAATCACGCTCACCACGAGGGCGAACCTGAGCAAACGCATAGCCTGCCTTGGAAACTTCCAGCGTCAGAGCTTCAAGCGTCTTTTCAACTTCTAAAGAGTTGTAGGTATCACCAGACTGAGTGCGCAGATACTGGCGCATCGCCTCTGGGTCAACAGCAGACAACGATGTATCGATTTCGATATCGCCGAACTCGTACTGCTCACCTTCATCAACAGTGAACGTCACGTAGAAGATGTTTTGCTCACGGTCCAGATCTGCAACAGCAGAAACAACGCGGAAGTCAGCGTAACCCTTCTGGTAGTAGAACTGACGCAAAGATTCTTCATCTACATCGAGACGGTCAGGATCATAAACATCAGTTGTACGCAACCAGCCGAGGAAGCCACTTTCGCGGGTCTGGATCTGCTCACGCAGGTAGCCGTCGGAGAAGGCTTGGTTACCGATGAAGGAAATACGGGCAACACCCGTCTTATCCCCTTCTTCGATTTCAAAAACCAGATCCACACGGTTATTAGCGCGCTCAATAATCTTCGGCTCAACAGACGCACGATAGCGACCGGAGCGACGATAAGCTTCCAGAAGGTTCTGAGCATCAGACTGAACACGCGCACGTGTCAGCATGGACCGTTCAGAAGAACGAACGACTGATTGCAGAGCTTCGTCTTTCAGTCGCTTGTTACCCTCAAAGGAGATTTTGCCGATAACTGGATTTTCTTTAACATCAACAACAAGAGTGCCGCCGCGTTGCTCGATGGAAACATCAGCAAACAGACCGGTCGCATAAAGCGTGGTCAGGCTCTCGTCGATATCAATTGCAGAAAACGATTTCCCTGGACGGATAGTCAGGTAGTTGCGAACTGTTTCGCTTTCGATGCGCGTTGCACCGTTAACGACAATCTTGTTAACCACCGCGGCCTCGGCAACCCCTGCTCCGATAAACGGAACACCAACCGGAGCAACTGTACTAGTAGCTGCAACGGCCATTGCCAAAAGCGACACACGTGACAGGTTCTTAAATGACTGCATAGAACTGCTATGCCTTTTATTTTCAGCCTAAAGTTGCATTAGTCCCCTGATCCTCAGATCACTAATGCGCCTCAGGGTAATGGATAGAATCTGAAACACCTAGGAACTTTGTACAAGGTTTTCAGAGTAAAGCAAGGCGACACAACTGGATTTAATGCAATTTGCCCAATCCTTTGCCCAACCTTTGGTTACGCAACTTACCTAAGAGCCGATAATCGACCGCAGATCATTCCAGGTCGCAAAAACCATTAGAAGCAGAACCAGAGTGATTCCTATCCGGAACCCGAAATCCTGCAGTTTTTCACTCAACGGCTTACCCCTTACGATCTCGATGATGTAGTATAGCAGATGCCCGCCATCCAGCATGGGAACAGGCATAAGGTTGAGTAAACCAATAGAAATTGACAAAACTGCGGTAAGGTTAATTAGCGGTAAAATACCATGGGTCGCAACTTGCCCAGAAATTTGCGCTACGCGAATCGGACCACCTAGTTGGTCCGGATCTTCTTTACCGAGGAAAAGACCGCCAATATAACCTAATGTCCTATCAAGAATGTACCATGTCTCTTTTACCCCTTCACCCACAGCTTCCACCGGGCCAAAACGCTTGACTATGATATCTTCCTGAGAAGTATTTCGCTGAATTCCAAGAATTCCAACCTTCTGCGTATTCCCAAAACCATCACTGATTTCCTGTAGTTCTGGCGTTGCAGTAAGGCGCTCGACAGCATCCCCGCGCTCCACATCGATCTGCATCGGAACGCCCGCACTCGCCGTCACGACCCGCTGCACATCATTGAAACTTTCTACTGGATTGCCATCAATCGAGAGGATCAAATCCCCTGGCAAAATGCCGGCCATTTCAGCCGCACTACCAGGTCGCACCTGATCCACACGCGGCAATGTTTCGAATTTTCCTAAAAATCCAAACATTCCTGCAAAGATAAGAATAGCGAGGATAAAATTGGCAATAGGCCCTGCGGCCACAATTGCGGAGCGCTGCCATGGGTTCTTCGCAAAGAACGCAGTCCGGCGCATCTCCTCATCCATTTTGGCTTGCTCGTCACGGTCAGGCACGCTTGCAGCATTCTCATCACCTGAGAACTTCACATAGCCACCCAGCGGAATGGCACAGACCTTCCAGCGCGTCCCATGCTTGTCATTGCGACCCAACAGTTCCGGTCCAAACCCGACTGAGAATGCAAGAACCTTCACCCCGCACCAACGCGCGACGAGGAAATGCCCTAGCTCATGGAAGAAAACAACCACAGTAAGCACAGCCAAGAAGGGAATGATGACTCCGAGCGAACCACCAAGAACTGAACTCAGAACGTCCATGCGAACAGCCTTACCTTATTTTTTAGGAAGCGCCGGATTAGGCGGCCATCTTCCCAATAACTTCGTTTGCAACTCGACGCGCTACCTGATCCAACTGAAGAATCTCCTCCAGCTGATCTGAACAATCTAGCATATTTTGCGTATGAAGCCGATTCAGAACATCCTCAAGAAGCTCTGGGATCTGGAGGAAGCCGATCTTCCGTCCAAGGAAGGCTTCCACCGCCACTTCGTCAGCTGCGTTAAAAATCGTCCCTGCCCCATCGCCAAGTTCCATCACTTTACGTGCAAGTGACAGCGCAGGAAAACGCTCAAAATCAGGCTTTTCAAAGTCCAGACGCCCAATCATCCCCAGATCAAGATCCGCAACCGGAGCCGTCTTTCGGGTTGGGTATGCCAGACAATGAGCAATTGGCCCGCACATGTCCGGAACCGCCATATGGGCCAATAATGACCCATCACAATATCTAACCATGCCATGGACAATTGATTGTGGATGGACAACCACATCCAGCTGATCAGCGGTAATAGGGAACAGATGATAGGCCTCAATCAGCTCAAGACCTTTGTTCACCATCGAAGCACTATCAATGGTAATCCGCCGCCCCATGGACCAGTTCGGATGCTTCAGCGCCACCTCAGGCGTCGCAACACGCATCTCATCCAGTGTCGATGTCCGAAACGGTCCACCTGAAGCTGTGACAATCACTTTGTCGACAGCTTTGGGGTCATCTTGCTCAAACACCTGAAAAATCGCATTATGCTCTGAATCCATCGGCAGCAGTTTGGAGCCATGCTTTTCAGCCAGCTCACACACAATCGTGCCTGCACACACCATAGTTTCTTTATTGGCAAGAGCGATATTGCTACCTGCCTTGATCCCCTCAATGGTCGGCTCCAGCCCTGCGGCTCCCACCATAGCAGAAACCAGCACATCCACCTTCTGGCTAGCCGCCTCCAGCACAGCCTCACGACCTGCAGAAACCTCAACGCCAGTACCGGCGAGTGCCGCTTTAAGATCTTCGTATTTGGAGGCATCACCAATGACCGCACGCTTTGCGCCAGTCTCCCGGCACGCCTTAGCAAGCGCATCAACATTGCGGCCTGCAACAAGTGCATTGACGTCATAACGCTCAGGGCTGTGCGCAATAACTTTGAGCGTACTGGCTCCAACCGATCCGGTTGCTCCCAACACAGTGAGAGATTTTGTCATATCAACAACCCTTGCAAATCAACAGAACCGTGGGCGAAGCACAAAAATCAGCAGTATCAGGATGCAAACAGCATCAACCCTGCATTTGGATCGAACAGCTGACCGCCAAACACTACACCAACCACATAGGCAAACACAGCGGCAGCGACAAGGCCATCAACGCGATCAAGCAACCCACCATGCCCGGGAATAAGGCGACTGGAGTCTTTCACCTTAAAGCGACGCTTCATGGAGCTTTCAAACAAATCTCCAAGCTGAGAGATTGCAGAAAGAACAACAGCAAGCCCAAAAGCCCAGACCAGCTGAGAACCACCAGCAACAGCAACAAAGCCCATTCCTAAAAGCGAAGAAAAGACCACGCCACCAATAGCACCGCTCCAGGTTTTGTTTGGAGAAACAGCAGGCCAAAGCTTAGGTCCGCCAAAGCTGCGACCACACACATAGGCCGCAATATCGGTTCCCCAGACCACAAGGAAGAGATAGATGATGAAGAATAGCCCTTCATCCCCTTCCCGCAGCGCAAGCAATGAGACAAATGTCAGGCCAGCGTAAACGTAGCCCTCACTCACCCAGCGCGCCGTCCGATCAAAGCCACCAGCACCGTAAAGCACCGCGGCGCCAACAATCAGCGCACCGGCAATCCAGAGCGGTTGCGCCTGAAAGTAACTAAAGCCAATAAAGAGAAGAAACAAATAGCCCAGCAGCACAACAGGTCGCTGAGTGTTTTGCAAAATGATCTTGTACCATTCCCAGTAAACAATCAGCATGCCAACAAGCACGAGGCCAGCAAACCAGAAACCGCCCGCCCATGTCAGCGCCAGCGCGACAGGAGCAAGGATAACTGCAGAAAGAGCGCGTACCAGCAAATCAGGATTTGCATTTAGCACGCGCCGGATAATTCCTCCAGAAGCGCCTTCAGAATTGTTCTGATTGTTTTTGTCAGGCATTACGTCCCAGTCGCGTCAGAGCTCAAACCCCCATACCGCCGGTCACGGTTAGAGAACGCCAGCAAAGCATCATCAAAAGCATCTGAGTTAAACTCAGGCCAGGGCGTCGGAGCAAAATAAAATTCGGCATAAGCAGCCTGCCACAACAGGAAGTTGGAAAGTCTCTGCTCTCCCCCTGTGCGGACTATGAGGTCTGGATCCGGAATATCACGGGTATCCAGACAAGTGCTGACATCATCCTCCCCAATGTCAGCAGCTCTCAACTCACCAGCTTCCACGCGCTGCGCCAGTTGCCGTGCAGCTCGGACGAACTCGTCCCGCGCTCCGTAGTTAAAAGCAATAACCAGCACCAGCCCGGTACAATGAGCGGTCTCTCGTTCCGCATCATTAAGCAGGGTCAGCATGGATTTATCGAGATTTTCTTTGGACCCGATGACACGAACTCTCACATTAGTCTTGGTGAGTTCTTTAATGTCATCGCGTACAAACCGGCGCAGCAAGGCCAGCAGGAAAGAAACTTCCTGTTGCGGGCGCGCCCAGTTCTCAGAAGAAAAGCTAAAAAGCGTCAGGTAGGAGATCCCGCGCTTTTGTGCGTGTTTAACGGCTTCGCGCAGTGTTTTCACACCGCGCCGATGCCCTTCAGTACGCGGAAGGCCCCGGCGAGTTGCCCAACGGCCATTACCATCCATAATGATGGCGACGTGACGAGGCACACTCAAAAGTCCGATTTCGGAATTTGCATCAACTGCCTCAAATTCAACGCTCGCCGCCATATAGCCCCCGCTTGCAAACAGGATTAAACCTGCTTGATTTCCTGTTCTTTTTTGGCAAGTACAGAATCAACTTCACCAATAATGTCGTCAGTCATCTTCTGAACCCTGTCAGAAGCTGACCGCGCATCGTCTTCCCCCATCTCACCAGCTTTTTCGAGCTTTTTGATGGTTTCCATGCCATCGCGGCGAACATGACGTGCAGCGATCTTCGCTTGCTCGGCAAATTTATGCGCAACTTTGACAAGCTCTTGACGACGCTCTTCATTAAGCTCAGGAATTGGCAAACGCAGCACCATGCCATCCACAACCGGGTTCAGACCAAGGCTGGATTCACGGATAGCTTTTTCAGTGGCCTGCATCATGGAACGATCCCAGACCTGAACAGAAATCATGCGCGGCTCTGGAACACTGACTGTCGCGACCTGGTTGATCGGCATTGGAGCGCCATAAGCCTCCACAGTGATTGTGTCCAGCATACTTGCAGAAGCACGACCAGTACGAAGACCAGCAAATTCATGCTTCAAAGCTGTGATCGCACCATTCATGCGGCGGTCAAGATCGTCATAGTCCAGCTCTGACATAATTTCCTCTTTCACCTATCATTTTAACGGACCGGCATTCCAAAACTAAAAACCGGCCCGGGTCAAAATCCGACAGTTAAGACACCAGCTGATGCCTGTTAGTCTTCAATGACCGTAAACAGCCCCTGCCCGCGCAGCACATTAACAAGCGCGCTGGAGGTCTTGATGGAAAAGACAACTACAGGAATAGAGTTGTCCCGGGCAAGTGCAATCGCGGTCGCATCCATGACTTTAAGGTTCTTTTCAAGAACTTCCCCTGGTGTAAGCGTGTCAAAACGCTTTGCATCAGGCTTAAGCTTAGGATCAGCGTCATAAACGCCATCAACACTGGTACCCTTGAGGAACACATCACACTGCATCTCTGCCGCACGTAGTGCCGCACCAGAATCAGTGGTAAAGAACGGATTGCCCGTACCACCGGCAAACAGAATAACGTCCCCGTCTTCCATGTAACGCTCTGCGCCGCGCTGAGTAAAGCTCTCACAAATCGACGGCACCGGAACAGCGGAAAGCACACGCGCCTGAATACCGCGCTGACGAAGCGCATCGGCAAGCGTGAGCGAATTCATAATGGTTGCCAGCATACCCATATGGTCACCGGTCACACGGTTAGCGCCTTTGGCTGCCAGAGCCACACCGCGGAAGATGTTACCGCCACCAACAACGATGCCGAACTGGGCACCCAGATTTACAGCCTCTGAAATTTCCGCTGCTACCCGTTCAACCACCTTTGGATCGATACCAAAGTCCTGGTCGCCCATCAGCGCTTCCCCTGAAAGTTTCAGAAGAACTCGTTTCCAGCGAACACCCTCAGACATAGTAAACCTCTTTTTATGCATCCAGATACAAAGAGGGCGTCGACTGAGTCGACGCCCTCAATAAATTAGTTACCAGCAGCAGCAGCAACTTCAGCTGCGAAGTCTGATTCTTCTTTTTCAATACCTTCACCAAGGGCGATGCGAACAAAGCCGGTGAGTTTGATTGGAGAACCGATTTCTTTAGCTGTTTCTTCAACGGCCTTCTCTACAGTCAGATCAGGGTTGATAACGAAAGACTGCTTAACCAGTGTAACTTCTTCATAGAACTTACGCAGGCGACCTTCAACCATCTTCTCGATGATGCTTTCAGGCTTACCAGACTCACGAGCCTGTTCCATGTAAACAGTGCGCTCACGCTCAACAGCGTCTGCGTCCAGCTCATCAGTGTTCAGTGCCATTGGGTTGGTCGCTGCAACGTGCATTGCAATCTGTTTACCCAAAGCTGCCAGCTTGTCTGCATCACCTGCAGATTCAAGAGCAACCAGAACACCGATTTTGCCAAGGCCGTCGCCAGCGGCGTTGTGCATGTAAGAAGCAACAACACCTTCGGAAACAGACAGACCAGCAGAACGACGAAGGGTCATGTTTTCACCGATGGTGCCAACAGCTTCCTTCAGTTCGCCTTCAACGCTCTTGTCAGAACCTGGATAAGGTGCTGCAGCAAGCTTCTCAACGTCACCATCAACAGTAAGCGCGGTTGCAGCGATATCGCGAACCAGCTTCTGGAAATTTTCGTTACGAGCAACGAAGTCTGTTTCGGAGTTAACCTCAACAACAACAGCTTTGTTGCCATCTGCAGCAACTGCAACAAGACCTTCAGCCGCAACACGGCCAGCCTTCTTAGCAGCCTTTGCAAGGCCTTTGGTACGCAGCCAGTCAACAGCTGCTTCCATATCACCGCCTGTTTCTTTCAGGGCAGCTTTACAATCCATCATGCCAGCACCGCTTGTTTCGCGGAGCTCTTTTACCATAGCAGCGGTAATGCTCATCGTACGCCTCATGGACGGGAGTGTGTCATAAAAAAATCAGAGGAAGCCGACTTCCCTGCGGATTCATCCGATTTATCGCATAGCGACCGTGACCCTTCGCAGTAAAACAGACGAAAAATCACATAAAAACTGGAGGGGAAGCGCATAAATGCGCTTCCCGAGAGAAAACCTTAGCCTTCGCTCTTGTCAGCTTCAGCTGCAGGAGCAGCTTCTTCAGCAAGAACAGGCTCTTCAAGGAGTTCTTCAGATTCGCCGAGATCGATACCCATAGAACCGGATGCGCGTGCGATGCCGTCAATAGCAGCGCGTGCGATCAGGTCTGTGTAAAGAGTAATTGCACGACCAGCATCATCGTTACCCGGTACAGGGTAAGTAATGCCATCCGGATCACAGTTGGAATCCAGGATCGCAGCAACCGGAATGCCCAGACGACGAGCTTCCTGAATTGCGTTAGCTTCGCGGTTGGTGTCGATAACAAAGATCAGGTCGGGAATACCGCCCATGTCTTTAATACCGCCAAGGTTACGCTCAAGCTTCTGACGCTCACGGTCAAGGAACAAACGCTCCTTCTTGGTCATGCGGTTTGCATCACCACCGTCAAGCAGTTCTTCAACTTTACGCAGACGCTGAATGGACTGAGAGATCGTCTTCCAGTTGGTCAGCATGCCGCCGAGCCAACGTGCGTTTACGTAGTACTGAGCAGAGTTGCGAGCAGCTTCTGCAACAGCTTCTTGAGCCTGGCGCTTGGTGCCAACCAAAAGAACGCGACCACCAGCAGCAACAGTATCAGACACAGCTTTGAGAGCCTGGTGCAGAAGCGGAACTGTCTGACCAAGATCAAGGATGTGAATGTTATTGCGAACGCCAAAGATGTAGTTGTTCATCTTTGGATTCCAGCGGTGCTTCTGGTGACCAAAATGGACGCCAGCTTCAAGCAGCTGACGCATAGTAAAATCAGGCAAAGCCATGCCTTTATTCTCCTTAGTTTTCCGGTTTAATCCTCCGCAGGGCAGCACAACCGTGCAACTCTCTAACCGGATGGAGCTCGCCACAAGGACAAACCCCGCCCTGCGTGCGGGATGGGGCGCTTATAGAACCCCTTTTCAAGAAGATCAAGCACTCAAGGATTAAGATCAACACATAGGCCCGAATTAGTAAAACAGATGCTCTCCAGCCCTGTTTGCACAACTCCAAATTTTATCATCTCTACCACAGCAACCAGACACCAAACCAAACTGTGGGTATGCGCATTACATATTAGTAATTCCGAAAAGTTATAGTTAACAAAACATCAACAAAATGACTCAATTCGGACACATTTTAAAATGGCACCAAACAAACTGATAGTAGCAGCACTTGTGGCTTTGACATTGGGTGGCTGCGCCAAAACCGTCAAGCTCTCGGACATTGATGCAAAGACGATCTCCAAATCCTCAGTAAAGCCCATCAAAAACCGACATGTGAGAGAAGGCCACATCAACACCCATGGCATCCAGCATGGTCTGCTGGGTATTGTTGTGACCACAGCCATGAATGCAGCCTCTGGCGCCTATGGCGAGATGGCCTCCATTCCCGCAGCGAAACACGATCCACAAACCGCCATGCGCGACCGGTTGACCAAATATCTGCAGAGCACCCACAAGTTCCGCTTTAAGGGCACGATCAAGGGCCCATATAGCAAACCGACCATCAGCGAGGAGAAACGCGCAAAAGCTCTCACAAAGCTCGCCAGAGAAACCGGTTACTCTGGTTATTACTTGGATGTATCAACAGTCACCTATCAGTCAGAAATGCAGGGCGCAGGCTGGTTCGCAAATCTCGCTTACCGCTACCGCGGACGCGCACTCCTGGTTTCTGCCAAGGATGGCAAAATCCTCGCTGCCTCAACCTGCAACGTTACTGATCATGCCGATTTAACTGATCTGGCTGAGAAAGGACAAAAGAGCGTAGACCGCTTCGCCAGAAACCTTGGTTACTCCTGCGCTGAACAGGTCATACAGAAAATCTTTTAGTATCGGAGCAGCTGGCATGAACACCAATAAACGCAACATGCTCTAAAATAGAAAACCCCGCCGAACATCTTCCGCGGGGTTCTTTTTTGCATATACCGAAGCATCCTAGGACATCTGGACGTCCATCACGCCCGGTAGGGTTTTCAACGCACCAGACAGTTGCGGTGAAAGCTGATAATTGCCGGGGAGTTTGACCTCCACTTCGCGCTGACCGTTATCCAGCAGCACAACGCAGCTCACTTCACCATCCCCGCCGCGGCGGAGTTGGCGCTGCAGGCTCTGGATCGGTTCACTGGACCCGAGGAAAATCCGCAGGGTTCGATGCACCCTGCCCGCCACTTTCTCCAGCGGCTCTACCTGTGAAATGCGAACACTGACTTCCTCATCGCGCATATCTGCCTGCACCAGCAGCACAACAGATTGCCCTGGCTCCAGCAAATCGCGGCATTGGTTCAGCGTCTCAGAGAACATCACCGCTTCATACTGCCCGGTCGGATCAGAAATACGAACGATGCCCATCTGGTTGCCGGTACGGGTTTTGCGCTCCTGCTTTGCCGTGACAGTTCCCGCAAGCCTCCCCGCGGAAGACCCAGCTTTCACAGAGCGCTCAAAATCCTTCCAAAGCTGCACACGCAACTTGGTGAACAGCTCGCGATACTCATCGAGCGGATGGGCTGAAATGTAAAAGCCGACCGCCGCATATTCTTTTTGCAGCCGCTCGGATGGCAGCCACGGATCCGTCGGATTAAGGATCAAAGGCTCAGGCGCATTATCTCCGCCAAAGAAATCATTTTGACCAGATGTCTTATTCTCTTCCGTCCGCTGTGCCATGCCGATGATGCGATCCAGACCGTCAAGCAACTGCGCACGGTTTGGATTAAGTTCATCAAAGGCTCCAGCGGCAATGAGATTCTCGATTGTGCGCTTATTAAGAACCTTCGGACTGATGCGCGTTGCAAAGTCACCCAGATCCTTAAACGGTTCATCTCCACGCACGTCAACAATGTGTTCAACCGCCTGCTCGCCCACACCTTTGATCGCACCCATGGCGTAAACGATCTTGCCGTCAAGCACGCCAAAATGCACACCGGATTTATTGACGGAGGGTGGCACGACCTCGATGCCCATACGCACCGCTTCCTGACGGAAGTCACTCAACTTGTCCGTATTACCCAGATCAAGCGTCATGATGCCGGCAAGGAACTCAACCGGATAGTTCGCTTTCAGCCACGCAGTTTGATAGGCCACAAGCGCATACGCAGCCGCATGGGATTTGTTAAAACCGTAGTTCGCGAACTTGGCCACCAGATCGTAGATCATCCCGGCCTGATTTTTATCGACCTTCTGCTCAACCGCCCCCTCAACAAAGCGGGCGCGCTGGATCTCCATTTCAGCCGCAATCTTCTTACCCATCGCACGGCGCAGCAAATCCGCTTCACCAAGAGAGTAACCAGACAGCACCTGAGCAATCTGCATCACCTGTTCCTGATAAACGATAATGCCGTTTGTCTCGGTCAGAATTGGCTCCAGCAACGGGTGGAGATAATCAGGCTCCTGCTCGCCATGTTTTACCGCGTTGTAGATCGGGATATTGTCCATCGGGCCCGGGCGATAGAGCGCCACCAGAGCAATGATATCCTCAAACCGGTCAGGCCGCATACCAGCAATGGCGCGGCGCATGCCCTGACTTTCCAGCTGGAACACGCCAACCGTCTCACCAGCAGCCAGAAGCTTATAGGTCGCGGGGTCATCAATCGGTATTTCATCGATCTTAACTTCAATGCCACGCTTCTTGATGTGCGAAACCGCAGTATCAATCACTGTCAGCGTTTTCAGACCCAAAAAGTCAAACTTGACCAGACCGGCTGCTTCAACCCACTTCATGTTGAACTGAGCAACAGGCATGTCAGAACGAGGATCTCGGTAAAGCGGCACCAGCTGCTCCAGCGGACGGTCCCCAATCACCACACCCGCTGCGTGGGTAGACGCGTGACGATAAAGTCCTTCCAGCTTCTGCGCCATCTTCAGCAGGCGGTCGACAACTTCTTCCTGCTTGGCTGCTTCACGCAGCCGCGGCTCCTGCTCCAATGCCTCTGGCAGTGTGCACGGATTGGCCGGGTTGCCGGGAACCAGTTTACTTAGGCGGTCCACCTGACCGTATGGCATCTGCAGAACACGGCCCACATCACGCAACACCGCCTTGGCCTGCAACGTTCCATAGGTGATGATTTGTGCCACCTGCTCGCGGCCATACTTGCGCTGTACATACCGGATCACTTCTTCACGACGGTTCTGGCAAAAGTCGATGTCGAAATCCGGCATGGACACGCGGTCCGGATTCAGGAAGCGCTCGAACAGCAATGAGAACCGCATTGGGTCAAGATCGGTGATGGTCAGTGACCAGGCAACAAGCGACCCCGCACCAGAACCACGCCCCGGCCCCACAGGAATGTCCTCGTTCTTCGCCCACTTGATAAAGTCCGCAACGATCAGGAAGTATCCAGGAAACTTCATACGGATAATGATGCCAAGCTCATAATCCAGACGGTCCCAGTAATCTTTCTCTTCAAGGTCGGGTGCCAGACCATGCAGATCGAGACGCGCCTGCAAGCCTTCCTTCGCCTGCCGCGTCAGCTCTTCCGCCTCAGCACGCTCCGCTTCGCCAGCATCAGCATCCGCACCAGCAAAGCGCGGCAGAATAGGATCTCGCTTCAATGGCCGGTAATGACAGCGCCGTGCAATCACCACGGAGTTCTCAAGCGCCTCCGGAAGATCGGAGAACAGCTCCATCATCTGCTCACGGGTTTTGAAGCAATGATCTGGCGTCAGCTGACGGCGATCCGTCTCGACAAGAACACGACCTTCGGAAATCGCGATCAAGGCATCATGCGCTTCATAATCATCCGGATTAGGGAAATAAGCCTCGTTGGTCGCAACAATTGGAATATTCAGATCATAGGCAAGGTTCAGGAGCGCAGGCTCAACATCTTCCTCGCCTTTCATATTGTGGCGCTGCAACTCCACATATAGACGATCGCCAAATGTGGATTGCAAAACCTCTAGGCGAGACTTGGCAAGATCAACATGCCCCTCTCGCAGTTGCGAGTTAATAGGACCATCACTTGCACCGCTCAGAACAATCAGGCCATCGGATTTATCCAACACACGAGAAAGGGGAACATTGGCTTTGAGTCCCGGCTCTGTATCAAGAAAGGCTCTTGATACAAGATCCATGAGGTTCTCATAGCCCCCTTTATTCACGGCGAGAAAAACCAGATCGCTGACGGCTTCATCTCCCACCGCGTCAGGTTGATCGTCAAAGGTCACTGATATCTGACAACCAATGACAGGCTGTATACCCGCGCCAAAAGCTTTTTCAGAAAACTCAAGCGCACCAAACAAGTTCCCGCTGTCAGTAATGGCCAGCGCCGGTTGCTCATCCTTGGAAGCCAGATCAAGCAGCTTTCCAATTGGGAGAGCCCCTTCCAGCAAAGAGTAAGCCGAGTGAACACGGAGATGGACGAAACCTGGAGATGACATCTGGAGCCTTTTGGTTCGCAAGGTATGTGCGACAGTAGCACCTCATTTGGAGGACCCAAAAGCAAAATGCAATTGCCTGGCAAATCGCACCACCGGTTATCCCGAGTTTCCCAACCTCTCTTCCTCAGTATTTTCTAAGGAAGCATCCGGGTCAGCGCATCACCCCACATCAGGCAGCTGCTTGCAAAAAGAACGATAGAACCGAATGCTGCTGCTTCACGAAGTACAAATGACATAACAAACACCCTTAATTTGAACCCTATTTGTATCTGTTATGTTCTATCAATGTTCTCATTGTTTCAACCCTTAATTTGGCTGGATCAAACTCATAGTTAATGAGTGGTATACGCATTCCTCCTCCAACATCACCGCTCAAACACAGCAAGGTATTTCCCTCAGTAACTCAACAAGTTGCTGAATCTATCAGCGTTAACGCCGCAGGTAAGTATCGCGGAACACCAGCCTTGCTTGAGCACTCAGACAGAGAGAAGAACAGACATCAAAACAAGAACATCCCCTCAAAACAAAAATGCCAGCGAACAGGTCGCTGGCATTTGATTCTCAATGGAACGCACTCTCATTTCCAACTTAAGGAAGCTCGACCACCTTGCCTTCGCGCAGTGTAATCCGTCGGTCCATCTGTTTTGCAATTTCCAGATTGTGGGTTGCCAGCAAGGCCGCCACACCGGAGGCACGAACCAGCGCGGTCAGCGCCTCAAACACATACTGCGAGGTGTTCGGATCAAGGTTCCCCGTTGGCTCGTCTGCCAACAGAACTCGCGGTGCATTTGCAACCGCACGCGCAATCGCAACACGCTGCTGCTCACCACCGGAAAGCTCCGCCGGACGATGAGTTTCTCGCTCAGATAGACGCATGTAAGAAAGCAGCTGGCGTGCGCGTTCTTCCGCATCCTGACGTTTCAGTCCGCAAATCATCTGCGGCAACGCAATGTTTTCCAGCGCAGTAAACTCTGGCAGCAACTGATGGAACTGGTAGACAAAGCCCACCTCAGTCCGCCGAATGGCTGTGCGCGCATCATCATTGAGCTTGGAACATTCCCGCCCGCCAATCAGCACCTCACCGCTCTGCGGCATTTCCAAAAGGCCAGCCAGATGCATCAGCGTAGACTTACCTGCGCCAGAGGGTGCCACGAGCGCAACCATTTCCCCCTCATAGAGGTTAAGGTCAGCGCCCTTCAGAATTTCCAGTTTGCTGTTGCCCTCGACATAACCGCGGACAACATTCTTCAAACTCAGAACAGGAACGCGTTCCTCACCCTTAAGCGAAACACCAGCAACCGGTTTTGTTGGTTTATTCATCATTCGTAGCGCAAAGCCTCAACAGGATCGAGCCGGGCTGCGCGCCAGGCAGGATAAATCGTAGCAAGCAGGCTCAATACCAAAGCCATAATAACAACACTGGTCGTCTCACTTGGATTCATTTCAGCCGGCAGCTTTGAAAGGAAGTAAAGCTCAGGCGAGAACAGCTCGGTCGAGGTCAACCAGGAAATCCCCTGACGAATGCTCTCAATGTTCCAGCACACCACAGTACCCAGAATAAACCCGGCAAACGTACCAATGGTTCCAATGCTGGCTCCCGTGATGATGAAGATCCGCATCACCGCGCCGCGAGTTGCACCCATCGTGCGCAACACGGCGATATCACGGCCCTTATCTTTCACAAGCATGGTCATGCCGGAAATGATATTCAAAGCGGCCACAAGAACAATCAGCGTGAGGATCAGGAACATCACGTTACGCTCAACCTCAAGCGCTGAGAAGAACGTCATATTGCGCTGGCGCCAGTCAGAAACGAACACAGGCCGTCCGGCCTCTTCTTCAATGACAGGTCGCAGCGGACCAACAGCATCCGGGTCATCAGCATAGACCTCAATGCCCGTCGCTAGGCCTTCCTTATTGAAGTACAGCTGTGCTTCATTAAACGGCATGAAGGCAATCGTGCCATCATATTCGCTCATGCCAATCTGGAAGATCGCGGAAACCGGATAACCCTTCACGCGCGGGGTCATCCCCATCGGCGTGATGCTGCCACGCGGGGTAATCACGCGAACCGTATCACCAACAGTAACACCCAGCTGACGCGCAAGACGGGAGCCAATGGCAACACCTTCGCCATCATCAAACCCATCCAGCGTTCCAAGCAGAACATTCCCGGACACCAGATCCAGCTTATCAAGATCAGCCTTATGAACACCGCGGAACAAAGCGCCCAGATCAGCGCTTGGTCCGGAGATCATCGCCTGCCCTTCAACAAACGGCATAGCAAAATCAACACCGTCAATGCCAGCCAGTTTGACCGAGGTCGCCTCATAGTCATTGAGCGGGCTATCTATGGGCTGCACAAGTACATGTCCGTTGATGCCAAGAATTTTGGTCAGCAGCTCCGTGCGGAACCCGTTCATCACCGCCATAACGATAATCAGAGTTGCAACGCCCAAAGTGATGCCCAAAAAGGACAGACCGGCAATAATTGAAATGAAAGTTTCTTTGCGTCTGGAGCGCAGATAACGCCCTGCCAGCATCCACTCAAAGGGTGCAAACCACCGGTTCTTTCCGGGATGAGCCGCCTGAATCTCTGCCGTCATACTAGACTATTCTCCGTTTCCGCCTGTTCAACTACCCCGTGGAATATAGGGAGCATGAAGAGCAAGTGCCATAAGCTCTGGCAAAAAGGCCCGGCAGCAGAAAGGCCGCCGGCACCTAGCATACCATTGAAGCTACTGAGTTACCCCAAGCTTCGCTGATATCAGCCTTTTAAGGCAGAAATCAGTTTGTTGACAGCCGCTTCCGGGGTCAACATTTCGCGATCACCAGTTGCACGGTCTTTGACTTCCACTTCACCAGTCTTCAGACCACGTGGGCCAACAACCAGCTGATACGGCAGACCAATTAGATCCATGCTTGCAAATTTCTGGCCTGCACTGGTCTTGCGGTCATCATAAAGAACCTCAACGCCCGCCTTTTCCAGCTCCGCGTAAACGCTCTCACAAACGTCATCGCACTCAGAACCAACCTTCATGTTGATCAAACCAACATGGAACGGCGCAACTTCTTTTGGCCAGACAATGCCATCATCATCATGGCACGCTTCAATGATCGCACCCAGCAGGCGGGACACACCAATGCCGTAGGAACCCATGTGAACAGGCTGTTCCTTGCCTTCAGCAGTCATCACTTTCGCGCTCATAGGCTCGGAGTATTTGGTGCCGAAGTAGAAGATGTGGCCAACTTCAATACCGCGTGCAGAAACTTTCTTGTCTTCTGCAACAGCCTCAAAGGCAGCTTCGTCATGCATCTCATCAGTTGCAGCATAAGGCGTGGTCCACTGCTCAATAATGCCGGAAAGGTCACCATTGAAATCAATGTCTTCCGCCGGAGTTGGCAGGCCAAGAATATCCTTATCAAGGAACACTTCGCTCTCACCGGTAGACGCCAGCACGATGAACTCGTGAGACAGGTCGCCGCCGATTGGGCCAGTGTCCGCCTTCATAGGAATTGCAGTCAGACCCATGCGGGCGAAGGTGCGCAAATAAGCGACAAACATGCGGCGGTAGGCTTCTGTTGCCCGCTCTTTGTCCAGGTCGAAGGAATAAGCATCCTTCATCAGGAACTCACGACCGCGCATCACGCCGAAACGAGGACGCACTTCATCGCGGAACTTCCACTGTATGTGATAAAGGTTCAGCGGCAGGTCCTTGTAGGAGCGCACATAGCTGCGGAAGATGTCAGTGATCATCTCTTCATTGGTTGGACCAAAGAGCATTTCCCGTTCATGACGGTCTTCAATGCGCAGCATTTCTTTGCCGTATGCATCATAGCGGCCACTTTCGCGCCACAGGTCAGCTGGCTGAATGGTTGGCATAAGCAGCTGGACAGCACCGGAGCGGTTCTGCTCTTCTTCAACAATACGCTGAATCTTGTTGAGCACACGGTGGCCAAGCGGCAGCCATGCATAAATCCCGGCTGACTGCTGACAGACCATACCCGCACGCAACATCAGGCGGTGCGATACGATCTCGGCTTCTTTCGGAGTTTCCTTCAAAATAGGCAGGAAATATCGGGACAAACGCATTAGTTTAACTCTTCAGGTTTAAAGGCACGCAAGCTTTGGCTCACCACCAAACATCATTTCTACGTCTTCTTAGCAAGCAGAACGCCTGTTGTAACTGCCAACATGGCTATATGCCAATTTTCTAAGACATATTTCCCCATACACGCAGCTTTTTGCCTACACCTTTGGGTTCAACTCACGGAATCTCCGAAAAATTATAGCTAAAATTTTAGGCAAGCAAAAAATTGCGGCGAATTGATACAAAATGATGACAAACTAATGTGATTACGTTAGTGTCTGTTCAACAACAAAAACAACACCCTTAAGCGGTGTTGCAAGGTATCGCGATCTTTAGTCTTGGGAGGAAGGTTCTCGGGCGCCCGTTTGGTTGCAGCCGGCACTCTACGCAAGTGCAAAGAGAACATTTAGACGCGGAACTCGTTCTAACAGCAAGGCTTCGGCCTTGCTTTTTTTTCGCCATTTTCTGCCGTTTCACTCCATGAAATTCTATGAATGCCGCATTCAGTTTTCTCATATCGGCATACTCACCAGAACCTGAACACAGCGGAGACAAGTGCCTCCCAAACAACCCCCCTCTAAACGCAAAAAAAAGCGATTCCAGAGAATCGCTTTTTTGACACTTGATGGATTTGCTCTGTAACTCGCTGATTTTACGCCACACAATTGATGTGCAAAACCAAAATCAGGAAGGAGCATTGCCCATTAATTGATCAACAAGTGGAAACAGATGCGCGCCAAGGCCGGACTCAAGGAACCAATAGAAGGCAACGAACACAATTGTCGTTACAATCGTGTTGATGATCACCTTCTTCAGCATCTGAGGATTTTTGGGCGCGCTTTCAGTCGTTCCCGGAACCACTTCGCCCTCTTCCGCCTGAGTGCGAACACCAAACGGTAAAATGGCCAGGAACAAAATCCACCACATCATAAAGTAGAGTGCAACGAGTAGCGGCGTAGCCATAAATGTGCTCCTGGAACGTTCTTGTTTTTCTGCGGCTGGTCACCTTACTGTTGTATCACAAAGCAACCAGCACACTACAGGTTTTTACCTACAAGAATTAGGCCCGGACCGAAAGCCTTCCAGTTTCCTCAAACCACAAGTCTTTCAAGTCAAACTTAAGCCTGTTCCAACTCGGTCAATGTTCCAAGGAAGTCTTTTGGGTGCAAGAACAGTACCGGCTTGCCATGTGCACCAATCTTCGGCTCACCATCACCCAGAATCCGGGCTCCGTTAGCAACCAGCTGATCGCGCGCTGCAAGAATGTCATCAACTTCATAACAGATGTGATGGATACCACCTTGCGTGTTACGCTCCAGAAACTTGGAGATCGGAGAATTCTCGCCAAGCGGCTCCAGCAGTTCGATCTTCGTGTTTGGAAGCTCGATAAACACGGTCGAAACACCATGATCCGGCTGTGCCACTTTTTCTGAGGCAATGCCGCCGAGTGCATCACGATACACCTTCAGGCCTTCTTCCATATCCAAAACGGCAATCGCGACGTGGTTCAATCGTCCAATCATGACGGTCCTCCCAATAACTCTTTGTTCTAGAGCGCGTTCCATTCGATTGCACACAATCAAATGACAAGAAGCTGCCCAAACAAAATGTCAGAGCACAGCACCTATCTGCAGATGAACGCCTATGAGTTCTAAGGAACAGATTTCATTCACAAAGTCCATTGGATCAAAAGTCAAAGGCCGCAGATGATATGCTCATTTGCGGCCTTTGATTATCTCGAAAAATGTGTCTGAGGATCAGACGCGTTGCACCAATGCCTTACAAAGAGGTTTCTTGCCCCAGTGCTCTACAACAGCATAGCGCCCTGCCCGCCTGGCGGCTTCACGCACCAGTTCCACATCACGGCGGCGGCTCTTTGGAATGGAAATCACAGCACCATAAACGGCATCACGAACGGCATCCTCAAACGGTGTCCCGTTTTCAGTTTCATCCGGCATCCCGAACAGAACCACATCGATGTCGCCAAGCAACTCTCCGCGACCATCCACGATCAGAGAGACCGTCACGCAGCCGCCATAAGAAAGCTTCCGGCGTTCCTGAACACCAGTTTCCTCAGGCGCTGCAATCAAATGGCCATCGCGAACCAGAATACCGGCAGGTGCTTCATCAATAACCTCAAGCCCACCCGGATGTAGGCGCACCATGTCGCCATCACGGATGATCTTAACGTCCTTCACGCCTTTACTGATCGCAAAGTCCTTATGACACTGCAGGTGCAGCGGCTCACCGTGAACAGGCAAAACCTTCTTCGGGCGCACAAGATTGTAAACCTGATCCAGCTCACCACGACGCGGGTGGCCGGATACATGCACCAGCGCATCACGGTCTGTTACCACTTTCAACCCTTCGTGGGTCAGCTGGTTGATGATGTTGGAAACAGCCTTTTCATTACCGGGAATAGTACGACTGGAGAAGATAACCATATCACCAGCAGACAGCGCGACCTGACGGTGCTGATCACCTGCAATACGGGCCATCGCAGCGCGCGCTTCGCCTTGCGAACCAGTGCAAAGAGCAACAACCTTATCACGCGGCAAAGATCCATAGGTCTCTTCATCACGAAATGGCGCCAATCCATCAAGATAGCCCAGATCACGCGCAATCTCGACGGTGCGCTGCATGCTCCGGCCAATCACAACAATCTCACGCTCTGCCGCCATTGCCGCTTCTGCAACCGCGCGCATACGCGCAACGTTGGAGGCAAACGTGGTCACAGCAACGCGGTTCGGTGCCTCTTTGATAATCCGTGTCAGCTCTTCCTTAACATCCGCTTCACTCGGGCTGACCCCGTCACGGACTGCATTGGTGCTGTCACAGACAAAGACATCCACGCCTTCATCTCCCAGTTCACGCAAACGCTGAAGGTCGATCGCCTTACCAATACCCGGTGTCAGATCGATCTTCCAGTCACCGGAATGCAACACCAGCTGACCGCCAACACGAATAGCCAGAGCACACGGCTCCGGGATCGAGTGGGTCATAGTCACCATCTCAATATCAAAGACACCGGCTTTGAAACGATCTCCCTGATTAACAACGGTCACCGGGATTTCATAATCCGCACCATCGCCAATCAGCTTGGCTTCCAGAAGGCGAGCAGTAAACTCGGTCGCGTAAACCGGTAGTTCCAGCCGCTTCCACAGATAGGACAATGCGCCGTAATGATCTTCGTGAGCATGCGTGATGACGATGCCATCAATGCGAGAACGCTCTTCTTCCAGAAAACGAATATCTGGCAGAACAAGGTCCACACCCGGTAATTCCGGTCCGGCAAATGAGACACCAAAATCAACAATCAGCCAGCGACGGTCGTCCTCAGGTCCATATCCATAAAGACCAAGATTCATTCCAATTTCGCCAACACCGCCCAAAGGCAGGAATACGAGCTCTTGAGTGCTCGACATCTAAGACTCCTTCAAAGCATATCCCCAATAAATGGTTCCGGTTCCCGGAATGAGAATATGCGTATAAACTCTAGAGCGCGTTCCGTTTGATTGGGAACAATCAAGCGACAAGAACTAGCTCAAACAAAAGAACTAAAAGCGAGATGCGTGAATGCAACTTGCTCTATGCCCTGACAGACGTGTGGCCTTAGTATTCAAAAGGCCAGCAGAACACGCTTTGCACGTCTTCAGGAAAAGAAAACATCTCCGGCTGTCACCAGCCGCTCGCCACCATGATCCATCTTGACGATCAGGCGGCCCATTTGGTCGATGTCCATAAAGACACCGGAAAACTCTTCATTGCTCAGGCGGACACGGATCGGTTTCCCGCGCCCCACGGCGCGTCGCAGCCATGCAGATCTGATCTCTTCAAACCCACTGGCAGCTTTCCACGTTTCCAGCCATCGTGCAAAACTTTGCGCAAGAGCTTCAAAGACCTGTTGCGGCTCACACATGTATCCCATGCTGCGTAAATCTGTAACAGCATAATCACCCAGATCCGGGTGATGAGACACGTTGACGCCAAAACCGCACACAAGGCACAGCTCACCATTAGGCCCACTTTCGCTCTCAAGCAATATGCCAGAGACTTTTTGTCCGTCGATGAGCACATCATTCGGCCACTTCAGTTGCACCAGATTGTGCGCACCAGTTGCCCGTTCAATAGCCTCTCCAAGAGCAAGGGCTGCTACAAAGGGCAGCTGAACGATCTTCTCGTTCTGTACATCCACCCGCAGCAACACCGAGGCAAACAGATTGCCGGTCTCCGAAGTCCACGCCCGTCCACGACGTCCGCGCCCGCTCAGCTGAATATCGGAGCGGACCCACAGATTACCCGGATGCCCTTCCCGTGCCTTGTGCAGGCCGTGAGTATTGGTGGACCCGATCTGGTCGTAGTACTCAAAACAAAAGCCCGGTGCAGATCGCACCGGGCCTTCGTCTTTTAATTGTCCAAGGTTCATCATAGGAAACTAGAACAGAACGCCAGCCGCATTGGCAGCCGCATTCATAATTGGTTCCGGCATGATGAAGAACAGTCCGACAACTGCGCTGGAAAGACCAAGCACAATTTTCATTTCACCAGACATTGGCAGGAACTCGCCAGTCGCATCATCAAAGAACATGACCTTGATCACACGCAGGTAATAGTAAGCAGCCACAACGCTGGTCACCAGACCAATCACGACCAATGGAGCAAGACCTGCATCCATCGCAGCGATGAACACGTAGAACTTACCAAAGAAGCCGATAAGTGGTGGCAGACCGGTCAGAGAGAACATGATCACTGCAAGCAACACTGCCATTGGCAGGTTGGTCTTGGAAAGACCAGCAAGATCGGAGATCTCTTCAACCATACCTTCCTTGCGACGCATGGACAGGATGCAAGCAAACGCACCCAGTGTCATCGCAAGGTAAGCAGTCATGAACACGATCAGCCCGTGGACACCAGCTTCAGTACCAGCTGCCAGACCAACCAGAGCGTAACCCATGTTACCAATGGAAGAATATGCCATCAGACGTTTGATGTTCTTCTGACCAATCGCAGCAAAGGCACCAAGACCCATGGATGCAATAGCGATGAACACAACGATCTGCTGCCAGTCCGTGGTCACATTGCCCAAAGGCTCAACCAGCACACGGATCAACATACCGAACGCAGCAATCTTAGGCGCTGCTGCAAAGAACGCAGTAACCGGTGTTGGTGCACCCTCATAAACGTCTGGGGTCCACATATGGAATGGAACCGCAGAGATCTTGAAGGCAATACCTGCCAGCATGAACACGATACCGAACACCAGACCAAGGGATGCACGATCGTCTGTCAGAGCCGCCGCGATGCCAGTAAAGTCAGTGTGGCCGGTAAAGCCGTAGATGAAGGACATACCGTAAAGCAGCATACCAGAAGACAACGCGCCAAGGACGAAGTACTTCAGGCCAGCCTCAGTAGAGCGAACAGAGTCACGGTTAATCGCAGCAACCACGTAAAGCGCCAGAGACTGCAGCTCAACACCCAGATACATGGAGATCAGATCGTTGGCTGAAAGCATCAGCATCATACCAACGGTCGCAATCACGATGAGGATCGGGTATTCAAAGCGGTCAAAGTTCTGAGAACGTGCGTAAGCAACGGACATCGCAATCGCAAATCCGGACCCGATCAGCACCAGTATTTTCATATACTGGGAGAACGCGTCCTGTACGAATGCGCCGTCAAATGTTGTGCCGTAATGCGGGCTCACCAGCAGGATCAGACCCGCAACAGTAAGCAACGCAACGCAGATACCCGTTACCAGCGGAGTGGATTTCTCTCCACCAAAAGCTCCAACCATCAGCAGGACCATTGCGCCGAGAACCAGAAGGATCTCGGGCAACACCGGCATTAGATCAGGAATAGCTAGAAGCTCAGCATTCATGAGTGCACGGTCCCCTGTTAATGGCTAGACACTGCAGCGGCTGCATGGGCAAGACCCCCTGCATCAAGCGCGGCATTGTAGTTTTCGATAAGGGCACCAACGGACGCGGACGTCACATCCAGCACTGCTGCTGGGTAGAACCCGAAGAAGATAGTCAAAATGATCAGCGGAGCCAGGATCAGCTTCTCACGGCCTGTCAGGTCCAGCATGGACTTGAGGCTTTCCTTCTCCAGCGCCCCAAACACAACGCGGCGGTAAAGGAACAGAGCGTAAGCAGCAGACAGGATCACACCAGTCGCGGCAAAGAACGCCACCCAGGTGTTCACCTGGAACACACCAATCATAGTCAGGAATTCACCCACAAAGCCGGCTGTACCTGGCAAACCAACGTTTGCCATGGTGAAGATCATGAACGCCACCGCATAACGAGGCATGTTGTTCACGAGGCCACCATAAGCGGTAATCTGACGGGTATGCATCCGGTCATAAATCACACCAACACACAGGAACAGTGCGCCGGAGATCAGACCGTGAGCCAGCATCATGAAGATCGCACCTTCAATACCCTGCGCGTTGGCAGAGAAAATACCCATGGTCACGAAGCCCATATGAGCAACGGATGAGTAGGCAATCAGCTTCTTGATGTCTTCCTGCGCCAGAGCCACCAGTGAGGTGTAGATGATCGCCACGACAGACAGGGTAAAGATGAACGGTGCGAACATATCACTGGCGATTGGGAACATTGGTAGTGAGAACCGAAGGAACCCATAACCACCCATCTTCAGCAGGATCGCAGCCAGAACAACAGAACCAGCCGTCGGCGCTTCCACGTGAGCATCTGGCAACCAGGTGTGAACAGGCCACATTGGCATCTTCACTGCAAAGCTTGCGAAGAAGGCCAGCCACAACCACGTCTGCATCGCTGCCGGGAATTCACTCTCATTAAGTAGAGTTGGAATATCCAGCGTACCAGCCTGCCAGTACATGGCCATGATAGCCGCTAGCATCAGCACAGAGCCGAGCAAGGTGTACAGGAAGAACTTGTAGCTTGCATAAACGCGGCGCGGACCACCCCAAACACCGATGATCAGGAACATCGGAATAAGGCCAGCTTCAAAGAACACGTAGAACAGAACCAGATCCAGCGAACAGAACACACCGATCATCAGTGTTTCCAGTACGAGGAAAGCGATCATGTATTCCTTGACGCGGGTCTGAATGCTTTCCCAGCTCGCCAGAATACACAGCGGCATAAGGAAAGTAGTCAGGATCACGAACAGCATGGAAATGCCGTCAACGCCCATGTGGTAGGTGAAGGTATCACCAAACCAGTTGTGCTTCTCCACCATCTGGAAGCCAGGGTTCTCGTTGGTGAACCCGCCCCAGATGAACAAAGAGACGATAAATGTGAAACTCGTCGTAATCAGCGCAACACGCCGAATATTCGTTTTCGCATCTGGGTCATCCCCCCGCACCAGCAGGATGAAGAACACACCGACCAGTGGGAGAAATGTTGTGATGGAAAGGATGGACCAGTCGTTCATTAATGAACTCCCCCACCGGAGAACATGGCCAGGGTCACGAAGAAGGCAACCCCGATCAACATGGCGAATGCGTAGTGATAGATGTAGCCAGACTGCAGGCGAACAACCCAACCGGTAACCTGCTGAACGCGTGAGGCAACACCGTCAGGACCAAGTCCGTCAATCACAGTGCCGTCACCGCGCTTCCACAGGAAGCGGCCAAGAGCCAGGGAAGGTTTCACGAACAGGAAGTCATAAAGCTCATCAAAGTACCATTTGTTCAGGAGGAACAGGTACAGAGGCTTATGACGCTCTGCCAGAGCCTTCGGCATGTCTGGTTTAGCGATGTAGAAGAGGTAAGCGATGATGAAACCGCCAGCCATTGCAAGCCATGGGGAAAGCTTCACGAGCCAATGGACGTGATGCATTTCTTCAATGACTGCGAGCTCACTGTTCGTACCGCCAAAGACATTCTTCCAGAAGCTGATATAGTCAGCACCAATAAAGGCATCCTTGAACACCATACCGGCAAAAGCTGCACCAAGTGCAAGCAACAACAGCGGTACAAGCATAACCCATGGGCTCTCATGGATGTGTTTCATCACATCAACAGAAGCACGGGTCTTGCCGTGGAAGGTCATGAACACCAGACGCCAGCTGTAGAAACTTGTCAGCGCAGCTGCAAGCACCGTTGCCCAGAAGGCATAGGACGCAAACATGTTGTGACCAACATAAGCAGCTTCAATGATCGCATCTTTGGAGATGAAGCCAGCTGTACCGATGTAGGTAAACGGAATACCGAAACCAGTCAGTGCCAGCGTACCAATCATCATGGTCCAGTAGGTCCATGGAATGTGCTTACGCAGCCCACCCATCTTACGCATGTCCTGCTCGTCAGACACAGAGTGAATAACGGAGCCAGCGCATAAGAACAGCAGCGCTTTAAAGAACGCGTGTGTGAACAGGTGGAAGATACCAACACCGAATGCACCAACACCCAGCGCCACGAACATGTAACCCAACTGAGAACAGGTGGAATAGGCAATCACGCGCTTGATATCGTTCTGCACACAGCCAATGGTCGCTGCAAAGAAAGCAGTCGTCGCACCAAAGAAGGTCACAACAGTCAGGGCCGTTGGCGCAAGTTCAAAGATTGGCGCTAGACGCGCAACCATGAACACACCAGCCGTCACCATGGTCGCTGCGTGGATCAGCGCGGAAACAGGCGTTGGGCCTTCCATCGCATCCGGCAACCAGGTGTGAAGCAGAAACTGAGCTGATTTACCCATGGCACCCATGAAGAGCAGCAGACAGACAACTGTCAGCGCCGCTTCAGGCATCAACTCATAACCAAGGAAGTTCAGAACAGGCTCTTTGTTCTCCAGAAGAGAAGGACCGCTGCTGAAAATCGTTGCGAAGTCGATGGAACCGTACAGGTAGAAAACACCGAAGATACCCAGAGCGAAACCAAAGTCACCCACACGGTTGACGATGAATGCTTTCATCGCAGCCGCATTGGCAGAAGGTTTCTTGTACCAGAATCCGATCAACAGATAGGATGCCAGACCAACGCCTTCCCAACCAAAGAACATTTGCAGCAAGTCATCAGAGGTGACCAGTGCCAACATTGAGAAGGTAAAGAAGGACAGGTATGCAAAGAACCGCGGACGATGCGGATCGTGGTGCATGTACCCGATAGAGTAAATGTGAACCAGACAGGAAACGGAGTTCACAACCACCAGCATCACTGCGGTGAGTGTATCAACACGAATTGTCCAGTTAACCGACAGATCCCCAGAGGTGATCCAGCGGAAAATTGTCACAATCTGTGTGCTCTCCGACCCAAGGCCGTATTGAAAAAACACCACCCATGACAAAAGGGCTGCGACAATCATGAAGCCGCTGGTGATGTACTCGCTGGCTTTGACCCCAAGCCGATTGCCGAACATTCCGACAATCAGGAAGCCAAGCAACGGCAGAAAAACGATTGCTGAAAACATCCGCCCCTCAGCCTTTCATCATATTGATGTCTTCCACGGCAATAGAGCCGCGGTTACGGAAGTAAACAACCAGAATAGCAAGACCAATGGCCGCCTCTGCTGCTGCAACGGTAAGAACCAGGAGCGCAAAGATCTGACCAACCATGTCCTGCATGAAGTAGGAAAATGCCACCAGGTTGATATTAACTGCGAGCAATAAGAGCTCGATAGACATCAGGATCACGATGACGTTCTTTCGGTTGAGAAAGATGCCAAAGATCCCGATGGTGAATAGGATCGCTGCGACCCCGAGATAGTGCGCTATGCCAATTTCCATGGGCGCCTCTCAGTGCTCCCCGTGTTCTATTCAAATTCCGGAGAAGGAACCTTCAAGAGGAAGGCCTTTTCTCCGGCACGAATTAATGATGAAGACCCGTTACAAACGCGTCTTACAACCCCTTGCCTCTTTCAACTTTGACCACTTCGATCGAAGTTTCAGGACGACGGGCAACCTGCTCAGAGATGTTCTGACGGCGTACGCCCGGCTTATGGCGGAGGGTCAATACAATCGCACCGATCATTGCAACCAGCAGCACCAGACCAGAAACCTGGAACCAGTAAATGTAGCGGGTGTAAAGCAATTCACCGATAGCGGCGATATTTTGTGTCTGCTCAACAGGAGGTGTCGGGGCGGACCCTTCACCTAACATGCCAGGAGCGATGTACCAGCCACTGGCAACCATCAAAAGTTCAGCCAGCAGAATTGCACCAATCAGCGCGCCGATTGGCAAATACTGCAAGAACCCCTGACGCATTTCGGCAAAGTCAACATCCAGCATCATGACCACGAACAGGAACAGCACCATGACCGCACCCACGTAGACAACAACCAGAAGCATCGCCAGATACTCGGCACCAATCAGTACAAACAACCCGGCTGCATTAAAGAAGCACAGGATGAGGAACAGCACTGAGTGAACCGGATTGCGAGAAGCAATCACCATGAAGGCAGAGGCCACCGCAAGTGCGGCAAACAGATAGAAAAACAGGGCCTGCAAAACCATTTTTAGGTTGCCTTTGTCCTATTGTCTCGCCCGGTCAGTGCAAAGCCCCAACCGGACACAATCCACTCCCGTTACCTTAACGGTACGGAGCATCCAATTCGATATTGCGAGCGATTTCACGCTCCCAACGCTCCCCATTCGCAAGCAGCTTGTCCTTGTCGTAGAACAGCTCTTCCCGCGTCTCGGTCGCAAATTCAAAGTTCGGGCCTTCCACGATCGCATCCACCGGACACGCTTCCTGACAGAACCCGCAGTAAATGCACTTGGTCATGTCAATGTCGTAGCGAGTGGTACGGCGTGTCCCGTCATTACGACGAGGTCCAGCTTCAATCGTAATGGCCTGCGCAGGGCAGATCGCTTCACACAGCTTACAAGCAATGCAGCGCTCTTCTCCATTCGGATACCGGCGCAAGGCGTGTTCACCGCGAAAACGCGGGCTTACAGCACCCTTCTCAAAGGGATAGTTAATCGTCGGCTTTGGCTTGAAGAAATAACGCATGGCAAGAAAAAACGCCGATACGAACTCCTTCAAAAGCAACGACTTTGCGGCCTGTCCCAGTCCCATAGCCTTTACAGCCCTTTCTTGATCGAACATGCCACCGGCATGAAAGATCGATTACAATCCAAGAGAACCTAGGGGCACTTCCAAGAAGTCATACTAGGTTCTCGTTACCCTTTCCTCTCGAATTAAGGAGCAATGCTAGCTCCGGCGAGATATCCGATAATCGGAATCCCGATTATCGTCAGGGTAAAAATGACTTTGCGGATCGTCGGTTCCGCCAGCTCAACCCAACCTTTTTCAGCTGGGTTGCGCTCTTTTCCTTTGTTGATGGCTGCCTCCATAAATCCAAGAAGGAGACGGTAGTTCAGCCATCCAAGGTAAATTCCCATGACACCGCCGATTAACCCGGCGATGGAAATCATGCTCCGAACCCACCCACTGGTGGGGTCCAGCCCATGAACATCAGCACTAAGGCCACGATGAACACCATTGCCAGTGACAGCGGCAGGAAGACTTTCCAACCCAGACGCATCAGCTGATCATAGCGATACCGCGGGACCATTGCTTTGGCCATGGAGATGAAGAAGAACACCAACAGACACTTGAGCAGGAACCAGACGATACCAGGCACCCATGTGAATGGTGCGATATCCAGTGGAGGCAACCAGCCACCCATGAACAGGATGGTCATCAGACCACACATCAAGGAGATCGCCACATACTCACCCAACATGAACATCATGTAAGGGGTAGAGCCGTACTCAACCATGAAGCCTGCAACCAGTTCAGATTCCGCTTCTGCCAGATCGAATGGCGGACGGTTTGTTTCAGCAAGTGCGGAAACAAAGAACACCACGAACATCGGGAACAGCGGCAACCAATACCAGTTCAAGATAGACAACCAGGGAACGCCCAGCACGTGAGCAAGCCCGCGAGCCTGCTGCGCATAAACGATCTCTGTCAGGTTCAACGAACCCACGCAAAGCAGAACAGTCACGATCACGAAGCCAATAGACACTTCGTAAGAAACCATCTGAGCTGCAGAACGCAGAGCTGACAGGAACGGGTATTTGGAGTTGGAAGCCCAACCACCGATGATCACGCCGTAAACTCCAAGGGAGCTGATCGCGAACACATACAAAATACCCACGTTGATGTTTGCAATCACCCAGCCATCTGCAACAGGCATAACCACCCATGCAGCGAGTGACAGAACCACTGTAATCAGCGGCGCAAACAAAAACAGGAACTTATCAGATCCCGATGGGATCACTGGCTCTTTCAAAACGAATTTCAAAAGATCCGCAAAACTCTGCAGCAAGCCCCAGGGGCCAACAACGTTAGGACCACGACGGATCTGGACAGCAGCCCAGATCTTACGGTCAGCGTATAGAATGTAAGCAACGATCAGCAGCAGCACGACCATCAACAACACGCTCTGGAAGAGCATGATGATCAGCGGCCAGCCATAATCCCAGAAAAAAGCTTCCATGCTCACCGTCCCCTTATTCCGCCGCCTCAGCTCGGCGCTGCATGGCAAGTGCGGAACACTCGGCCATCACCGCTGAAGCTCGGGCAATCGGGTTGGTTAGATAAAAATCATTGAATGCCTGTGCGAAACCGGCACCATTCATGTCACCACCGCGTGCGGTAAGCTTGGAAACATCCGAAGCAACACCGGTCGCGATGCAATTTACATTCGCCATATGAGGAACGGCCTCAACAACAGCACCGCGCAACTGCGCAAAGCTGTTGAAGGAAAGCGGCTTACCAAGTGCACCGGAAAGCGCACGAATGATCGCCCAGTCCTCACGAGCATCACCAGGAGGGAATGCAGCGCGGTTTGCCAGCTGTACACGGCCTTCCAGGTTCACAAATGTCCCTGGTTTTTCGGTGTAAGCAGCACCTGGCAGAATAACGTCAGCGCGGTGTGCACCGCGGTCACCGTGGGTACCGATGTAAACAACAAACGCATCACCGAAGGAAGACATGTCCAGTTCATCTGCGCCAAGCAGGAACACAACATCAAGGTCTCCTTTGGCAGCTGCGTCTTGAATACCACCAGTATCCAGACCGCCCTCACCCGGAACAAGTCCGATATCCAGACCACCAACGCGGCTGGCAGCAGTGTGCAGAACGTTAAAGCCGTTCCACTCATCGCTCACAGCACCAACGCTTTCAGCAAGCTTGGCAGCAGCAGCCAGCACAGCAGCACCGTCTTCACGGGCAATCGCGCCTTCACCAACGATAATCATTGGATTCTTCGCGTTCTTCAGGACGTCTGCAAATGCATTCTTGCCAGAAGCAAGATCCGCCAGAGTGTCCGGACCAGCACCGAGGTAATCCACATCATAAGTCAGGTCTGCAGGCTGGCCAATCAGACCAACTTTTGCACCGCTATGACGCCACACCTTGCGGATGCGAGCATTGAGAACAGGCGCTTCAACACGTGGGTTAGCACCCACGAGAAGAATTACGTCAGCGTCTTCAATACCTTCCACGGAAGAGTTAAACAGATAGGTTGTCCGACCAAGCGATGGATCAAGCTGTGCACCATCCTGACGGCAATCCATGTTGGCGGAACCAACACTCTCCATCAAAGCCTTCAGAGCAAACATCTCTTCAACAGTTGCAAGGTCACCAGCGATCGCAGCAGTTTTAGAACCACCAGCCGCTTTCACCTTGGCCGCAACCGCGTTCAGAGCGTCAGTCCAGCTCGCAGGAGCCAGCTTACCCCCCTGCTTCACATACGGGCGATCCAGACGCTGTGTCTTCAGACCGTCCCAGATGAAGCGGGTTTTATCGGAGATCCATTCCTCGTTCACCTCTTCGTTGAGGCGAGGCATGATGCGCATGACTTCTTTACCGCGTGTATCCACACGGATAGCAGAGCCAAGAGCGTCCATCACGTCGACGCTTTCTGTCTTCACCAATTCCCATGGACGAGCATTGAACTCGTATGGGCGGGAAGTCAGAGCACCAACAGGGCAAAGGTCAATCACGTTGCCCTGCAGCTCGGAGGAAAGCGCTTCTTCAAGATAAGTGGTAATCTCGGCATCTTCACCGCGGCCAATCAGGCCCAGCTCAGAAACACCGGCAACCTCGGTCGTAAAGCGAACACAGCGCGTGCAATGAATGCAGCGTGTCATGATCGTCTTCACAAGCGGACCGACATATTTATTTTCAACTGCGCGCTTGTTTTCCGCATAACGGGAACTATCTACACCGTAAGCCATGGCCTGATCCTGAAGATCACACTCACCGCCTTGGTCACAGATAGGGCAGTCCAGCGGGTGGTTGATCAGGAGAAACTCCATCACACCTTCACGCGCTTTTTTCACCATAGGAGATTTTGTAAAAATCTCTGGTGGCTGGCCTTCTGGTCCCGGACGCAGATCGCGCACGCCCATTGCACAAGAGGCAACCGGCTTTGGCGGTCCGCCCTTTACTTCTACAAGGCACATGCGGCAGTTGCCGGCTACTGAAAGCCGGTCATGAAAACAGAACCGAGGAATTTCCGCACCGGCCTCTTCACAGGCCTGCATAACGGTATATTCCGCAGGAACTTCAATTTCTTTGCCGTCGACGACAAGCTTGGTCATGCGTTGGCATCCTCACCCTTAGCTTCTTTAGCCCGATAAGCTTCAAGAAGCTCAGTCACTTCAATTCCATCGATGGTCATGCCCTCAAGCCGGCAGCTTTTGAGTTTAGCGCCAGCCAGATTGGCATTTTCAAGGATCAGCCCAGAAAGATTGACTTTCTCGACTGACCAACCAGAAAGGTTTGCATCAAGGATAGACCAGCCTGAAAGATTAACGTCGTTGATGCGGCCACCAGACATGTTCACGTTATTAAAGGAGCATCCGGAAAGGACACAGTCATCAAACACGGAACCTGAAAGGTCGCTCTCATTCACATCCAGACGTTTTTTCTCATTTCTGATCTTCATATCCCCTACTCCGCTGCAATCTTGTCGGTCGGTGTGCGCTGCGTAGCAACGTACTGATCGATCCGATCTTCAATCACAGGGCGGAAGTTTTTGATCAAACCCTGAATAGGCCACGCCGCCGCATCACCAAGCGCGCAGATCGTATGACCTTCCACCTGCTTGGTTACTTTGAACAGCATGTCGATTTCCTCATAAGAGCTCTCGCCCTTGACCATCCGCTCCATCACGCGCCACATCCAGCCCGTACCTTCACGGCACGGCGTACACTGACCGCAGCTCTCATGTTTGTAGAAGTAGGACAGACGGGCAATCGCTTTGATGATGTCCGTGGAGTTGTCCATCACGATCACAGCAGCAGTACCCAAGGAAGAGCCAACTTCGCGCAGACCGTCAAAGTCCATCTTGGCGTCGCGGATCTCTTCGCCCTTCACACAAGGAACAGAGGAACCACCCGGAATAACCGCCAGCAGATTGTCCCAGCCGCCGCGGATGCCACCGCAGTGCTTTTCAATCAGCTCTTTGAACGGAATACCCATGGATTCTTCAACGGTACAAGGCTTATTCACGTGTCCGGAAACACAAAACAGCTTTGTGCCAGCGTTGTTTTCGCGGCCAATACCGGAGAACCATGCACCACCACGACGCAAGATTGTCGGAGCAACAGCAATGGATTCCACGTTGTTCACTGTGGTTGGGCAGCCATAGATACCCATGTTCGCAGGGAACGGAGGCTTCAGACGCGGCTGACCTTTTTTACCTTCAAGACTTTCCAGTAGTGCAGTTTCTTCACCGCAAATGTAAGCCCCTGCACCGTGGTGCACGTAGATATCAAAGTCGTAGCCGTTCTTGTTGTTCTTGCCGATCAGGCCAGCATCATATGCCTGATCAATCGCAGCCTGCAGACGCTCACGTTCACGAATGAACTCGCCGCGCACGTAAATGTACGCCGCAATAGCACCCATCGCGAAACCAGCAAGCAAGCAGCCCTCAACCAGATGGTGAGGATCATGACGCATGATTTCACGGTCTTTACAGGTGCCCGGCTCGGACTCATCTGCATTGACCACGAGATAGGCTGGACGACCATCGCTTTCCTTCGGCATGAAGGACCACTTCAGGCCAGTCGGAAAGCCTGCACCACCACGACCACGAAGACCGGAAGTCTTCATTTCGTCGATGATCCAGCTGCGACCTTTGTCAATAATGTCTTTGGTACCAGACCATGACCCGCGCTGACGAGCTCCTTCGAGCCCCCAGTCATGCAGACCATAGATATTGGTGAAGATACGATCGGAATCGTTCAGCATCGCTTACCCCTCACCTTTCGCTTTGGCTTCCTGAGCTTTGCGGTGGCTCTCCAAGAACTCCGCAACACCAGCCTCAGCTGGACGAGGAACACCAGTATAACCAGCACCGCCAGTATTCAGAGCAGCACCTGCATGGTGCCGTGACGCTGCATCGGAACCGTCAACAACGATAGCTTCCTGAGGTGCACCCTTTGTGGTGTCCTCAATGTTCAGCAATGTGGTTGGACCACCCTCTGGCGCCGCGAAGATACGGTCAACACCCTGAGGGCCCGGCAGAACCGGCTTTCCGCCTGCAATGTCATCAAGAAGCTTTTCAAACTTCTCAACATCCAGATCCTCATAGAAGTCTTTGAAGATCTGCACCATCGGCGCGTTAACACAAGCACCAAGGCACTCAACCTCTTCCCAGGAGAAGTTTCCATCTTCGGAAAGAGTATGAGGGGTCTCAGAGATCTTGCTTTTACAAACTTTGATAAGCTCTTCAGAACCACGCAGCTGACAAGGGGTCGTACCACACACCTGAATGTGTGCTTTTTTGCCGACCGGCTGCAGCTGGAACATGGTGTAGAAGGTTGCCACTTCCAGAACACGGATGCGAGGCATATCGAGCATTTCAGAGATCGCACGGATCGCTGGCTCGGTCACCCAACCAACCTGCTCCTGCGCACGCCACAGAATTGGTACGACAGCAGATGCCTGACGCCCTTCCGGGTAACGCGCGATAACTTTATTCGCCCATTCCAGATTTTCTGGAGAGAACTCAAAAGACTCTGGCTGTTCGTGATGAAGACGACGCACTGACATTACCGGTCAATCTCCCCAAATACGATATCGATGGAACCGATGACAGCGGCAACGTCAGCCAACATATGGCCGCGGCACAGGTAATCCAACGCCTGCAGGTGAGCAAAGCCAGGAGCCTTGATCTTGCAGCGGTAAGGCTTATTGGTTCCATCAGAAACGAGATACACGCCGAATTCGCCTTTTGGCGCCTCAACGGCTGCATAAATCTCGCCTTCAGGGACTTTATAACCCTCGGTGTAAAGCTTGAAGTGATGGATCAGAGCTTCCATGGAGCGCTTCATTTCACCGCGCTTTGGTGGAACCACTTTACCATCGGCTGAAGAAACAGGGCCAGTTTCCTTACCCAGCATCTCCAGACACTGCTTAATGATGCGAACAGACTGATGCATCTCAAACATGCGGATCAGGTAACGGTCGTAACAGTCACCGTTCTTACCGATTGCAATGTCGAATTCCATCTCATCGTAGCACTCGTAAGGCTGCGACTTGCGCAAATCCCACTTCGCACCGGACCCACGAACCATCACACCGGAGAAGCCCATAGCCCAGGCTTCATCAAGATCAACAACGCCGATATCAACGTTACGCTGTTTGAAGATACGGTTGTCAGTCAGAAGGCCTTCAATGTCGTCAAGGGTTTTGAGGAACGGATCACACCAGTTCCACATGTCCTCAAGCAACTGTGCAGGAAGATCCTGATGCACGCCGCCCGGACGCACATAAGCCGCGTGCATACGAGCACCACAACCGCGCTCATAAAACGCCATAAGCTCTTCGCGAGGCTCAAAGCCCCACAGCGGCGGTGTCAACGCACCAACATCCATCGCCTGCGTGGTCACGTTCAAAAGGTGTGACAGCAAACGCCCAATTTCAGAGTAAAGCACACGGATCAGCTGACCGCGCTTTGGCACTTCAATGCCCAGCAAACGTTCAACTGCAAGAGCAAAAGCATGCTCCTGATTCATTGGTGCTACATAGTCCAACCGGTCGAAGTAAGGCACAGCCTGAAGATAGGTCTTGTGCTCGATCAGTTTTTCAGTACCCCGGTGCAGCAGACCGATATGCGGGTCAACGCGCGTGACCACCTCACCGTCCAGTTCAAGAACCAGACGAAGCACACCGTGCGCCGCAGGGTGCTGCGGACCAAAGTTAATATTAAAGTTTCGTACCTGAGCCTCAGCCATTCTCTACCCGTGCCTCAGTTCGATGCTTTTTCATCACCAGGAAGCACATAGTCAGTACCTTCCCACGGTGAGAGGAAATCAAAACTACGGAATTCCTGAGTAAGCTGCACAGGCTCATAAACAACACGCTTTTTGGTGTCGTCGTAACGAACCTCTACATAACCTGTCAGAGGAAAATCCTTACGAAGCGGGAAACCGTCAAAACCGTAGTCAGTCAGCAAGCGCCGCAGATCCGGGTTACCGGTGAACAGAATGCCGTACATATCGTAGGCTTCACGTTCAAACCATTCAGCACCCTTGAAAATGGAGATAACAGAAGGAACCGGAGTGGCCTCATCTGTCTGAACCTTCACGCGAACGCGCAAGTTCTGAACGGGGGAAAGCAGGTGGTACACAACGTCGAAACGTTTTTCCCGAGCTGGCCAGTCCACACCGCAAATATCAACCAATGCTACAAAGCCGCACCGCGCGTCATCGCGCAGGAAACGCAAAACATTGATAATCTGATCATGGGACACATTAAGAGCCAGATCGCCATAAGCAACCGACCAGCCCTTAACTTTGTCTCCAAGCGTTAGCTCGATAAATTCACCGAGTTCGCTAAGCGTCTCGTCCATTACCTTGTTTCCTATAGGTTGGACATCTCACAAATGGCAAGGAACCCCATGCCAGCAATGTCGATAAGGCCGCGCACCACGAAAGTGCACGACCTGTAATTTATCTTTCAATCGTACCCGTACGGCGGATCTTCTTCTGCAGCAGCAGCACACCATAAAGCAGCGCTTCAGCAGTTGGAGGACAACCCGGCACATAGATGTCAACCGGAACAACCCGGTCACATCCGCGTACAACAGAATAGGAATAGTGGTAGTAACCGCCGCCATTTGCACATGATCCCATGGAAATCACATAGCGAGGCTCTGGCATCTGGTCGTAAACCTTACGCAGCGCAGGTGCCATTTTGTTGGTCAGTGTTCCTGCAACAATCATCACGTCAGACTGACGTGGGGAGCCACGAGGAGCAAAGCCGAAACGCTCTGCGTCATAACGCGGCATCGACATCTGCATCATTTCCACTGCACAACAGGCAAGACCAAACGTCATCCACATGAGCGAACCGGTACGTGCCCACTGAATCAGACTTTCACTGGAAGTAACCAGAAAACCTTTATCAGAAAGCTCGTTGTTCACATTCATGAAGAACGGATCATTTTCGCCCACCGGGCGACCTGTGTTGGGATCAATGATCCCTTTTGGAGCTTCAGAGACAAGAGGCTTGGAGCCGTCAGAGATCAATCCCATTCCAGCGCTCCCTTCTTCCATTCATAGATGAACCCAATCGTGAGCACGCCCAGGAAGATCATCATGGAAACGAAGCCAAACCAGCCCAGTCCTCCATAAGCAACAGCCCATGGGAAGAGGAAAGCAACTTCGAGATCAAAGATGATGAAGAGGATCGATACCAGATAAAACCGGATGTCGAATTTCATACGCGCGTCATCAAAGGCATTAAAGCCGCACTCGTAAGCGGAGAGCTTCTCAGAATCTGGATTCTTGAAAGCTACGATAAACGGGGCAATGAGAAGCGCGAGGCCAATAACGAGGGCAACACCGATAAAGACGACAATCGGGATGTACTCCCTGAGGAGGTCTTCCATTTGTATATCCGTCCCTGGACGTAACAGGTCATGCGACCAATAAAACTCTTGGTGCACTGCACACACGGCAGAAAGTAGGGCGTAAGATTTGGAAGGACACCCTAGGATCCGGTGTATCTAGTCGCACCGCAACGCACGATTAGCTTAGCCCCACCATCTGCGCAAGACCTTACAACGGAGTAAATCGGGTCGGAAAGAGTGCCTTACGCCGCGAGAAGATCACATTCTCGAGAGGCGGGCACTAAAAAGCCGCTAAAAACCTAGAGATATATATTATGAGTAAAATACTCATATTAAAATAGAAAAATGCCGTTTTCTAACAATTGCTTGGGAAAACTACTCAAGACTTAAAATCGGACAATAAAATTGGTGCATTTTCCTGCGTAGTTCTGCGTAAATAGTCAAAATGTCTCAATTGAAGAGTCGCGGGGCAATACCCATGACCCGGCACTACTTGCTACACTTTAAGTCCCTGCCCGCAAAAACTTGTCCGCTAAATCCGCGATTTAAGACAGCTCCCCTACCCTAATTATAAGACAGCAAAGCTTTGGCAAAAGACATGGGCAGATAATGCAATAAAGCTCAGAGAAGATGAGCCAGAATACACGAAAGCACGATGCGCTATTCAAAGCGAACATCGTGCTTTTCGTACGTAAAATGAAAGTGGCGCGAGTGACGGGACTCGAACCCGCGACCTCCGGCGTGACAGGCCGGCACTCTAACCAACTGAGCTACACCCGCAACTCTCATTTATATGTTTGTTACAGCAGCTACTTCTCAAAGAGAAGTGGCGCGAGTGACGGGACTCGAACCCGCGACCTCCGGCGTGACAGGCCGGCACTCTAACCAACTGAGCTACACCCGCAGCTATAACAGTTTGCTTGGACTGAACACCTCTTCCCAAAGGAAGTGGCGCGAGTGACGGGACTCGAACCCGCGACCTCCGGCGTGACAGGCCGGCACTCTAACCAACTGAGCTACACCCGCTCAATCCAAACTACCTTCAACAACACTTTGCTTTCCTGCGCCGCTTCTCCTAAGGAAAAGTGGCGCGAGTGACGGGACTCGAACCCGCGACCTCCGGCGTGACAGGCCGGCACTCTAACCAACTGAGCTACACCCGCTTAGGTCAGCAACGTTGTGTCGTTGTTGGTGGCGCTGATTTACGGCGGGGGCGGGTCCAAGTCAAGCGAAGTTGGATCGACTTTGCGAGTTTTTCCTGAATAACTTGTTTTCACTGTGAAAATTGGCCTCGAAATGCGTTCAGATGTGGAAAACAGGACTGCATATCACCCATTTTATCCCCTTCTGGGCTCAAGGACTTTTTGGCTAGCCCTGAAAAAAATCTTATTCGCCATCAATGAAAATTCGAAAACCGCCTCAAAAAAGTCAAATCTCGTAATTCTACTTAGCGCGGGGCGGCTCCTGCGATAAAGTCAGGAACAATCATCTCAATCAAAATACAAAAAAGTCGACAGTCCAATTCATTTCAAGGACCGGTTTTATGGGCACATTTTTCAAAGCGCTTGCTCTCGTAGCAACAACAGCTGTCGCAATCCCCTCACCCACTCGGGCTGATACAGGGGACTTCATCATCGGGCTCGGTGTAAGAGCGATCGGAAACACGATCATAGATCACACCGCAGCTCAACAACCGACCCCACATGTCGTCACCGCACAATCGCAGCAGGCGCGCAGCATTCCCCGCATCGCAACTCAGCATACAGTGGCTCTCAGTCGCATTCAGCTGAAGGACGTCCAGTATCGCCTCAACCTGCTCGGCTACAACGCCGGGTTTCCAGATGGTGTAGCTGGTAAACGCACCTTGCGCGCAATAGGCAGGTTTCAAAGCACCCTTGGTTATGTGGCAACCGGGCGGCTTACACAGTCTCAACTGGAAGAGCTTTACACCCGCACGCAAAAGAAACGCTATCAGAAAACCCAGATTGATCAGGCGCAACCAACACCAGCTCAACCGCCCCTCCCCCAATCCAATCCCGGCGGGTACTCGGAGGCGGAAAAAGCAACAGTCAGGATCCCAAAAGAAAACAAGCTTGCGCTAGACCCCAAAAATCCACCTAACATTTATGGTCTGATCACTGGCATGCGCAGTGACGAAACTGCGGGCTTTCTAAAAACAGAAGGCTATGAGGAATGCGTAGAGACAACCGGACTGACCATCTGCAAGAAAGCAACCAAGAACCTTGAGGAAACCGTCAGCGTCAATAAGGTTGGAAACATCATCTACGGACTGAGCCGCACTGTGAGCTTCAAGACTGCCGCTCCAAGATCTGCAGTCCTAACCAAACTGGCAGAGGCCTACCCCAACCTCACCCGCTTCAAAAAGATGACAACGTCCAGCTCCAAGACCTGCCTGGAGCACCACACTGGCGATGGGGCTAGTTTATTAGCACCTGCAGAGGCCAATCCATCCGACCCTGAAACGCTTCTGACACTCACCGAAAACTGTCGTAACTTCTACGCCATTGAGCTCGAAGGCACCCGCAACCTCAAGTCCATGCGCATCACCCTCTACGACGGCCACCCCATCCAACTTGCAGAAGAAGAGCAAACCGGCATTTTCCAAACCAAATCCGAAGCCGCTGACGAGCTAAAGTTCTGATCAGCCTATGCCTTTGTATTGGCCTCAGATAATTTGGGGCCAATACAGCAGATGCCTCCAACCTCCCTCGTCAGGATTCACTCCCCACAAGTAAGGATTATTCCTGCTACATACACAGTTAAAGTAGCCTCAAAAATTCATTTCTGCTCACCCGCAAATTTGTCCTTTTGGGAGCTCCAGAATGTTCAAAGCAAAAGCGCTCGCCCTGCTGGCTGCACTGTGTCTGTGCGCAACATCAGCCACTTCAGCCTCGCTGCATAAACTCGAAGAATTCAAACCTCACGTCTCGTATGAAAAGACATCCTATACCTTTCCGTTTCTCGCCAAAGAAATTGAGGCGGCAAGCTATGATGCTAACGGTTCTCTTGGATACATCCTCGTCGCATCAGACTCAGCAGATAATCTCGTTATCTCTACATGGCAGTCCAATGTCACAACACCAGTAGATCTGGTCAATCGAGGCAAAGCGCGCAGTGTTTCCGTCGCAAAGATCGACGACACCCATTTCATCACGCCCGTCATTGATGGAGGCAACAAGCTCAGGGTCATTCTCTGGAAGATCACAGGAAACGGCACGATAACTTATCGTAGTTTTCTTCCAGGGCCAGAGGTGACAGAAGTCACTTCTGCAAGTTCCGGTTCGGCTGCCATGGTTGTTGCTCAACGCAAAAATGGCACTTTGTTTGCCAGAGCCTACAAGTTGAAAAACGCCAATAATTCGCCGGAAAAAGTACTAGACGAAAAAGGAACATACAACTTCTTAGGTTCCGCCGACCAACTCACCTTAAGTGACGGAACTGCAAATCTCCTCGCCTTCCGCGATGGTGATGGAAAACTGAGAGTTACCCGCCTTCGCAAACGCCAGAACGCATCCGTAATTGAACGCGGACCAACACTTGTAAGCATGGGCCAAATTCAGAAAGCCGCAATTACTGCTGCCGATGGCACTCCGAATGGCCGATGGATCACCCTATCAATAAGCAAAGGCCCCAGCGAGTTCAAAACAGGGCATAAATGTTTGGGCCAGACCATACACAAAGAACCCCATGGGCGTGGCAAGCTAATCGAATGGGATATCGGAACCGACGGCACCCAGTACCTCCGCCGAAGGGCTGAGCGTGAGTTTCAGGGCAGCGGAGGCGTCGCGAAGGAAGTCGCCGTAGAAGTGATCGGCAATGGCAACTATCTGGTCAGCAGCCACCTGGGCTTTGACACCTTCTGCAAACGAAACCCAAAAAACCGTGGCAAGCAGCGAATGGAGGTCCACTTATGGGATCACGCTGGCACCACCTATGACAAAGACGTCTCAGGCCGCATCAACGGCAAATACTACGACGTCGCCATCGCTGAGTTTCGCCCCATTCAGAACTACAACGCAAACTTCGTCGTAGCCCTCATCGGCGAAAACGAACAAGTCAAACTGACCATCTGGGGTGTGAAGTAGCTCAATCCTGAACCATCAAGGCAATTCAAGAGCTACCAGACAAAGAAGGCAGCCTCTTCAGGGAAGCTGCTTTTTTGTGCATCAACAAGTCTCCAGGGGTTTGCTTCAGTGCCTTTTCAGAGTGCCAACACCTTAAATCATTGCCTGAAACAAACCTTCTCGCATGAAGTACATTCACGGAAAGCTTACAAGAAACATCAGATAGGCATCGAACTTACCCGCATACCCAAAAATATCAGCATTTAAAAATCTCAACCTAGGAGTGAAATAATTAATTTATTTCAACTTACATTTTTTAGAGTTTGAGATAAATTTGCTGCAAGCGGATCTTTCCCGTCTTTCTTTTGATTTTATAAGTGTGCAAGGCAACAAAATGCGCAAAATGACTAAGCTTACTTCTGCTCTCTGCCTCTCTTTAGCAATCAGCACCACCGCCGCCCGTGCAGGCTCTGAGGATTTCATCTTCGGCCTCGGTGCAGGCATTATTGGTAGCGCTATTGTAAACGGTGCTAAAAAGAGCGCCCCAGCTCAGACGCAGAAACGAACAACACGGAAAAGAAGTAGTTTTTCAGCTGAGACACAGGACATCCAGCTACGCCTGAGCATGCTGGGCTTTGATGTGGGCACACCAGACGGCGTTTCAGGCCGCCGCACACGCAACGCCATACGCCAATTCCAAATTTCCATCGGCGCTTATGCAAATGGTAAGCTCGATAACAGACAAATTGCCAAGCTCTATGAACTGACAACACCACAACAGCCAGCAGCGCCAACACCTGTCGCAACCTCTCCCCCAGCGCCGGTTGCAGCCACGGCCCCAATACCTGTGGCGATCGTTGCACCAACGCCAGTAGTAGCACCAGTTGCAACAGCCGCACCATCGCAGCAAATCAACATTACAATACCTGTCACCCCCGGTTCAAACGCAACCAACAACGCTCAGGTGGTAAATGTCACTCCAAACGTGTCTCCCAAAAACGAGACACAAGTCGCGGTGACCACCTCGAAGCATCCCGCTCTTGATCCGGCCAATCTCCCGTCAATTCACGGCTTAACCGTTGAGCGCTTTGAGCATGACGTGCAAGGCCTGCTGGAAAAAGTCGGATACCAGGGGTGCGTAGTGGATGAAACGAAGACTGTGTGTTCACTGGAGAAAGACACACTCTCTGAAACCGTAAGTGTGCTTACTCAGGATGAAAACATCTACGGCTTGCAACGTGAAGTCAGCTTCAAAAACCCGGCTCCCCGCGCTGCAATCATGGGCAAGCTGCTGGACGCCTACCCGGTGCTCACGCATTTTGAGAATATGACTGCCACACAGGATAAAACCTGTCGCATTACTTACGTCAACAACAGCGGCGAGCTCCTGAAGCAGGCTCTGGAGAAACCATCCAACGCAGAAGCGCTGCGCCAGCTGTCAGACAACTGTAATGACTACCACAGCCTGGAAGTCTTTGGAGAAGACACTGTGAGTGGCATACGCCTCGTGTTTTACAGCAGCAAGCCAATCAAGGATGCGATTGAAAACCGCAAGGGTGCGTTCCAGATTTCCTCAAAGCCAGCACAAGACCTGACCTTCTAATGCTCCATCTAAGCTGAGCACCAATACGACACAAGCCAAACAAAAAAGGCAGCTTCCTCAGGGAAGCTGCCTTTTATTTTGCATCAAAGCTTTAAGAAGCTCACCAGTCATGGCGAATGCGTACGATCAGGGCGGTCATGAAGCCAAAGAACGCTGGAAGACCAGCATGTTCCAAACCAAACCAGGAGCAGCCAACAAGCATCTCCTTTTGTAGGCCTTTCAAAAGTTCCAAAAACAGGAAAAATCGACCCTCTGCACAACAGCATTAGAAGCTCCTCAAGATCTGATTTCACAATTGCGTGTCAAATCGGCCCTTCGGGGAGCTTCTTGCGTTTGGATTGGCCCTCCTCCTGCAGCACTCACTACGCATTCACTGCTCTGCCAATATTCGAGTCACTTGCGGCACACCCAACGCGGCCACGAACGCTTAAGACAAAAACTGAAAACCAAATCATGCAGCTGCAAAGCAAGGCATGCTTTACCAAGAACAATGAGGGATTCTGCGATGAAAACTGCCACAAAATTTCTACTGGCTACGACAACAAGCTTGTGCCTGCTGACCACACAGTCAAACGCCAGTGAGGAAGATTTTCTGCTCGGTCTTGGCCTCGGCGTTGCGGGCGCAATTGTGGCAGATGAAGCGATCAGCGATGACGTCTACGTGGAGGAAGTCTATATAGAAGAGGTCTATATAGACGAACCAGACCTCTATGTTGATGACAACGGAGATATCTATGTCGACGACTACGATGACTTCTATGAGGAGGATATCTACGTAGACGAAATCTATGTAGAGGACGTTTATATAGAAGTGCCGCACGTTGTAATCCCTCAGGCCACTCCCCGTCACCAACCCGCACAGACCCAAACACGCAAGCCATCCCAAAACCAACGCAAGGTCGGTTCACCTCAAACTCGTGGTATTCAGGTTCGTTTGAATAGTCTTGGATACAACGCAGGGAAACCCGATGGCATTCCTGGCAAAAAAACACGCAATGCGATCTCCCGCTTCCAAACCTCCCTCAATCATCCCGCCACAGGAAAACTAACTAACGTAGAGATTGCTGCTCTGGTTGAAAAAACTTCGAACCTCAATTCGAAAAAACAGCCTCAGAAAACTGACCAGCCAGCAAAGGAAGCAAGAAAAAAAGATCCTGTGAAGACCGCTGGAAAAATGCCAAGCATTCACGGGATGACCACAGGCGCTCCATTTGCAGGAACTGCGGAAAATCTGACAAAGAAAGGCTACTCCAACTGCCAGATTAAAACTGGCACTGTGAGCTGTACCCGCACAACAAAAAGTTTGAAAGATCAGATCACCGTCGGTTCAATTGACGGATCTGTCTATGCAATCCAGCGTTCCGTTCATTTTATTGAACCTGTTCCGCGGAAAGAAATTGAACATAGAATAGCCTCTGCTTATCCAAATCTCATCAATCAAAACAACATGATCCAGGCAAGCTCAGCCCACTGTCTCACAAACTATCAGCAAAGTCCTTCATCTCTGGCTCTGTCAACACTGAAGACACCACGGGAAGTGCAGCAACTTTTAGCCGCAGCAAAGTCATGCTCTTACCTCTATGCAATCGAGATTGACGATAAAGACCCGGCGAGTAGATTGGATATTGTGCTTTATTCAGCCAAACCAATCCAGTCCGCCCTCCATAAGAAGACAGATATCTTCGGTGCAACGACCGAAAAAACCAAAGACTTGACCTTCTGACAACATCCTTGAAGCCAAAACTGGCTTAGACACAAAAAAGGCTCTGATATTTTCATATCAGAGCCTTTTCTTAGTTCAGCTTAAAACTGCCGTTACCAGCCGTGGCGAATGCGCACGATCAGGGCGGTCATGAAGCCAAAGATCATGTGACCAACCAGAGACGCCCATGTCAGCTGAATGAAGCCGAGGAACGGTGGAAGACCAGCAAAGATGTGCGCCATGATGTAAAGCGCGAACACCCAAAGACCAACGCCATAGCAAAGACCAACAACCCACCATGGCAGCGGCGGAATGATCACACGTGCCAGCGGACGAGCAATATAGAGGTATCCGATAGGATAAAAGACGACGCCAACGACGGCGTGGATGACTTCAGCCCAGAAAAGGCTTCTGAAACCAAAGACCGACTGCACAAGTGCAGCTGGCTGTAGTGGACCACCAACCCAGAACGGCGTGATATAGCGCGCCCAGATCTCCCAGCTTACATCTGCAACGATGCCTGCCAGAAGGATGGTGACCAGAGTGTGCCACACAAGTGGCGGACAGATAGGGTGCTTATGACTTGAACCACTCATACGGCGCATGCCTCCACGTAGTTATACTTGATTGCCACGCGGAGTTAAAAACGATCTCAGTCATACAAGCTGTTATCTACGGCACACTTAGCAGCGCAATAACGGCTCTTGAGCAGGTCCTACACGATTGTTTCCAACCGAACACCAGGACTTCACTCATTTAAGGGCAAAGCGGCTCTCAAAAAGTTGACAAAACGAGAGCACGCTAAGCGAATAAGCTCCACAGGCTATTGCAGCAAGCTTAGCTATAAGATCCTGAGATCACCCTTTGGTTTTCGCTCAGATTAGCACCCTGCCCTACAGCCTTGAGAAACCAATTGCCGAAACGCCGCCTTAAGCTTAACAGCGCCGTCCTCGGTAATTTTCAGGAGAGTAAACAACAAAAAAGCCTCCGCGGATCTCCGGGAGACTTGAAATCCTCTAAGAGGAATGGTGGGCGATGAGAGACTCGAACTCCCGACATCTTCGGTGTAAACGAAGCGCTCTACCAACTGAGCTAATCGCCCATCCTGGAGCGTTGAACATCCTCAAAAAGAGAATGGTGGGCGATGAGAGACTCGAACTCCCGACATCTTCGGTGTAAACGAAGCGCTCTACCAACTGAGCTAATCGCCCCCGCAGGGTGGTACGCCGTGTGGCGTGGGGAGCTATTTAGCCGCCCTCCCTACCCTTGGCAAGGCCTGAGATTGAAAAAAACGACATTACCAGCAAAAAACTTGGAGCTGCCATCCATCCTGTGAATTACCTGATTAAACAAAGGCTTGTCGTCACAGTAAAAAACCGACAACCCATCAGAAATGAGCGCATAAAAAAAGTCCCTGCCGCTCCAATGAACAACAGGGACTTTTAAACCCAAAACGAACAAGCCCAATTAGGCGTTGACCGCGTCCTTCAGGCCTTTACCAGCTTTAAATTTCGGCGTCTTGGAAGCCGGAATCTGAATGGTTTCGCCTGTGCGTGGATTACGGCCTTCAGTTGCCGCACGAGCGGAAACGGAAAAGTTGCCAAATCCGATGATCCGAACTTCATCGCCGCTCTTCAGGGTTTCAGTGATTGCTTCGAAAGATGCTTCTACTGCTTCGCCTGCCTGTGCTTTGGTCAAGCCAGTTTTTTCCGCAACGGCCCCGATCAGATCATTCTTGTTCATGACAGTCCCTTTCTAAAATAACGTGGGGAATGCTTTAGATTCGCGCTGCACTCCTGAATCGGACATTCGTGCGAAATTGCGTTCAAATCAAGCCGCAAACCGCAGAAAACGGCCATTTTCTGTGTAGTATCAACCAAAAAAAGCCCCGGAACTTGTCCGAGGCTTTTGTATCCACAAGCAGACGCTCTGGTTCAGTGTGCGACGACCCCTGAACCCTTGTCATCTTTGACCAGTGCTTCAGAGCTGGACTTTTCTTCCTCTTCGCTCCATTCGATGGCTTCAGGCATACGAACAAGAGCATGTTCAAGCACTTCGTCCATGCGAGCGACTGGAATAATTTCCAATTCATTCTTCACATTGTCAGGAATATCAGCCAGATCCTTCGCGTTATCCGCTGGGATCAGAACCTTCTTGATGCCACCACGAAGAGCAGCCAGAAGCTTCTCTTTCAGACCACCGATTGGCAGCACGCGGCCACGCAGTGTGATCTCACCTGTCATCGCCACATCACGACGAACCGGAATACCGGTCATCACGGAGATAACAGTTGTCGCCATGGCGATACCAGCAGATGGACCATCCTTTGGAGTAGCCCCTTCTGGAACGTGAACATGCAGTTCGCGCTTTTCGAAGAGCGGAGGTTCAATGCCGAAGTCCTCAGAACGGGAACGAACGTAAGAGGCTGCAGCAGAGATGGACTCTTTCATCACATCACGCAGGTTGCCGGTTACGGTCATCTTGCCCTTACCTGGCATCATGACACCTTCAATGGTCAGCAACTCGCCGCCCACTTCAGTCCACGCCAGACCGGTGACAACACCAACCTGATCTTCATCTTCAACCTGGCCGAAGCGGAAGCGAGGCACACCGAGGTATTCCTCAATCAGCTCTTCATCCACTTTGATGGTCTTCTTGTCGTTGACCAGAATGTCCTTCACAGCCTTACGGGCCAGAGTGCTCATCTCACGCTCAAGGTTACGCACACCAGCTTCACGGGTGTAAAGACGGATGGTCTTCTGCAAAGCGCCGTCAGACACTTCGAACTCACCATCCTTCAGACCGTGGTTCTTCACAGCCTTTGGCAACAGGTGACGACGGCAGATCTCGATCTTCTCATCTTCAGTGTAACCAGCAATACGGATGACCTCCATACGGTCCATCAGTGGACCCGGAATGTTCAGCGTATTGGCTGTGGTCACAAACATGACGTCGGATAGGTCGTATTCCACTTCGAGGTAGTGATCCATGAAGCTACCGTTCTGCTCTGGGTCAAGAACCTCAAGCAGAGCGGAAGACGGATCGCCACGGAAATCCATGCCCATCTTGTCGATCTCATCGAGCAGGAACAGCGGGTTGGACTTCTTCGCTTTCTTCATGGACTGAATGACTTTACCCGGCATGGAGCCGATGTAAGTGCGGCGGTGACCGCGAATTTCAGCCTCATCACGCACGCCACCGAGAGACATGCGCACAAACTCACGTCCGGTTGCTTTCGCGATAGATTTACCAAGAGACGTTTTACCAACGCCTGGAGGGCCAACAAGACACAGGATAGGGCCGCGCAGCTTGTTCGCGCGCTTCTGCACTGCAAGGTACTCCACAATGCGTTCCTTGACCTTCTCAAGGCCAAAGTGGTCGGTATCCAGAACCTTCTCAGCAAGCGTGAGGTCATGCTTAACCTTGGACTTCCTGCTCCACGGAATGCCGATCAGCCAGTCAAGGTAGTTGCGAACCACTGTCGCTTCCGCAGACATCGGGCTCATCTGCTTGAGCTTCTTCAGCTCAGCATTCGCCTTCTCGCGAGCTTCCTTGGACAGCTTCGTCTTCGCAACGCGCTCTTCCAGCTCAGCAAGTTCATCACGGCCATCTTCACCATCGCCGAGTTCTTTCTGAATGGCCTTCATCTGCTCATTCAAATAGTACTCGCGCTGGGTTTTCTCCATCTGGCGCTTCACGCGGGAGCGGATGCGCTTTTCCACCTGCAGAACGGAGATCTCGCTCTCCATCATGCCCAGCACCTTCTCAAGGCGGTCGGTGACAGCCACAGTGCCAAGCAGTTCCTGCTTGTCCTGGATCTTCACAGCAAGGTGGGATGCAATGGTATCAGCAAGCTTCGAGAAGTCATCAATCTGATTAACGGCGCCGAGAACCTCAGGAGACACCTTTTTGTTCAGCTTCACATAGTTCTCGAACTCGGAAATCACTGAACGGCCAAGAGCCTCGACCTCAACCTCGTCACCGCCAGCTTCATCAAGAATAACGGCTTCTGCTTCATAAAGGTCTTCGCGATCAGTGAACTTGCCGATTTCGGCACGTGCACCGCCTTCAACCAAAACCTTTACGGTGTTATCTGGCAGCTTCAGCAGCTGCAAAACTGTTGCAAGAGTACCGACTTTGTAAATCTGATCGGTATCCGGATCGTCATCCGCCTCGTTCATCTGGGTCGCAAGCAAAATCTGCTTATCAGACTCCATCACCTCTTCCAGAGCACGGATCGATTTCTCGCGCCCTACAAACAGCGGCACGATCATATGAGGGAATACGACGATGTTGCGCAGTGGGAGAACAGGAAAAACAGAGTTTTCTGTCTCTTCTTCCGGGCGCATTTCATTGTCAGCCATCTCTATTCCTTTCAAATTGCAGCTTTCCAACGAAAGCTACGAAAAAGCGCAACATAAAAATCGACTAAGGCCCTTAGGGCACTCGTAGAATTTCGAGGGCCGAATTCACTCGCCCCAAAACGGGCACAAACAAATTCGCCAAGCTGCGAACTAGACCTATTAGGTGGAGACACCGCCTCCAAGTGTCAAGCACTCCGCTTCCAAGTCTTTCAGCGATCTGTTGATATTATAAGCTTTTTTCCTGTTATCAGGAGCGTATAACACCGTTTGATCGTCCTCACACTTAAGCTGGAACACCATCCTTCCCGGTCTTGGTTCGCGTTTACGCAGAACACTCATACGCATCATCATGCTAGACACATGAGACAAAAAATGGGCGGCACTTTTTTCAAGAAGTTACCGCCCAAATTAAACTCAATACCCGTGAGCGAAGCCTACTGGCTCATCAGTCCCCATCGCCTTACGCGCTGGTTGCTGAATTCTCCGCACGATCCTCGTAAATGTACAAAGGACGCGCATCGCCGTCGACCACCTCACCGGAAATCACAACTTCCTTCACACCCTTAAGGCCAGGAAGCTCGTACATGGTTTCCAGCAGAATTGCTTCCAGAATAGAACGCAGTCCGCGAGCACCGGTCTTACGTTCAATCGCACGTCGGGCAACTGCCTTCAGAGCGTCCTCATGGAAGGTCAGCTCTACGTTTTCCATTTCGAACAAACGCTGGTACTGCGCAACAAGCGCATTCTTAGGTTCACTCAAGATGGACACCAAAGCGTCTTCATCCAGATCTTCAAGAGTTGCAATAACCGGCAAACGGCCAACAAACTCAGGAATAAGACCAAACTTCAGCAGATCTTCAGGCTCAAGCTCTGAGAACAACTCGCCGGTCTTGCGATCTTCAGGTGCAAGCACAGAAGCAGCAAAGCCGATAGAGGTTTTGCGACCACGGTCAGAAATGATCTTGTCCAGACCAGCAAATGCACCACCGCAGATAAACAGAATATTTGTTGTATCGACCTGCAGGAATTCCTGCTGCGGATGCTTACGACCACCTTGCGGCGGAACAGAGGCAACAGTCCCTTCCATGATCTTCAGCAGTGCCTGCTGAACACCTTCACCAGAAACGTCACGGGTGATGGATGGGTTTTCTGCCTTGCGGGTAATTTTGTCCACCTCATCGATGTAGACAATACCGCGCTGCGCACGCTCAACATTGTAGTCTGCGGACTGAAGTAGCTTCAGAATAATATTTTCAACGTCTTCACCAACGTAACCCGCTTCAGTCAGCGTGGTTGCGTCAGCCATCGTAAACGGAACATCCAGAATTCGGGCGAGCGTTTGTGCCAGATGGGTTTTACCACATCCGGTAGGACCAACCAGAAGGATGTTGGACTTAGCAAGTTCAACATCGTTGTTCTTGGAAGCATGATTCAGGCGCTTGTAGTGGTTATGAACCGCTACAGACAGAACCTTTTTGGCTCGGCCCTGACCAATCACGTAATCATCAAGAACACCACGAATTTCCTGAGGTGTCGGAATCCCATCACGAGACTTCACAAGCGAAGATTTGTTTTCTTCGCGAATAATGTCCATGCAGAGCTCGACGCACTCATCGCAGATGAATACGGTCGGACCCGCAATCAGCTTACGGACCTCATGCTGGCTTTTTCCGCAAAACGAGCAGTAAAGCGTATTCTTGCTGTCGCTGCCGCTGGCTTTGCTCATGAGATATAACCCCGCATCGTTTCAAGGGACACAGCCCCTGTTAGAATTCTTAGTTCGACAGCGATACTTTCGCCGCGACGTTCTACTGACTTATCGCGTTTTGTGTTCCGCTTCCAGAGGGAAGCTTTGGAAATCACTAATAGCCATTCTCTTATGCGATATTTGGCTCGCAATAATCAACATTCCTTTAAGCCTCGCACGCAAAGTTCATTCCCTGTTAAAAAAACTTGCGCGCGAGTTACTTTATAAAACCGGCTTTAAGCTGGTTCGATAACGTTCAAGCTCTCGCGATTTTCGATAACGTTATCAATCAGACCGAACTCTTTCGCCGCATCTGCACTCATAAAGTTATCACGTTCAAGCGCTTCTTCAACAGCGTCAAGAGTCTGACCTGTATGAGAAACATAGATCTCATTGAGGCGACGCTTCAGCTTCAGAATTTCCTGTGCATGCAGCATAATGTCTGCCGCCTGCCCGCGGAAACCACCGGAAGGCTGGTGAACCATGACGCGGCTGTTTGGCAAAGAAAAGCGCATACCCTTTTCACCAGCAGCCAAAAGCAGGGAACCCATGCTTGCAGCCTGACCAATACAAAGAGTTGAAATCTTCGGACGGATAAACTGCATAGTGTCATAAATAGCAAGACCACTGGTCACTACACCACCCGGGGAATTGATATAAAGCGCAATTTCTTTGTTCGGGTTTTCCGCTTCCAGATAAAGCAACTGGGAACACACCAGTGTAGCCACAGTATCTTCCACAGGACCGGTCAGGAAGATAATACGTTCCTTCAACAACCTTGAGAAGATATCATAGGCCCGCTCACCCCGGTTGGTTTGCTCTACAACCATTGGCACCAGGCTGTTCGTGAAATACTCAACAGGATCGGTCATGCGTCATCCATTTTAAATATGCAGAAAGCTTCGTAAAGCTCGGTATCTTATCCGGCATTCCGGTAAGCCTGCAAGAAACTTATGTCGAAAAAAGCGCCACGCCCACCCACGGGATGTCGCCCTTGTCTTAAAGGCACTTGCCAAAAGGTAAAGCCACAAGGTTTATGGAGTGTTTCCATAAGACCCGATAGTCTTATCCCAATTATAAGGGAGCTTAAAGACCACATTGGGCCTATGCACTTAAGACGGCTTCAGATATTTCGGCTTTCCACCTCAAAATTCAAGATGTCAAAAAAGAAAAAGGGGGCACAAGGCCCCCTTTCCGAAATTCTTGGGTAATCCCAACAATTATGCTTCGTCTTCGTCCTGAGCCATCAGCTCTTCTTTAGACACAACTTTGTCGGAAACTTTCGCGAGTTCCAGAATGTAGTCCACAACCTTCTCTTCGTAGATTGGGGCACGCAAGGAAGCGAGAGCCTGTTCGTTGTTCTTGTAGAATTCGAACACCTGCTGTTCCTGACCTGGGAACTGACGAACGCGGTCGAACAGAGCCTTCTGAACTTCTTCGTCGGTAACCTGAACTTTGTTCTGCTCACCAACTTCAGAAAGAACCAGACCGAGACGTACACGGCGCTCAGAGATCTTGCGGTATTCAGCTTTAGCTTCGTCTTCGGTTGTTTCTTCATCTTCGAAGGTTTTACCGGACTGCTGCATGTCAGCTTCAACCTGCTTCCAAACACCGTCAAATTCTGTTTCCAGAAGTTTTTCAGGCAGCTCGAAGGAGTACTCTTCGTCCAGCTTGTCCAGCAGAGCGCGCTTTACTTTCTGACGGGTAGCTGCACCGAACTGGCTTTCAATCTGGCCACGAACGATTTCTTTCAGCTTCTCAAGGGATTCAAGACCCAGCTTGGTTGCCATTTCATCATCAATGGAAACTTCGCCAGCAGCTTCAATGCCTTTAACGTCGATGTCGAAGGTAACTGCGCGACCAGCAAGGTTTGCTGCGCCGTATTCTTCAGGGAAGGTCACGTCGATGACTTTTTTGTCACCGATTTTCAGGCCAACGATCTGCTCTTCAAAACCAGGAATGAACTGACCAGAACCCAGAACCAGCTGACCGTTCTCATCTTCACCACCTTCAAATGGCTCGCCGTCAAGCTTGCCGAGGTAATGCATGGTAACGCGGTCACCGTCTTCAGCAGCAGCACCTTCTTCGCGCGCTTCAAATGGACGGTTGCTTTCTGCGATCTGCTTAACCTGTTCGTCAACTTCGTCTTCGGAAATTTCAACGATTGGGCGTTCAAGTTCAATCGCAGAGAAATCTACGATGTCGAACTGTGGCAGAACTTCATAGGAGATGGTGTAAGCGAGATCTGCTTCACCAGCCAAAACTTTCTCAGCATCATCGTCAGAAAGATCGATTTCTGGCTGAAGAGCTGGCTTTTCTTTGCGCTCTTCAATGGTCTTAGCAGTGGTTTCGTTGATCAGGTTACCGATCAGCTCACCCATTGCCTGACGGCCATGAACTTTCTTGAGATGAGAAACTGGAACTTTACCCGGACGGAAGCCGTTAATGTTTACCTTTGACTTCATGTCATTAAGATATTCATCGAGGCGGGTCGCCAGATCCGTCGCCGGGATAACGACTTTGAGTTCGCGCTTTAGGCCCTCGGCCAGGGTTTCTGATACCTGCATGGTCTTTGCTTCGTCCTTGATTTAGGACGCGTACCGACAAACCAATATGGTTTGTCCCAGCACGGTAAACATAACACCAATTTCGAAGGGGGGAAAACGCTTCGGGAGAAAATCCCTCAGCTCTTATCCGCCTGACGAAAAGGTGAGCATAAACCGAACCTCGACAACGCCCTCAACTTTTCCGTTTCCGATAAGCTACGGTCGTTTATTTATGCACCGTATCACCGGGGATATGGTGCGGCTGGAGGGACTCGAACCCCCACGGTCTCCCGCTAGAACCTAAATCTAGTGCGTCTACCAATTTCGCCACAGCCGCGTTGGAGGGGTAGCTAAATGGGAACCTAAGAGAAGTCAACCACCTAATACGCTGTTTATGCCCAGTTCTCGGTTTTCCACGCCATTTCTACCTATGAAACTGTGCATTACGACAATCCGGGGCTTATTTCTCACGGAGGAGATCGCATCACATCCTTTTTCTTTTCTGGCTCGTGCATTGCCAGCCAGCAAGCCACTCCGCTCACTCACAAAGTGGCGTCAGAACCCGCTGCATAAAAGCCGCGCCTTTTTCGGTCAGATACAACTCCCGGCGGCGACCATCCGTTTTATCCGCCTCAACACGGGCATAGTTATGTCCGCCACGCACATCCTTGTGCCCTTCGCACCAGTAATAGATGTTGCGGGTCGCAGTTCCTGATTGGTAACCAATCTTCTTTTGAAGGCCATGAGGATGGATCGTCACCCCCTCCTCCTGATGAACGGCAATTTCAAGCAATGTCAAAACCGTCGAGACCTGCATTTTAGCATCATGGTCTTTAAACGGTGCCAGCGCCTCGATGATCTGGCGGAGTGCTGCAGAGTGCTGTGTCGTCTTGCTCATAAGAATATCCGTAATATCGTCCCGAAGGCGAAGACGATCACACGTTTTACGCGCAACCCTCCCCCTTCTCTCGTCTGCCTATCGCATTGCTTGTCTCACTAAATGATACGCATGACGTTTCGTAGATCAATTATCACAAATATTGATGATTCCCACCAGATATCTCAGCAGCTAAACCCATCCCTTGGGCGGGGAAGCTTTAAAAATCACCCAAAAATTGAACCAGCTCGGTGAGCACATCCGGAATATGCGAAACCAGATCTTCCGCAATAAGCCCGGCTCCGGCAATTTCAGCGGCCCGGCCATGCACCCATACACCTTTCGCAGCGGCCTCATAGCCACCAAGTCCTTGCGCCAGATATCCGGCAATCACACCCGCCAGCACATCACCAGACCCAGCTGTTGCAAGCCAGGGTGTGCCACTGGCATTGATGGACACATGCCCCTCAGGGTCTGCAATCACCGTATCCGCCCCCTTCAGCACAACCACAGCACCAGCCTGTTTCGCGGCCTTCTTGGTGCGCTCCACTTTGCAATCTGTGGACGTGGGATCATACAAATCAGGAAACAAACGCCGGAACTCACCCTCATGAGGTGTGAGCACAACACGCCCAGCGCAGTCAGAATCCGCAATGTAGGCAAACAAGTGCTCCGGCTTTTCCTCAAAGGACGAAAGCGCATCCGCATCCAAAACCACACCGCGCGCTCCGGAAAGACACTCAGCAACCCGCTCCTGCGTCTCGCGGCCAATACCGGCTGTCGGTCCGATCACCACGGAGTTGAGCCGCTCATCTTCCAAAATACGTTCAAAGTCGGCAATACGCTCAGCCGGGCGGATCATGATACTCGTCAGATGCGCTGCATGGACCAGAGCCGCCTGCTCCCGCGCCACCACAGTCACAAGCCCGCTGCCCGCCCGCTGTGCGCCCAGCGCAGCAAGACGGCTCGCACCAGTGGCAAACTTGGGACCACTCACAACAACAGTGTGCCCCCTGTTATATTTATGCCCTGCCACAGCTGGCTGATCGGGAAGATCTCCCCAAATCTTGTCGCAGTTGTAAAAAGCGGTTGGCCCAATCTTCTCTAAGACAGCATCCTCCAGCCCGATCTGCTCAATAACGATCTCACCGCAATGTCCCCGGCCCGGATAAAGGTAGTGCCCCGGCTTGGCACGAAAGAACGTCACTGTCATATCTGCATGCACAGCCTCACCCAGCACAGCGCCGCTGCGGCCACTCACACCGGAGGGCAGATCAACTGCGACACATTGCGCCGGACTGTCATTGATGTGCTGCACCAGCGCCAGAACTTCATCATCTAAAGGTCGAGAGAGGCCCGCACCAAACAAGGCATCAACAACAACGTCGTCCTCACCCAGCTCTTCCAGCGCGGCCCGCATGTTATCCATTGAGGTTAAATCAAGATCCATCTCATCATAGGCAAGCTCCGCATCGCCTTCGAGAGTTTCCGGGTCACACACCAGCCCGACAGAAACATTAAAGCCCTCATTGTCCGCAAGCTGCGCAACAACAAAGCCGTCTCCGCCGTTGTTTCCCGGGCCGCAGAACACAAGAACCCGCGAATAGGGATGCAGAATCTGGCGCATCACCTCAAACACAGCCTTGCCCGCATTATGCATCAACTCAATACCGGGAAAGCCACCCTCGATGGTCAGGCGATCTGCCTTCTTCATCTGCAATGGTGTCAATAACTCATGCATAAAGCTCTCCATTTCCCTATTCGTCAGGCTCTGAGAAATTTATTACCCATTATCCCTAAGAAATTGGTTCATCATTACCCAGCTGCCGCGACGTTTTTTCGATCACGAAAAATCACAAAACATAAGCTAGTGCTAAAAGGCACAGATTTAAGAGGCACTTCCTGAGTAAATGTTGATACCAGCGCACCACTTTGGGAAAACTACGAAAACATGCACGAGAGACGAGCCCACTACGACCAGCTAATGACTGCTTTCGCACGACGTCTGGGTATGACCACCCAGCCTGATACTGGACTATTTCTTATTGAAGAAGCAAACGGAAGTCGTTGGTCGGTCGAACTCAATGAAAGCTCGGATCTCATTTATATAAGCACCAGCCTCCTTCTTGCAGAAGATAAAAAAACACTGAAGGCGGCTTTGGAGCTCAATCAGGATGTGGACCTCCTTCGCGGAGCGTTCCTCGGACTGTCTCAATCTGGTGACTTGCAACTGAATGCTCAGGCCACACTCCGGTTCACAGATGACCTTGCACTGGAGAACACACTGGTCAACCTGATGCAAATTCGCGAGCAGGTATGCGCACGGCTTTCTGAAACGAAATCCACCCAAACCTCCAAAGCCGTAGAACCGGACTGGAGCACGACGTCTATTCGCCTGTAAAGGTCTCTCACCCATGCATTCCGTCAACTCTCCCAAGCATACTCCAGTTGATCAGAGCCAACTCCAGAACGACGTAAGTGCACAACAAAACTCTGCGCCAAAAAAATCAGAGAAGTTGGAAGCGCGCGGCGTGTCTGTTGAGACCCAAAAGGGCTCAACACCGCCAACAACAAGCAATACGAAGCCCCTCGACACCGCTTCAACTGAAACGCTCGCAAACCGGATAAAGCCACCGAGCCAAACCAGTTCAGAAAGTGTAACGCAGGAGGCGACCGCCCCTTTTGAAGCAGACCGCACCGCGCTTGAGCAAAATGCCAAGCGCCTTGGTGCTGGGGCCAATGGTGAAGTCTATCTTGTCAATCAGGACGGCAAGTCCTTCGCGTTTAAAGTCGCAAGCACCGAAGCCGGTTGGCACGCCCTGCAGCAAGAAGCACAGGTCTATGGCAAACTTGCCCAGATCGGCCCTCACGATAATATCGTCAAAAGCATGGGCATCGTGGAAGTTCAGGGCGTACAGGGCCTCGCCCTTGAGCATGTGGAAGGCTACGAAGCAGGCAAGCTCTTTACCACTGCCGAAAAGCTTTACACAGACAACAAGCTCAGCCACTCCCAGTACTGGGGCACCGTGCAGTTCATTATGCGCGATGTTTTGAGCGGCGTGCACCATCTGGCACAGGCAGGCATCAGCCACAGCGACATAAAGGGTGGCAACCTCCTTTATGACAAGGAAAGTCAGGCGATTAAAATCGTCGACTTTGGCAGCGCTGCAAAAATCGGTATTGATCCTGTCACTATTGGCACTCCGGACCATTCAGCTCCGGAAGCTCTTTTGTCTCTTCCACACAAAGATGGAGACAAACCACGCGCCAATGAGAAGCAGGACACCTTCGCCGTTGGTCAGATGACCTACCGCGCAGGCGAACATGCCGAGAATTTATTTGGTGCACAAAATACTGGTGAGCCAGCCGCACTTGGCTTTGCAATGCATTCCAAACTTCGAGATATCGAGCGCCGCGGTGAGACCATTGAGTATCAGGCGCTCAATCAGGCCGATGACCCAGCCGTTGCAGGCACACCGGGCCATTTCGGCAAGGGCGGCGAAACTGCTTATGTTGAGTTCGTCAATATCTCAACCCTGCTGGACATCGATGTGCGTGGCACCGCAGAAGAGCTCCTGAAGACCAACTTCATCTCTGACCCTTTGTGTCAGCCAGACGAAGCCCGTCAGGTGATCTCAGGCCTCATGACCAAGATGGAAGAAGACCACAAGGCAGAACTCGCAGCTCTCATGCAACAAACCTGATCTGCTCCTTGCAATGATAACCATCAGAAAGCCGGCCTCGTGGTCGGCTTTTTTGCTGCACCCCTTCAGGGACATTTTAATCACATCTCTCCATTTCGATACACCTTAACAACATCGCCTCTGTTTACAGTGGAGTGAGCAAACGATCGCAAACAGCTCAAGACCTGTAACATGACAAAGTCGCCTCGCCCTCTTCAGAACCCGTCGAATGATCCATCAACTCAGGATGCCCAGATCAGCGCGTGGGCAGACAATGTCATCACCCTGCTGGGCCTGAGTGAAAGTTCGGCAGAGGACGGCCAGACAGAACCAGATTTCGACCATCCCCACATGGCCACCAGCAGCCGGTTCACCGTCAGCGACGTCGAAGAAATCAGCTTCTCAGAAGACGAGGAGAGCGATAACGAGCTGGAGCAACCACCACTCACCGCAGTCCCACCCGTCAACAGGTTCACAGTCAGTAGCGTCAGCGAACCAAGCTTCTCCGAGGATGAAGAGAGCGACATAGAGCCGGAACAACCACAGCCCGCCGCAAGCAGGTTTGAAGTCAGCAATGTGGACGAGGACAGCCCCTCAGAAGATGAGCTGGAGCAACCACCAACACCCACAGCCCCGCCTACCAACAGATTCACAGTCAGCAGCGTCAGCGAACCAAGCTTCTCCGAGGATGAAGAGAGCGACACAGAGCCGGAACAACCTCAGCCTGCCGCAAGCCGGTTTGAAGTCAGCAATGTGGACGAGGACAGCCCCTCAGAAGATGAGTTGGAGCAATCACCAGCGCCCACAGCTTCCCCCACCAACAGGTTCACAGTCAGCAGCGTCGACGAGCCAAGCCTCTCCGAGGATGACGAAAGCACGGAAGCACCTGCAACACTGCCTCTCCCCTCCGACAATCTCAAACGTGCCAAACGACTGGGCGCAGGATCTTTCGGGGAAGTGAGCTTGTACACGGACGAGACAAGCGGAAAGTCCATCGCATTCAAGACCGCACGGTCGCAAAAAGGCAAAGACGCCCTGCAAAAAGAAGCTCAGATCTACGGAAAGCTGATGGCCGCTGGCCCGCACAAGAACGTTGTACAGTGCTACGGAATACACGAGATCGACGGCGAAACCGGCCTTGCTATGGAATATGTGGAAGGCTGTGAAGCAGGTGACCTTTTCGAAGGGGCCGAAGAACTCCTCCAAGAGAACAAGCTCAGTCACTCACAATATTGGGGCGCCTTACAGTTCATGGCGAATGAAGCGATTGACGGTCTGAAGCATGTCAACGCGGCAGGCATCAGTCACAATGACATCAAAGGAGGCAACATCCTGTTCGACAAGAACAGCCAATCCCTCAAGATCGCTGATTTTGGCTTTGCAGGCACCATTGGAGAAGATCCACTGGACTTCGGCACCCCGGAATATTCCAGCCCGGAAGCCATCGCAGCCGCCTTCAAAGACGCGGAGGATCGTGACCGCCTGGACGATAAACAGGACGGCTATGCCGTTGGCCAGATGGTATATGGCGGAGGTGAAGGTGAAGCCAATCTTCTGGGCGCGCCGGATTGCGACAGCCCTTATGCATTCGCTCTCCATGTTGTGCGCAAACTGAGCAACTCAAAATCCCAAACCGGCGAAGAAAACAGCCCGGAGAAAGCCCTCACGCCAACAGATGATCCTGATCTGGCTGGAGAGCCTGGTTTTTACAACGAGAGTTACGAGTCCGAGTACGCCCGCTTCGTCAACAATTCCATGCAGATCGATCCGAAGAAGAGAAGCAGTCTGGACGACATGCAGCAAAGCCAGTTTTTACAGGATCCGCTCCTGCAACCGGACGAAGCGAAAAAAGTCCTCGACTACATCATGCAGCAAACCAGCTCCAAATCTGCATAGGATAAAAGCTAGCTTCATACGATCAGAGCTGGGCAACACGCCTAGCGATTGGACTTTGGCGGCTTCTTCTTCACATTCCTAGCAGCCTCCCGCTCATCACTGGCAATCACCACATCCTGAGGCTGGGAAAGCTCAATCAGGTTGCCGTCAGGGTCGCGAATGTAGACAGACAGGATCGGCGAACTGGCACCTGTGCGGAACACAGGCCCCTCCACAATCGTCACGGCGGCAGCACTCAGCCGCGCAATGGCCGAATCCAAACTCTCAACCAAAAAGCAGAGATCTGCGGTCCCCGGCACCTGTTCCTGCGCGATCGGAGTATGATCCACATCGATGGGCTGAAGGTTGATCTTCTGCTGCCCAAAATGCAGGGCCCGCCGCCCGCCTCCGAATATGATCTCCTCCATACCTAGTACATCCTGATAAAAACGACTGGTACGTTCAACATCATGAACGGTAAGCACGACATGGTCGAGAGAAACCAACCTCATCACTCGCTCCTTCAAGCGCATGCCAAAAACTGACTGTCAGCTTCCATAGGAACGCGCAAAATCTGCAACAGCTTTTTCACGACCAACCATAACCCTGCCTTGCACAAGGAACCAACTCCTAGTTTCAGGCGAGATGAACAAAAGGTACACTGCCTACTTTTTAACCATTATGCGCAGTGTTTGTGCACCAGATATATTTCAGATGCAGTTTCCCATTATTATTAAGGGAGCAAACTGCCCGCTTTCGCGGCTTTTTAAGAAAATTTCAAAACTGGCACGGTTTCTGCATTCATATTTCCGTAAGTTTTGAATCGCGAACTTTCTGCACACGCGCTGATCATTTTTAAGAGCATGCCAGATCAGCAGCGCACGCAGATACAAGACGAACTGAGAGTGTGAAGACCATGAAGAAAATTGAGGCGATCATTAAGCCGTTCAAACTGGATGAAGTGAAAGAAGCACTTCAGGAGGTTGGTCTTCAGGGGATCACCGTTACCGAAGCAAAAGGATTTGGCCGCCAGAAGGGTCATACAGAACTCTATCGTGGCGCCGAGTACGTGGTGGATTTTCTGCCAAAGGTTAAGGTGGAAATCGTACTCAACGATGATCTTGTAGAAAAAGCTGTAGAAGCCATTCGCGACGCCGCACAGACTGGCCGCATTGGTGATGGCAAGATTTTTGTCTCCAGCATCGAAGAAGCAATCCGTATTCGTACGGGAGAGACGGGCGAAGACGCTGTTTAACCCAGAGTTTCACTAGGAAATCACGAGGACTGAATGAGTTAGGGGCAACGATCCCACACGCTTGGTCTTCCAGTTTACAACACTGCGCCACTGGCGATTTTAATAAGAGGAATAGGAAGTTATGACAACCTCCGCTGATGTCTTGAAAGAAATCCAGGAAAAAGACGTAAAGTTCGTAGATCTTCGTTTTTCTGATCCGCGCGGCAAGCTGCAGCACGTCACCATGGATATCTCCCAGGTGAACGAAGACATGTTTGCAGAGGGCGTCGCATTTGACGGTTCTTCTATCGGTGGTTGGAAAGCAATCAACGAATCCGACATGATGCTGATGCCAGATCCGGAAACAGCTCATATCGACCCATTCTTCGCGCAGTCCACCATGTCCATCTTCTGTGACGTTCTCGACCCACGCACAGGCGAAGGTTACAACCGTGACCCACGCATGACAGCCAAGCGCGCTGAAGCCTATGTGAAAGCATGTGGCGCTGGCGACACCGTATTCGTTGGCCCGGAAGCTGAATTCTTCATCTTCGACGACGTTCGCTTTGCAGCTGACCCATACAACACCGGCTTCAAGCTGGATTGTTCCGAACTGCCATCCAACATGGACAGCGAGTACGAGTCCGGTAACCTCGGTCACCGTCCACGCACAAAAGGCGGCTACTTCCCAGTACCACCAATTGACAGCGCGCAGGACATCCGTTCCGAAATGCTGACAGTCATGTCCGACATGGGTGTTAAAGTTGAAAAGCACCACCACGAAGTGGCAGCAGCTCAGCACGAACTCGGCATGCAGTTCCAGACCCTGACAACCTGTGCTGACCACATGCAGATCTACAAGTACGTGGTTCACCAAGTTGCACACGCTTATGGCAAGTCCGCAACCTTCATGCCTAAGCCAGTCTTCGGCGACAACGGCACCGGCATGCACTGCCACTTCTCCCTATGGGAAGACGGCAAGCCAACTTTCGCTGGCAGCCAGTATGCTGACCTTTCCGAGAATGCTCTGTACTTCATCGGCGGTATCCTGAAGCACGCGAAATCTCTGAACGCATTCACCAATGCGTCCACCAACTCCTACAAGCGTCTGGTACCGGGCTATGAGGCTCCAGTTCTTCTGGCATACTCTTCCCAGAACCGTTCCGCATCCTGCCGTATTCCATTCACATCTTCTCCAAAAGGCAAGCGTGTAGAAGTTCGCTTCCCGGATCCTTCTGCAAACCCATATCTGGCGTTCGCTGCACAGCTGATGGCTGGCCTTGATGGCATCAAGAACAAGATCCATCCTGGCGATGCTATGGATAAGAACCTGTATGATCTGCCAGCAGAAGAACTCTCCGAGATCCCAACTGTTGCAGCATCTCTGCGTGAAGCTCTGGAATGCCTCGATGCAGACCGTGAATACCTCAAAGCAGGCGGCGTATTCGATGACGACCAGATCGACGCCTACATCGAACTGAAGATGGAAGAAGTCATGCGCACAGACATGACCCCTCACCCAGTTGAGTTCGACATGTACTACTCCGTCTAAGTTATGAAGGGACTGCTTTAACTCCAATGCACCTATGGCGTATCCATAAGACGAGCTTCGGCTCAAATCAGGAGACGCCTTTCAAAAGCAGTCCTCTCATCTAGGCACAATAAAACCCCGGCTGGCCTCAGTCGGGGTTTTGTTTTTCTATCACACGGATCTCATCTTGCGATACAAACCTGCATCAGCAAAGCAGAGAGCTTACCAGCCGCCCTCTCTCATCTCCGCAGAAATCTCAAGACGCACCCGATCGCTGGTCAATGGCGCAAACTTACCAACACCAAAGTCACTGCGCAAAATCGCTCCCTTACCCTCTACACCTATCCACTGCCCCTGATAGTAATCAAAGTAGCTTCCCAGCGGATGCGGGCCATTGTGTTTGAGCTGAAAGTCCAGTTCCACCGGATGCTTCTGGTCCCTGATGGTCAGATCCCCCACCAATGTCACAGCTGTTGCCCCGGCTTGTTTGACGGATGTGGAAACGAAAGTGATCTCAGGAAATTTCTCCGCGTCAAAGAAGTCAGAGCCTTTCAGATGCTCATCCAGCGGCTCAACACCCGTATCCACGCTTGCCGGATCAATGGTCACACTGACTTTCGTTTCTTCAATCTTTGCCGGATCAAACTCCACTTCCCCGCCAACAACCTTCCACTCACCAGATTGTTCTGTCAGTCCCGCATGATTGTAGTAAAACCGAACCTCGGTATGGGTCGGATCAAACTTGTAGCTCGCAGCCTGCGCTGACGCTGTGAATGCAAGTGACGCCGCAACAACGGCGAATTTCGTGAAATGCTTCATGCTTTTCCTGCCTCATATCCCTGTTTGTCACATAAAAACTGCAGCTTTCTGCAAATACATATCCATTAACCTGTTGATTTTTATTATATTAATGTATATGCATGTATATACATCTAAATGATTGAAAACCATTTTCAAGAGCGGAATGCACAAATAACGAGGATGTGATGTCTGTCAGCAAAGAGTCAGTTTCTCTCTGGATCGCTCTCAACCGAGTGCAAAAGACCATCTACACCGATATCGAAGGCGCCTTCAAAGCAGAGCGTTTCCCCCCTCTCTCCTGGTATGACATCCTCTGGGAACTGGAGAATGCACCCGATGGCCTGAGGCAATTCGAGCTGGAGCAACGTGTCCTCTTCCAGCAGGCCAACCTCTCACGTGTGATCCAGTCGCTCGCCAAGGCTCAGCTGGTCGAGAGCAAACCCGCCCTCAAGGACAAGCGCGGCAAGACCCTCTTCATCACCTCAAAGGGAAAAGACCTCCGCGCCCAGATGTGGCAAACCTATGAGCGCATGCTGGAAGAAAAACTCGATACAAAAATCAACAAGGAAGGCGCGACCCAACTCGCAGCAGCCTTGAAGGCGCTAGTTTAGATTATTTCATCGATCAGTGGATCATGACACCAAACATTGGCTTTGTGCGCAACACAGCGCCTCTACACAGCAACGCAAGAAAACACAAAAGAACGCAAACCAACGCACATTAGAGCGCAAAGGGGATATGTCATCACCACGTCACGAAACTGCGTTTAAGTGCAATGAGGTTATCAGTATCTGACCGTGCTGATTAGACCCGCATACTCTTCAAAGGCGATCCTCCCGGATCGCCTTCTTTTTTTGCGCTTTTTTGGAAAAACAGAGCGTCTTCACTAAGGCAACACTAACTATTTTCTCCCCCATCCCTTGAAAGAAAACCCAAGCGTTCCTAAGTTAAGTACAGGTCAACAAAAGGAGAGCCAATGACTCCACCGGACCTGCATGTTGTACGGTTTTTATAAAGGCAATTCGGTACTTATGAAGACCCTCTGCAAGATGCTACAATATAGCAAGACTACAAAACGGCCTGAGCGACCGAGCGTCATCAGACGGTAAGCACGGATCGAACCCGGACGTACACGGGCGGAAATCATATCAAACGCCCCAGCATATAGCCTTGAAACGGTAAATCGCGGCGATCCGACTATAAAAGCAAAACCCCGTTTAGACCTTCGAGAAGGACGCGGGGTTTTCTTTTGGCCATTGCAATGTAGTCCGCAGCCTCTAAAATATACCAATTACATTCATATTTTAGAGAAAACAATGACTGCAGCAGCCGACACAATTGAGCTTCTCCCCACACTTCCTTCCCTCAACATTCAGGAAACAAAAGCGTTTTACGCAGACAAGCTCGGCTTTTCCAACGTCGTTTACGAACAAGATGACTTTCTGATTCTGCGCAGAGACACTTTAGAAATCCACTTTTGGCTCACCACAGAAAAGCACCTGTGCAACAACAGCAGCGTTTATTTCCGTGGAGGGCCCATCGTCGACCTTCACGAAGAATATCGCAAACTCGGCCTTCCAGAGGACGGCAAGAGCGAACCCCGCTTCACGCAACTCACCAGACGCCCCTGGGATATGGAAGAGTTTTACATCCACGACCCTCACGGCAACCTATTGAAATTTGGCCGCATTCCGCTCTGAGCAGAACAGAGAGGAAACACAACTGCGTTGCGGAGAACTCACTCAACACACCTCAGCACCAAATTCTCCGCACAATCTCAAATCCCCAACACAGCTTTTGGGCCTTGCCAGAAAAAACGAGTGAATCACGCTGAAAACTCAGGTATAGACCTTTCAACTTGGAAATACTCAGTAAATTGAACAGGCTTGACCAATGAGCTCATATAAATCCGAATTTATGCGGACAATGGAAGAACGCGGCTTCCTCCACCAACTCTCTAACGCCGAAGGTCTGGACGAACTTTGCGCAAAAGAGACCGTAACCGCATATATTGGCTTTGACTGTACAGCCTCCAGCCTGCACGTTGGCTCCCTTGTACAAATCATGATGCTGCATTGGTTCCAGAAGACCGGCCACCGTCCGATTACCCTCATGGGCAGCGGTACAACACGCGTTGGCGACCCGACTGGCAAAGACGAAAGCCGCAAAGTGCTGACCGATGAGGACATCGAAGGCAACAAAAACGGCATCAAGCAAGTCTTTGAAAAGTTTTTGCAATTCGGTGATGGCCCATCTGATGCAATGATGATGGACAACGCCGACTGGCTGCTCAAACTCAACTACATGGACTTCCTGCGTGATGTTGGCCGCTACTTCTCCGTCAACCAGATGATCCAGCGCGACAGCGTGCGCCTGCGTCTGGAACGCGAACAGCACCTGTCGTTCCTCGAGTTCAACTACATGCTCCTGCAGGGCTACGATTACCTCGAAATCCATCGCCGCACAGACTGCCGCCTGCAGATGGGTGGCTCTGATCAATGGAGCAACATCCTTTCTGGCGTAGACCTTGGTCGCCGTCTTGCAGACAAAGAACTCTTCGCCCTCACCACCCCGCTGCTCACTACAGCTTCCGGTGCAAAAATGGGCAAAACCGCAGCAGGCGCAGTATGGCTCAACGCAGACATGCTCAGCCCCTACGATTACTGGCAGTTCTGGCGCAACACCGAAGATGCTGACGTTGAGAAGTTCCTGAAACTCTTCACCATTCTGCCAATGGACGAGATCAAACGTCTGGCGGGAATGGAAGGCGCTGAGATCAACGAAGCTAAGAAGGTTCTGGCGACAGAAGCCACCGCCCTGCTCCATGGCCGTATTGAGGCTGACAAAGCTGCTGAGACAGCTCGTAAGGCGTTTGAAGAAGGTGCCAATGCCGTTGGCCTGCCAACCATCGAGATTGCTGCTACAGAGCTGAAAGAAGGCCTCGGCGTCCTCAACGCTTTCGTAACCGCTGGTCTATGTTCTTCCAACGGAGAAGTCCGCCGTAACATTAAAGGCGGCGCTGTACGCATCAACGATAAGGCAGAGCAGGATCACAACCGCTCTATCACTGACGCTGACCTGACCGATGATGGCGTGATCAAGCTTTCTCTTGGCAAGAAAAAACACGTTCTTGTAAAGCCAGTCTAACAGTCTGACTAAACACAATATCTTTGACAAAGCCGGGCCTTGCTCCCGGCTTTTTCTTTGCCTGCAAAACACTGCAAGTTTATGCAATTGCAGCCAGTCAACTGCACCTTGAGCTAGCCCTGATAGCCTAAACTGCTGCCCTTGTATTCAGGAGCAGCCCCCATGGCGATGCAGGATTGGAACGCACAACAATACTTGAAGCACGCAGCCTATGTCGCAGACTTTGGGCAAGACGCACTTGAGTTGCTCGCTGTGCAGCCCGGAGAAAGCATTTTGGACCTGGGATGCGGTGAAGGCACGCTGGCCCAGGAAATTCAAAACCGAGGTGCAATCGTAACCGGCGTCGACACAGCAGAAGACATGCTCCTGCAAGCGAATGAGAAAGGCATCAAGACCTGCCTCATACCTGCTGAAAACCTCAATTTTGACAAGGAGTTCAACGCAGTTTTCTCCAACGCAGCCCTTCATTGGATGCAGGATTACAAGGGCGTCATCCACGGTGTTGTGAAAGCTCTGAAGCCGGGAGGTCGGTTTGTTGGTGAAATGGGATGCGACCGGAACTGCCGCATCATCCGATCTGCAATGGAGAACGTGTTCGCCGAAAACCCTGCTTTCGGCCCCTACAAGAGCCCCTGGATTTTCCCACCACCCGAAACGTACATGCGCGCGCTGAAAGAAGCAGGTTTCTCAGTCACCTATCATACAGAAATTGAACGCAGGACACCGCTGGAAACAGGAATGAAGGGATGGCTGCAACTCTTTACCAGCAGCCTCACAGAGCAGCTGAGCGAAACCCATAAGAAGCGATTTTACAAAGAGACAATCAAGCATCTCAAACCGCTACTGTATTCGAGAAGCAAAGGCTGGGAAGCAGACTACGTTTGCATGCGCTTTGCAGCCTACCTCCCTGTGGCCTCTACTTGAATTCAAAGATACGGCGGAACACACCTGGTGCGATTGCAGAGACCGGATTAACCTGGAACTTAGGCTTCTCAAAGGTGCCATCCAGCTTATAGGTCACTCCAAACAGCCCTTCATCAGAAGAACCTCCACCCAGGATGAGACCGATCACTGGCAGTTTCGCAAACAGGTTGTTCAAGGCATAGGCAGGAACAAACGTGCCTGCCATATCCAGCTGACGGTTCTTCAGATTGGCATTCCCGCTAAAGGTCCCGCCAATAATAGCACCGCTCAACGTTCCCTTGGAAACATTCAGAATGTCTCCTCTGCGCGAAAACTGCATGCGCATCTTTTGGAAAGACGCCTCACCAGAATTCACTGCAGCAGAATACACTTCGCTGTTCCGCGTTCCGCGAATTTCCTTCGGCTCGATCCCTTTCAGCGCTTTAATCGCAGGATCTTCGGTGATGGAAAAATCATTTACAGTCAGCTGACCAGCCCAGTTGGTATCAGTTGGCATCTGGATATCCAAGCGCCCGTTACCACCGCGCATACGAGGGAACAGATCCATAAACCGTAAGAACTCACCGGCATTGTTCAGCTTGCCTTTTGCAAAGCGATGCTTCCCCTCGCCGCCAACAGTGAAATTGAACTGACCACGGCTTGAGGTCGCGCCCGAAACCGCAAGATTAACAGCGCTTACCCCGCGGAAGAGCCCATCAATCCGCACGTTTTGAGCCTGTACACCTCTGAAACCGATCAGGCGCCTGAATGTCAGGTCAACCGCAATCACATCTCTTTTGCGCTTTGCCGAAGCAGCTGCATTATCAGCCCCAAACGAATCCAACAGGGCACGGCCATCAAACCGATCCGCATTCATGACAACCTGATACCCACCACCACGGCGTGGACGAATGGTCATCTTGGCTTTGTCATTGGGGCGCAGATTGAACGCGGAGAAGTCAGCAAGCGCCAGCTTTCCATTGCCATCAATTTTTAGATTGCCACGAACTTCAACACCTTCAGAAAGGAATGAGAAGTTATGGAGCGTCCTGGCATTGCCATTTTTTGTCACACGGAACCTTGCGGTTGCACGTACACCAGACGCCTTGCTCCAGCCAACCTCACGAACGTTGATGGCAGCTTTTGAAAGGTCCAGTTCAAACACCTGCGCGCCGCCACTGTCTTCATAGCTGACTTTCACAGAGCCTTTGACATAGCCCTGAAGATCAACACCGTAGTCTGTCAGATCCTTGGCATTGGCAACAAACGTCACGCCCTGACGGTCTTCAGCTCCACTGCCATCGCGGCTGGTGCTCAAATCAATCTCAGACTGGAAGCCATTCAGCTTCCCCTTGCCGGAAATCTGGGTTTGCTTTGTATCCGCCTGAACGATCAGGTTTGCATTTTCGATGGTCTGGCCTGAGATTTTCGCTTTACTGCTGAAGTCCTTCAGATCCAGATTGGCGCGCCACTCAACATCCTTAACCTTGAGATTCTTGAGGAGCGGGAACGAGGCTTCAACACGGACTTCACCCATGCCAGAAAGGTCTGCTGGCACGACACTGAAACCCTCTAACGCATTTATAGGTTCAGCGTCAGCTAGCACACCCAAATCATCGGCACGCCCCGTCAGTAGCACAGACAGTTCAGCAGGCAGAGCCCCTGGTGTTGCGATGTTTTTGATCGCAAACTGAACCTCTGGCACCTTAACGATGTTCCCGTCTTGCATACGGAAATGACCATTGCTGCCGGAGATCGAAAAATCTTCATTCTCGATCTTGCCAGTCCCGGTGAGATCGCGCACCACAGGAAGAGTTTTGAGCGCTTTGACTGAGCCGTCAATCACATCAAAGGATGCTGTTAGGCCGTCTCCCTGCCACGCAGGCGTACTCCGGTCGCCATCAAAGGCTTCTGGCCCAAGCGCCAGATCCAAGGCAATGTTATCAACCCGGCCAGGGCCGAGGTGATCAATCAACCAGTTTCGGGTTTTTGGTGCTGTAACTGTCGGCCAAACCTGCAACACTTCGCCAAAGCTCAGGCTTGGGCTGTAAACGGATAGCGCAAGGGATGGTCCCGGTTTCCCGTAGTAGAACGATCCCGCAACATTGATGTCAGCATCAAGCCCGACAGCACGGGCTCGCTCAATAGAAATCAGGGAGTTCGTCGGATCAAACGTGCCTGATGCATAAGCATCCGGAAACAGCAGAGGCGGAGATTTAACATCAGCAGGCGCCAAAACGATCTCTCGGGAACCAAGCGAATAGTTCCACTCAGCGCCTTCAGTTACAGGTGGCTGCACAACCCCGCCAAACACAACGCGTGTGTTTTTACGGCGCAGATAAGATCGCCCGATAATAATATCGGGATTATCGCGCTGCAAATTAAGATCCAGGAATGCTTCGTCGACGGTAATAGAATTATCTGGAGCAGTGCGGATGAAGATTGGAGAGGTACGAATATTCATATCCGCACCAACAAACTCACCGGTCGCCCAAAGTTCAGCATTCGCTTCAACAAACAGACGCGTATTCGCCAGCTTGTCATCACGAGCAAAACTGTGCGTTGGCAATAAATCTCGCAGCGAAGCATCACGCAGATTGACGGAAATGTTTCTCGCACCAGTTTCAGGTGTAACAGTGCGCTTCAGATCCCATGACCAGTCGCCTTCACGGCCCACGATCTTTGCATTTACTGCAAAGGAGAGATCATCCAGCAGCACGGCATTTGCATCAATACCATCAGCGACAAACTCTTCACCCTGCGCGTTGATCACCAGTCGCCCGTACTCAATAGCAACTTTTTCAAGATGCCAGCGCTTGAGCTCCTCAACAGCAATCACACTAAACTTATCGATCGCTACCACGCGGTTTTGCACCCGCGGCAAAGGCTCCGATCCACTCGCCAGCTTGATCGTTGCAGAAGGTCGTTCCAGCGCGACACTGGTGATTTCCAGATCACCGGTCAGCAGCCCAGACAGATTGATGCCGATTTCGGCTCGTGGGAGCAACACAGTCGCTGCTGTGCGACCTTTGACGCGAATAAGGGAGTCTTCCAGAAGAATACGGCTGCCGTTTTCACCAAACAGATCAAACTGCGCACTACCAACGGTGACATTCAGCGCTTTGCTCTCAAACTGTTTGATTGCCCAATCCACGAGATAGGGAACAGAAAACGGGCCACTCATCACCCGGTAACCGCCAAAACCAAACGCTATAAATAGAAAAACACAAACAACACCCCATATTACGCGTCGCTTAAAACGACGTGTAACAGGAGAGCTCTCAAGCTCTGCTGTATTCCCAACATCAACAGCCAGAATCTCATTCCCTGTTTTAGTGGTACGTTCGATTTTGACCGAATCGTAACCTGCGATAGCATCGCGTGATCACAGGTGCTCTGCAAGATTAATTGCTTATCTACACCATACTCAAAAAAACGGCGTCCCAAGAGACCAAATGGCACCCCAGGAGCAAATAAAGAATGCCTGATACGAAAGATGCGACACCTTCCTTACCGCAGGAAGGCATGCTGGCACCGGATTTTACCTTAGCCACAGATTCGCAAGGACAATTCACTCTATCAGAACAAACTGGCCAGTCGGTCGTCGTTTATTTTTATCCAAAAGATGACACACCAGGCTGCACAAAAGAAGCAATTGCCTTTACCGAAAATGCGGCTGAGTTTGAAAAACACAATGCTGTTATCATCGGCATTTCGCCCGATACACCACTAAAGCATGACAAGTTTAAGGCGAAACACGGACTTAACGTCACACTTGGGGCAGATATCGAGAAAGAAGTTTGTGAGGCCTACGGGGTCTGGGTGGAAAAAAACATGTACGGAAAGAAGTACATGGGCGTTGAACGCTCCACATTTCTCGTTGATAAAGAAGGCAAGATTGCCAAGATTTGGCGTAAGGTCCGCGTTCCCGGCCACGTCGAAAAGGTCTTGGAAGAATTACAAGGTCTGAGCCAGTAAAGAATGCCAAAACTTCCGGGCAACAATGATGCGGATGCGTTTGCAGGGCAAGCGCATCTCACCCTCCCTGAAAACACCAGCGTAAAGTCTCTTAGAGACGGCGCCCGCCAAATCCTCGAAACATCTGATTTGGATCTGAAAGTCGCGCTTGCGTATTACGTTGCAAATCAATGGTTCAAAGGAGCCTTGTCCATTTCCCGTGGCACAGGTGAAAGGCCCATGCCGGACCGCCCTGGTCGCCCAGCAAAACCCGAGCTCCTTCCACCTCGAGACATGCCCAAACGCGCAGTTGGAGGGAAAAACGGCAAGATCGCCCTGCTCCATTCTCTGGCACACATCGAGCTCAATGCCATCGATCTCACCTGGGACCTGATCGGCCGCTTTACCCATGTGCCCATGCCACGCTCCTACTATGACGACTTTGTCCGCGTTGGCTTGGAAGAGGCAAAACATTTCACACTCATTCAAGAGCGCCTTGCAAAGCTTGGGCATGCCTATGGCGATCTGCCAGCCCATGACGGTCTCTGGCAAGCAGCCCAGTCAACCGGCAAGGACCTGATAGCACGTTTGGCAATTATTCCACTCGTGCTCGAAGCCAGAGGCCTCGACATCACCCCATCCATGATCGAGAAGGCCAACGCCACAGGCGATGAAGACACTGCCAGCGTGTTGCATGTGATCTACCACGACGAGAAAGGCCATGTTGCCTATGGAGCAAAATGGTTCCGCTTCATGTGTGACAGGCACCGTGTACGTCCTGAGCCTCGTTTTCAACAGCTCGTAAAACAACATTTTAAAGGACCACTGAAGCCCCCGTTTAATGACAGAGCAAGATCTGAAGCAGGTCTCACTCCGGGCTTCTATCGACCGCTCATCAAATTGACCCAATGATACACTGCACTTAGACTTTATTAACCATAACTAACTTTAATTGAATTTAACAAATCATTTCCAGTAGGCAAACTGAGCAAGTGGTCATCCGATGAAGCTTTCCAGGTGCAGTGAGTTTTCTAACAATTACAACCAATTGAAATTGGATGGCCCAATGTGGCTTTCGCGCATCACATCTGAGCTGCGCGTAATTCCTCCGATGGCCTATTGGATTTCCGGTCTTGCAGCAACGGCGGTCGTCTCCGCAGTATTGGCAAGCAGCTTTCAACAGTCTCTCAGCGAGATGCGGCTTAATTCAACATTATCCAGAGAATTGGCGCTCCGTGAAAACTATGAAAGCGAAATTCGGGATCTCAAATTTCAGCTCGGCGAGATGCGCGGACGGCTGGATCAGGACACATCAGGTCTCAACGCTCCCGCTCGCAAGCAGCAAGCGCAGCTATTGCGGCAGTTTCAGGAGATCGAAGCACTGGTTACGCTGGCGGAGCAATCAAACCTTGTCCTCTCCGCTATCCCGCCCTCTCCAAAGCGCAAACCGCTACAAAGAGACGTCAGCGCGACCAACACCCACAAACTATCGTTTGCATCACAAAAAAGCGGTGCGCCATTTGATATTCTGAAAACACTGTCAAGCAAGCAGTCCACCGCGCCACAGCCAGCTGCCCCTCACAAAGACTTCTACGCAAAGCAAGCGCAAGGGCAACTCTTGCTCACCGCTTACACACAAGCGGCTATGGACGACATAAAACGTGCAAACACGCTGCTTAAGAAAGCTGGCGTTGCACAGCCTGTCTTTGTCACCCCAAGTTCATCTGCTGGCGGCATCTATCAGGACATTGGGTCTGCGGATTTGGACAGCAGTATGATTGCAGCGCGCCGGATCATTGAACAACGCATTGAATTAAATACCAAAGTGGATGCCTTGCCATTTGGCCGCCCACTCTCCAGCTTCAATATATCCAGTGCGTACGGAGCCCGAACAGACCCGTTCCTCGGCAAACCTGCGATCCACACTGGTCTGGATTTCAAAGCACCTCGCGGAACCTCAGTCAAAGCAACCGGCACCGGCATTGTCTCACTCTCACGATACAACGGCGGCTATGGCCTTTCCGTGGAAATCGTACACGACAATGGTCTCGTCACCCGCTACGCCCACATGCACAAGCTACTCGTCAGCGAAGGCCAGCGCATCAACATGGGCGATATTATAGGTACTGTCGGCAATACGGGCCGCTCAACAGGCCCTCATCTCCACTATGAGGTGCGCCTCAACGGCACGCCAGTCAACCCAATGCGCTTCATCCGCACCGGCGACAGGCTAGCAGCGATTTTCAAGCCCAAAAAACAAACCAAAATCGCACTCAATCTGCCGTAATGCTCTAAAGCAACTCCTTTAATGTCGCTTCACTTGCAATACACATGAGCTAACATAGGTTAGGTCCATACTTAGCCTATTTCTTCAACCGTTACCTTGAGTGTATTTTTCATGAGATTTAAGTTTGCACTTTACCTTGCCCCTCTCCTAATACTCGCATTACCAAACAATAGTGACGCCCGCGCGATGGTCACAACCTTTTCTAAAGCTTCTCTAAAAGACCTAAAACCTCTAATAGAAGATGGAGTGCTAAAAGCAGAAGATGTGGGGTTCATCAAAGTTCATACGACCTACTCCCTACAACTTTTTCGCATCGAGGATACAGAAAGATGCGATGGTTACTTATGCGAAGGCATTCTGGTCGTTCCGCATGGAAAAGGTAATTTCTATATCAATCTTCCGGTTTCAAACCAGATACTCAAAAGCGATCATCTGCAAGAGAACGCAAGTATCTCTGGTATAATAGACACCATATATCTGATCAGCGAAGATGGCTGCTATAAAACAACGGTTAGCTACGCACCTCGACAACCACTTAAAGTTAGGCAAAACCTTCCAGACAAACATTGCTTGCAACACAAAAAGCCCCGAAACTGAGTTCCGGGGCTTTTCTAATTCATTGCAGAAGATAAGGCTTAGTCGAGATCTTCAACCGCGGCAGGCGCGTTGCCGAATGCACGGTGCGCCAGCGTTGCTTCCATGAACTTATCCAGATCGCCATCCAGAACGTCAGAAGGCGCAGTGCTTTCCACGCCAGTCCGCAGGTCCTTCACAAGCTGATATGGCTGCAGAACATAAGAGCGGATCTGATGCCCCCAACCGATATCGGTCTTGGAAGCAGCATCCTTGCTCGCCTGATCTTCACGGCGCTGCAACTCAGCCTCATAAAGACGTGCACGAAGCATATCCCACGCAGTTGCGCGGTTTTTATGCTGTGAACGCTCACTCTGACACTGCACGACAATACCTGTTGGATTGTGCGTAATACGAACAGCAGAGTCAGTCGTGTTCACGTGCTGACCACCAGCACCAGAGGCACGATAGGTATCAATGCGGCAATCGCTTTCGTTGATCTCGATATTGATGCTGTCATCAATAACCGGATAAACCCAGACGGACGCAAAGGACGTATGACGACGTGCATTGGAGTCATATGGCGAGATGCGAACAAGACGGTGAACGCCTGCTTCGGTCTTCATCCAGCCGTAAGCATTCTCACCTTTAACAAGCAAAGTTGCAGACTTGATGCCCGCTTCTTCGCCGTCATTGTATTCCATCAGCTCGACCTTATAGCCGTGCTGCTCACCCCAACGGCGATACATGCGCAGAAGCATGCTGGCCCAGTCCTGACTTTCAGTACCGCCCGCACCGGAATTGATCTCGATATACGTATCATTTCCGTCGGCTTCACCAGAAAGCAAGGACTGCAACTGCAGCTTATTGACCTGTTCCAGCATAGCTTTCAAAGCAGCTTCAGCCTCGTCAACAACGGACTGATCCTCTTCCATCTCGCCCATCTCAATCAGTTCCTGATTGTCAACGAGATCCTGCTCAAGCTTGCGAACACCGCCAATGCTGTCATCCAGTTGCTGACGTTCACGCATCAGTTTTTGCGCATTCGTCGGGTCATTCCAAAGATTTGGATCTTCAGAAAGCGCATTGAGTTCATCTAGACGGACAAGTGCAGTGTCCCAGTCAAAGATGCCTCCTCAGCAGGCTTATGGCCTGCTTGATTTCGTCGACGATGGCCTCCATTTCGGCGCGCATCGGATACCTCACTTTTTTGAAAAACAACTGTGCAGTCAATAACACTGCGTCGGGTGCGAACATAATCGCAGCAAACGATTTCCGCAATCAGCCAGACCACAGAAACTGTGGGCTGGTCATGCAGTTAGCAAGACCAGCCCATGAAGTTTTTAGTAAAGTCCGCCTGTACCGGACATAACGGCGCGCCCGGCTTCCGGAGACAGATCCTGGCGGATACCAATCTCATCCTGGAAGCCAATGACAGAGTAACTGTCTGGTGGCGATGTGCCTGGCTTGAAGGATTCCAGAATTGTACCCGGAGCCCCGGCACCGGCCCGCAGACCAGTACGGCGGTTGATAGATACCAGACGCAATCCGTTTGGAACACGGAACTCCAATGGAGGCGCATCCTTCAGAGCATCCTTCATGAAGGCCGTGAAGATTGGCGCAGCAACCTGACCGCCAGTCGCACCGCGGCCCATCTTGCGCGGAGTATCATATCCAACAAACACACCCACTGTCAGTTCTGGTGTAAAGCCAACGAACCATGCATCACGCTCATCATTGGTGGTACCAGTTTTACCAGCAACAGGACGGCCAACAGCTTTAACACTCGTCGCCGTACCGCGCTTGACCACACCTTCCATCATGGAGGTGATCTGGTAGGCGGTCATAGGATCAAGCACCTGCTCACGAGTATCAATAAGCTCAGGTTCTCCCTGATTGCTCCAATACTCTTCGGAGCAGTCTGTGCAAACAAGCTGATCGTTCTGATAGATAGTCTCACCATAACGGTTCTGGATACGGTCAATCAGAGTAGGCTGCACTCGGCGCCCGCCATTGGCCATCATGGAATAGGCCGCTGTCATGCGCATCACGGTGGTTTCGCCTGCACCAAGAGACATGGAGAGCACCGGCATCATATTGTCATCAATGCCAAAACTGCGTGCATATTCAGCAACCAGATCCATGCCCATGTCCTGAGCAAGACGAACAGTCATCACGTTACGGGACAGTTCAATACCCGTACGCAGAGTAGACGGACCATAGAACTTGCCACCATAGTTCTGTGGCTTCCAGGGGTCCTGCCCCGGTCCTTGCTCAATCTCAACAGGCGCATCGAGCACCACTGAAGACGGCGTATAGCCATTATCCAGCGCAGCCGCATAGACGAACGGTTTGAACACAGAGCCCGGCTGACGCCAAGCCTGCGTCGCGCGGTTAAACTGGCTTTCGGCGTAGCTGAAACCACCAACCAGCGCCACAACGCGGCCAGTATTCGGGTCCATAGCAACAATGGCGCCTGAAACCTCAGGCACCTGCCGCAGCACATACTTGCCACTCGCCTGACGCTGAACGTAAATGACATCACCCGGGCTTAATACTTCCTGCACATTGCGAGGAGCACGCCCATTGACGCGAGCCCATTTCATATCACTCAGAGAGAGATCTGCACGGACACGCTCAGTAGAAAGCTTCCGGTTTGCCATGCGCTTTGGACGAAGACCTACAACGGCTTTCTGATTACTCACAGACAGAACCACCGCACTCGTCCACTCAGGAACATCGTTCAGCGTCTGAACTTTGGCAAGCGCCGCGCCCCAGTCGCTGGAGGTGATTTCAATCGTGCTGATCGGACCGCGCCATTTCCCGCGCTTATGGTCAAAGTCAACCAGGCCGTCACGCAGTGCCTTACGCGCCTTCAGCTGCATGTCAGGATCAAGGGATGTACGAACGGACAGACCGTCCTCATAAAGCTTCTCTTCACCGTACTGACCGGCCAACTGGCGTCGCACAGCCTCAGAGAAGTACTCAGAGCCTTTCACGAGGTTACCGGTTGGACGCAGCTTAACATCAAGAGGCTTAGCCTTCGCTTCAATACCTTCCTGAACTGTCACGTAACCGTTCTCAACCATACGGTCGATAACCCAGTTCCGGCGCTCAATCGCACGGTCTCTGTAGCGGTATGGGTGATAGTTGGACGGGCCTTTAGGAACCGCAGCGAGATATGCAATCTCTTCAAGCTCAAGCTCGTGAACAGATTTATCAAAAAGGATCAGGGAAGCAGCGCCAACACCGTATGCGCCAACACCGAGATAAATCTCATTCAGATAAAGCTCAAGGATCTCTTCTTTCGTAAACGCTTGCTCGATACGCAAAGCAAGAAGCGCTTCTTTGATCTTGCGCTCATACTTCTGCTCACCGGTCAAAAGGAAGTTCTTTGCAACCTGCTGCGTAATCGTGGACGCACCAACAAGGCGGCGACCAGACCCACTGTTACGAACGTTGGTGATCACCGCACGGCCAATGCCCCACGGATCGATCCCGATGTGTTCATAAAAGTTCTTATCTTCAGCAGACAAGAAAGCTTGCTTCACACGGTCCGGAATAGCTTGAATCGGAATAAACAAACGCCGTTCACGCGCGAACTCATACATAAGATGACCATCAGCAGCATGCACACGTGTCATGACTGGCGGCTCATAATCCTTCAGCGCGGTGTAGTCCGGCAGATCCTTGGTTATGTCATTGAGATAAATCCACAATCCGGCGGCTGCAATCAGCCCCAGAACAACTGAAATCCCAAAGAGATATCCAATGAACTTTAAAAATAATCTCATATTCGGGCTCGTTTGCTTTCCCGCTAAGAATGTTCGTGTCGTGAAGCCAGCATTCCAGAGCCAGTTTCAAACGCCGTTCCTGATGCATTTCCCGTTAAGGGTCAAGAGGTCTCGCCCTGAATGAATGCAGCAGAATCGAATCCAGACTTCACTGTTACAGTTTGGCACCCAATCGCTTTTCATTATGGCAAAGCTGAGGCAGGAACTTAGTCTTTATCCCACTGCAGCAGCGACATATACGCACCCGAAAAACAATCACACCAAACAGCTATTGCTGCGCAATTCTAGCCCGAAAGAAACCGTTCGTCGCTTGAACAATCGCATCCGACACGCGTTCCCGCCACTCATCAGAACCTAACATTTTCTCATCCAGATTATTGGAAAGAAATCCAAGTTCAATCAAAACAGACGGAACATCGTGGCTTTTCAGCACTTGAAACCCCGCAGAACGAAGAGGATTTTTAATAACTGTTGTGGCGCTTTTAAGTTCTTCAACCACCAACCGTGCAAAATGAATGGAAAAATTCTTGGTCTCACGGCGGGTGAGTTCAACCAAAATATCCGTAACCTCTTCAGGTTCATCAGAAAAATCGACCCCGCCAATCACATCCGAATAGTTTTCACGGCGCGCCAGCGCAGCCGCCATCCGGTCAGACGCTCGCTCTGAAAGAGTGTAGATTGAGGCCCCACGCGTCGTCTCTGCCCCATTTGTGATCGAATCCGCATGAATGGAGATGAACAGATCAGCCCCTTTCCCACGCGCCAGCTTGGTCCGGTTCCCCAAAGAGATGAATTTATCATCATCACGGGTTAGATAGACCTGATAGTAGCCAAGTTTATCCAGTTTCTCTTTCAAAAACCGGCCAAAATTCAGAACGATCGCCTTTTCAAGCGTGCCATTACTGCCAACTGCACCAGAATCAACACCGCCGTGTCCCGGATCGATAATGATCACGGGCAGATCGTTTTCAGTCGCTGCAGCTGGCTCTTGAGTGTCTTGCTTTGGAACAGACGCCGTCGCCCCTACTGGCTGCGCATGAGAGGTGGCCTGACCAACCGCAGCTTCAAACTCATCAGGAGAAGATTCGGTCAGATCAATAACCAGCCGTGTTGGTTGATCTTGTACGCCAGGCAGCAAAAAGGTTTTATCCAGAGCGACTGGAGAATTGAGATCAAGAACTACCCTGGAACGCCCTTTGGAGATGGAGCCATACCGCCAGGACCGAACCAGCCCCCGCCCTTTTGGCACGAAATCTCTTGGAAACTGGAAGGTGACAGACGGCAGATCAATCACCAACCGATAAGGGTGAGACAAGAATGAAAGGTTATATCCAACCTCACCATCCATATCCAGAATGAAGCGCGTCCGTGCCAGATCTCCGGCAACACGTGCATCAGAAACGACCGAAACCGCGTTTTGCGCCGATACAGCATTACTCATGGCAACAGTTGCAATGAGAGAAAACGCGACACAATAAAAGCTGAGAGCACAGAACCTGAATGCATGACTGATGCGGCTCACCTTTTCACTCCCCTATAGAAACACTGGCAATTTAGTTTAAATCAAGTTGAACGATTAAAACACGATTAAGCGAAAGTCACCCCGCCAAACCTATCATTAAGCATTGATTAACAACTGCAGCTTTCGTAGCAAGACATCGCCAGATCGATTTTCCCAAGCTTGCCAAGCGTCTCGAGGGATCGTAAAAGGTTTACTAGGACTTCGATTTGGAATTGTTCCGTAAAGTTGTGAGCCATATTTTTTGAAGCTGATATCCTGAGATTTTCGCAGTTTTCAAACTGATCGAAATGTTTCAAAAAGCCCATATGAGCCATTTGTGCCGTTTCCGGTTTGTTGATGAGGATACGGTATAAACCAACTGGAAGAGCAGTCTGCTCGAGAGCCAAGACAGAGTTTTGCCGTGACATTTTCGGTCATGGCGGGTTGTGAACAGATTTTCTGTCGCTTTGGATAAGTGCTTTATCCCCGAATTTTCGGAGAGATACGGCAGCTAGGCGCAGGAACAGACGTTTACAGATTGGAAGCCTGAAGAAGCGCTTCCATTTCAAGCATACCGCCTTATGGCGGTCAAAAGAGATCATTAAGGGCGAACGGTTTGTCAAAGCTACGCGCAAATACAAATGAACATGAGTTAAGAAGCAGTGCGCCGACGTGTCAGTCGGTCCCTTCTTGCCGTGGTCATGCGCGCCGCCGTCTCTCCTTTTCTACTAGCAACTTACATAACAAGTTGACCGACCTGACGATGTACAAATCTCAGCGCCACTCGCGCCGTCTTCAGTGTTTGGTCCTAAGGAACTCACTTCATGGCAAACAAGATGCTGATAGATGCGACCCACCCGGAGGAGACCCGGGTTACGGTCGTGCGCGGGAATCGGGTTGAGGAATTTGACTTTGAAGCCGCAAACAGAAAGCAGCTTCGCGGAAATATCTACCTAGCTAAAGTCACGCGAGTAGAGCCATCACTTCAGGCCGCTTTTGTTGAATATGGTGGCAACAGACACGGGTTCCTCGCCTTCAGCGAAATCCATCCGGATTATTATCAGCTCCCGAAAGAAGATCGGGAGGCCCTTGAAGCTCAGCTTGCAGCCGAAGCAGCTGCAAACCAGCGTGAACGTGCCCGCAGAGAAAAAGAAGAAGCAAAGCGTGAAGCCGAAATTCAGAAGGTTGCTGCAGCGAAAGCCGCAGAAGCCTCTGAAGATGTTGTTGCTGAGCTGATCGAAGCTGAAACCAGTGCTCTGGAAGCAGAACACGAGGCCGAAGCTCTTGCCAGCATGGATGCTCCTTTCCAGGATGACAGCATCGAGGATATCGAGGCGGAAGCTGCGGAAGAAGACGAAGCTGGCAATTCTACAGCGCAAAAAGCAAGCGCTCGTGATGCAATGGCTGCCAAGCCTTCTTCAAAAGAGCCTGTAGCTGAGGCTGATACTGCTGAAGACACAGAAGCTTCCGACAAAGCCGCATCAGAAGACGCGACTGAGGAAACTGCAGAAGAGACATCTGAAGCTGAAGAGCAGGATGATAACGAAGAGGGAGCGGAAGAAGAAGTTACCGCACGCCCTCGCCGTCTGCGCGACAACTATAAGATTCAAGAAGTCATCAAACGCCGCCAGCTGCTGCTGGTACAGGTCGTGAAGGAAGAGCGCGGAAATAAAGGCGCTGCTCTGACAACATACTTGTCCCTCGCTGGCCGTTACTCTGTTCTGATGCCAAACACCGACCGTGGCGGCGGGATTTCCCGCAAGATCACGAAGCCAACAGACCGCAAGCGCTTGAAGCAGGTTGCTGGTGATCTGGATGTGCCGAACGGCATGGGCGTTATCCTGCGTACAGCAGGCGCAAGCAGAACCAAAGCAGAAATCAAGCGTGACTTCGAGTACCTCCTGCGTCTTTGGGAAAATGTCCGCGAACTGACCCTTGATTCAGCAGCCCCTACCCTCGTTTACGAGGAAGGCAGCCTGATCAAGCGCTCTATTCGCGACCTGTACAACAAAGACATTGATCAGGTTATGGTCTCTGGCGAAGAAGGCTACCGTGAAGCGAAAGACTTCATGCGCATGCTGATGCCAAGCCATTCCAAGAATGTTCAGCCTTATCGCGATGCAACGCCAATCTTCACCCGTTTTGGTGTAGAAGCCCAGCTCGACGCAATGTTCTCACCACAGGTGACGCTGAAGTCCGGTGGCTACATTGTCATCAACCAGACAGAAGCTCTTGTTGCGATCGATGTGAACTCCGGGAAAGCAACCCGCGAACAGAACATTGAAGACACAGCTCAGGCAACCAACCTGGAAGCCGCAGAAGAAATTGCACGTCAACTTCGCCTGCGCGACCTCGCCGGTCTTGTGGTTATCGATTTCATTGATATGGAAGAGAACCGCAACAACCGCGCTGTTGAACGTCGCCTGAAAGAATGCCTGAAGTCTGACCGCGCCCGCATTCAGGTTGGCCGCATCTCACATTTCGGCTTGCTCGAAATGTCACGTCAGCGCATCCGCACCGGCGTACTCGAAAGCTCATCAGTTGTTTGCCCGCACTGCCATGGTTCTGGCATCGTGCGCTCAGTAGAATCTGTTGCTCTGCACATCCTCCGCTCCCTGGAAGATCAGCTGCTGCGTGGCTCTACTCACAACTTGAACCTGAGCACGCCAAATGAAGTGGCGATGTACATTCTCAACCAGAAGCGCCATCACTTGATGGATCTGGAGCGTCGCTTCGGTCTGGAAATCTCTATTCTCGGAGACGACACCGTCACCGAACAGCACTTCACTTTGGAGCGCGGCGAGCTTGCAACACCAAGCGAGCGTACGCAGCCTCTGCCAGCTACAGTTCAGCCGGACACCATCTTCCCCGTTGAGGAGGAAGAAGAAGAAGACATCGTTGAAGAAGCTGTAGAGGAAGAGAAGCAAGAAGCAGCTGATGAGGACGGCAATGATCGTCGTCGTCGTCGTCGCCGTCGTCGTCGTCGCACTGGCAACGAGAAAGACGAAGCTGAGCAGCAGGAGACAACATCTGCGAGCGCTGAAGAGCCGTCCGCTGAAGAAGACGCATCCTCTGAAGAAAAGTCAGCTGACGCGGACTCTACTGAGCTAACAGACGAAGAAGAAGATCGCCGCCGCAAGCGTCGCCGTGGTCGCCGTGGTGGCCGCCGCTCTCGTCGCAGAAGCGCATCTGATGAAAACGGCGAGAACGGTGAAAGCTCCGAGGAAGCAGAAGGCTCAAAAGAAAGTTCTGCGGACAGCGTTGAAGAGATCATCGCAGAAGCAAAATCTGAGACCGCAGATGAGGCAGTAGCTGTAGAAGACACTGCTACTCCTGCAGAGCCGGTAACAGAGGCTGTAGCTGAAGAAGAGCGGAAGAAAGAAACCCGCAAGCCTCGCCGTCGTCGCAGAGTAAAACCTGCACCTGAGGAAACAGCTGAAAAGGAAGCTTCTACAGAAGTAACCGAAGCCCCTGCCCCTCAGGCAGAAGAAACTTCAGACGTCGCGGTGAAAGAAGCTCCAGCAGAAGTGGCAGTACAAGCAGAGCAACCTGCGGAAGCTCCGGCAGAACCAGTGAGCAAGCCTGCAGAACCGATTGCTGAGCAGCCTAAAGAAGAAAAGCCTGCGGAAGTCGCTAAGGTTGAAGTGAAGGAAGAAGCTCCGGCTGTCGAGGCCCCTAAAGCTGCAGAAGCAGAAGTTGAGGCCGAAGCACCAGCGAAACCGAAAGCGCCAACCAAACCGGTTGTGACATCGCATAAGGTTGTTGAAGGGGAAACCGTTGCCGTTGAAGGCGATGATGACTCGCCGCGCCGCACAGGTTGGTGGCAGCGCCGCTCTTTCTTCTAAGAAGAAACAAGTTCAAAAAAAGCCCGCTCAACTGAGCGGGCTTTTTTATTGCCTGTTACTTGAGCCAGTTTTCCAACCGCTCCACCGCAAGCTTGATATCAGGCCCCTTCCCCGCAAAGGAAAAGCGCATGTATTGTTTCCCGCGCGTCAGATCGAAATCTACGCCGGGTGTTGCCGCAATGTGTGTCTCTGCCAACATCTTCTGACAGAACTCCATAGAATCGTTGGTGAGCTTTGAAACACCCGCATACACATAGAACGCGCCGTCAACCGGCAGCACATCAAAACCAAGCTGAGGAAGATGATCAAGCAGCACCTGCCTGTTGGCAGCATACCCAGCCTTGATCTTCTCATAATCCTCCGTCGCATCAAAAGCAGCAGCTGCAGTCACCTGCGCCAGCTCTGGGGGCGAAATGTAAAGGCTCTGCGCAATCCGCTCAATCGGACGTACAAGCACTTCAGGCAACACCATCCAGCCAATACGCCAACCTGTCATGCAATAGTATTTGGAAAAGCTATTGACGATGATCGCTTTGTCCGTAAAACGGAGCGCCGTCTCCTCCTCCATATCATAGGCAAGCCCGTGGTAAATCTCATCGGAGATGAACCACAAATCCATAGCCTCGCAAGCCTCAACCAATGCCTTGAGAGCATCAGGAGACATCATGGTCCCGGTTGGATTCGCCGGGCTGGCCACAAGCACGCCCTTTAGCGGCTTCTCCTTATGCACTGCCTCAAGAATCTCAGGGGTAAGCGACCAGCGCGTTTCCGGGCCGACCTCAATCTCCACACACTCCAGCCCTAACACCTCAATAATATTGCGGTAGGCCGGATAGCCCGGAGATGTAATTGCAATGCGGTCCCCTCTGTCAAACCCGGCAAGAAACGCAAGGTTAATACCGGCAGAAGAACCCGTAGTTGCAAAGATGCGAGATTCTGGAACCTCTAATCCGAAGGTTTGCTTATAGTAGCGAGCAATGCTCTTCTTCAGCAACGGAATGCCCTGTGCTTCCGTGTATCCCAATCGGCCAGAAGACAGATGGTCATGTGCAACCTTCAAAACCGTGTCAGGAACAGGCGCTCCCGGCTGCCCCACTTCCATGTGCAGCACATGTTCTCCGCTTTGCTCAAGGCGGTTGGCAGCATTCAGCACTTCCATAGCTTGAAAAGGCAGGACTTCACTACGTTTTGATCCCATTAATACTGACAAATGCATTCCCTCTTATTTCTTCTTCTCAGAGCCTGTGCTTTAATTTTTCGGGCTACCTAGCAATTTTGCCTAATAACTGCCTATCTTGGGTGGTTAAGGCTTATTTGAAAGTCTATGTAGTACTTTAAGTGCGAACCGCTCTGCGCCTGCCAAGCCAATTAAGGGGACTTGACGTGCAATTTAAGAACAATGCATTGAAACGTGTGATTGAACCAGTCAAATCACAAGCAACAAAGTTTGCGCGCAAAATTCTTATAACAGCAACCGCACTTTCACTGGTTGTACCTAATGTGGCAATCACCACAGCTCAAGCTCAACAAAAGAAGGGGCTCCCCCTCGTTCGCGATGCAGAAACTGAAGATCTGCTGCGCGAATACGCCAAACCGATATTCCGGGCAGCTGGACTTCCTGCCAATCAGGTTGAGATCATTTTGGTCAACGACAAGAGCTTTAACGCCTTCGTTCCAGACAGCCGCAGGATGTTTATCAACCTCGGCGTCATTATGGATGCCAAAACGCCAAGCGAAGTGATCGGCGTGATCGCACACGAGACCGGCCATATTGCAGGCAACCATCTGGTTCGCATGCGCCAGGCAGCGTCAAACGCACAGATCATGTCTGTTATCGGCATGATCCTGGGTGCAGGCGCTATGGCAGCAGGTGCAACCACGGGCAACAGCTCTATAGCCCGCGGTGGTGCAGCAGCCGTCTCCGGCGGCGGAGCGCTCGCCCAACGAAGTTTCTTGTCCTATCGCAGATCTGAAGAATCGTCAGCTGACCAGGCAGCCCTGCGCTACCTCGATCGCATCGGCGTTTCTGCCAAGGGCATGCTCACAACATTTGAACGCATGGCGGATCAGGCCTTGTTCTCAGCTCAGTATGTAGATCCATACGCGCTCAGCCACCCCATGCCGCGCGCCCGTTTCAACGCCCTTCAAAACAGGGCTCAAAAGGCGAAGCACTTTAACAAGAAAGACCCTGAGCGCCTTCAGCTGAAGCATGACATGGTCAAAGCCAAACTACTTGCATTCACCAGTCACAGAAACTCAGTTTATCGTGCCTATCCGGAAAGAGACAAAAGCCTCCCTGCGCAGTATGCCCGTGCTATTGCCAGCATGAGGTCCGACAAAGCGTCAAAAGCTGTTAGAAAAATTGACGCCTTGATCTCAAAAGCGCCGGAATATCCGTATTTTTATGAAATCAAAGGACAGGCGCTGCTCGAAGGCGGCAAGCCGAAAGCCGCAATTGCGCCATTCCGTAAGGCGCTGGCGCTTTATCCTGGCAATCCGCATTTTGAAATCTGGCTGGGCTTCGCAATGGTCGCATCCGATGACAAGCGATACCTGAAAGAAGCAAAGAGCATTTTGACCAGAGCTCTGCGAAAAGACAGATATTCCATGAACGGCTATGCCCAGCTTGCAATCGCGAATGCCCGTCTGGGCGATATCGCTGGAGCAGATCTGGCAACCGCTCAAAGCCATATGACCCGCGGCGATGTTCGCAGCGCACAGCGCTACGCAAAACGCGCTCAGAAAAAATTGAAAGTCGGCTCACCCGCCTGGCAACAAGCTGACGATATACTGTCAGTCAAAGTGCCTCAGCTCAGACGCCGCTAACAAATTAGACTGATAAAAATCAAGCACCCGAACAGGGTTACAGGAGACGTCATGAACAAACTCATTCGCAGAGCTGCGATCACATGTGCAGCAACGTTCGCCCTGCTGCCAGCAACTTTTTCTGCACAAGCAGAAACAGTGAACCGCGCTGAAGTCGAAACAATCATCAAGGAATACCTTGTCGCAAATCCGGAAATCGTGCTGGAAGCGCTTCAGGAACTTGATAAGCGCCGCCTCGCAGAAGAAGAAAGCGCACGCAAAGGCGCTATCTCCAGCCTCTCTGATGAGATCTACAACAGCGACTACCAGATTGTCCTCGGTAACCCAGACGGCGACGTCACGCTCGTAGAGCTGTTTGACTACAACTGCGGTTACTGTAAGCGCGCACTGTCTGACCTTGTTCGCCTCGTAGACGAAGACAAGAACCTCCGCGTTGTCTTGAAAGAATTCCCTGTACTGGGCAAAGCATCTCAGGAAGCTGCACGCGTTGCGATCGCAGTTGCTGAAGTCGCACCAGAAAAATACGAGGACTTCCACCTCGCACTTCTGGGCCAGCCTGGCCGCGCAAACCTCGCGAGCAGCCTGAAAGTTGCGAAAGATCTCGGGATCTCTGATGCAGATCTGGAAAAATCAATGAAGTCCAACCGCGCCGCTGAAACCTTCCAGGAAGTATTCACGATTGCTGAACAGCTCGGCATCACCGGAACCCCTTCCTACATTTTGGGTGAAGAAGTGATTGTTGGAGCCGTCGGCTACGACACTTTGAAGGAAAAAATTGCAGCTGAACGCGAGTAGATTGGTCCCAATCGCGCATATCAACGCATTTTCGCAGCTTTATCCTTAAGAACTCAACTCAGAGCGGACAAAGGTCTTTTCCTTGGTCCGCTCTGACCATATAAGAGGGCCAGTTATGTTTATTTGCCTGGCTACGCTTTACCAATACGTCAAGTAAACCTAGCGTATTACACAGAGTTTTTGAGAACAGATTGGTTGCGTAGGCGCAACTACATTTGTGTACTTCTGAGTAAATCAAAGCGTTATGTGCCTTTCTGCGCTAATAAACATGATATTGCCTTATGCTCAGCCTAGGCACTCCGGATGCATACTTTTTAAAAGACAGCATCTCGCAAATAGAGAATTAATGGCTATCTAAGCAGTTAATAACCAACTGCTTGCGTAGTTCATTCAGTCAGAAAGTCCGCATTTGCTCTGAGCAATTGGATTTTCACAGATTATTAAAGGCCATCCTTGCTGCACAGTCGCTTTGGGGGCCAAACCGAAGGCTCCTGGCATTAGTCAGGGCATTTCGAACTGGACGATGAAAACGATGACGAAAGAAACTAAGTTTGATCAGGAAATGATCCGCCAGCTTGCAAATGTGCTGGACGAAACCAACCTGACCGAAATCGAAGTGGAACAAAAAGATCTCCGCGTTCGTGTCGCTCGTCAGCTGACAGTGGGTGCAGTGGCACCAGTAGCAGCACCTGCTCCTGTCGCTGCGCCGGCACCAGCAGCGGCTGCACCTGTAGAGATTGCAGTTTCTGCAGATGCTGCAAATCATCCGGGCGCAGTAACTTCTCCAATGGTTGGCACAGCCTATCTGGCACCAGAGCCAGGCGCGTCAGTCTTTATTGAAGTAGGCAAGTCCATCAAGAAGGGCGACACCATTCTGATCATTGAAGCGATGAAGACCATGAATCAGATCCCTTCACCAAAGTCAGGCACTGTGACTGCAATTCTGGTTGAAGATAGTCAGCCAGTTGAATTCGGCGAACCACTTATCATCATCGAATAACAGGCGAAGTCTCTATGTTCTCAAAGATCCTCATCGCAAACCGCGGCGAGATCGCACTCCGCATCCTTCGGGCATGTAAAGAGCTTGGCATTCGCACTGTTGCGGTCCACTCTACTGCTGACGAAGATGCGATGCATGTGCGCCTTGCTGACGAAAGTGTTTGTATTGGTCCGCCGGTAGCGCGCGACAGCTACCTCAACATCCCGCAGATTCTGGCAGCCTGTGAAATCACTGGCGCCGACGCTGTGCATCCCGGTTATGGTTTCCTGTCCGAGAATGCACGCTTTGCGGAAATTCTTGAGGCACACGGCATCACCTTTATCGGCCCTACCTCAGAGCACATCCGTGTGATGGGCGATAAAATTCAGGCGAAAACCACGGCAAAAGAACTGGGCATTCCAGTTGTGCCGGGTTCTGATGGTGGCATCACTCCTGAAGACGACGTCCATGCAATCGCTAAGGAAATCGGTTACCCGGTTCTCGTAAAAGCGGCAGCAGGCGGCGGTGGCCGCGGCATGAAGGTCGCCCTGACAGCTGAAGATCTGGATACTGCGATCTCAACCGCACGCTCCGAATCCAAAGCAGCCTTTGGCGATGATGCTCTGTACATGGAAAAGTACCTCGGCAAACCACGCCACATTGAGGTGCAGGTACTGGGTGATGGTCAGGGCAATGCAATCCACCTTGGTGAGCGCGACTGTTCTTTGCAGCGCCGCCACCAGAAGGTATTCGAAGAGTGCCCATCCCCTGCGCTCAATGAAGAGCAACGGATGGAAATCGGCGAAGTTTGTGCAGACGCTATGCGTAAGCTCAAGTATCGCGGTGCAGGTACAATCGAATTCCTCTATGAAAACGGTGAGTTCTACTTCATTGAAATGAACACCCGTTTGCAGGTGGAACATCCTGTAACCGAGATGGTAACCGGCATTGATCTTGTGATCGAACAGATCCGCATCGCTGGTGGTTCTACTCTGTCAATCAATCAGGAAGAAGTTCGCTTCTCTGGTCATGCGATTGAGTGCCGTATCAACGCAGAGCATCCTCTGACCTTCGCACCATCTCCGGGCACAATCACCTATTACCACCCACCGGGCGGTCTGGGTGTGCGCGTAGATTCAGGCGTTTATCAGGGCTACAAAATTCCTCCACATTATGACAGCCTGATCGGTAAGTTGATCGTTCATGGCCGGACCCGTGTGGAATGTATGATGCGCCTGCGTCGTGCTCTGAGCGAGTTTGTGGTTGATGGCATCAACACAACTGTTCCGCTCTTCACAGAGCTTCTGGACAATCAGGATATCGCCAACGGCGCCTATGATATCCATTGGCTTGAGAAGTTCCTGGAAGCGCACATCGCAGCACAGAACTCCGAAGAAAACTGAGGAGATTTAGGGAGGTCAAAAGCAGGCCAGCATGGAATTTAAGATTACCCCACAAATTCTGCTTAAAGCATACGCTTGTGGCATCTTTCCAATGGCTGAGACTGCTGACTCTCCTGATCTTTTCTGGATTGATCCCGAGCGGCGAGGTATCTTGCCGCTCGATTCATTTCACATCCCCAAACGGCTCGCCAGAACCGTCCGCTCCGACAAGTTTGTCGTTCGAGCCTCCCGTGATTTCAAAGCAGTAATCTCTCACTGCGCGACAACCACCTCAGAGCGCAAAGAGACATGGATCAACACTGAGATCCGCAAGCTCTACACTGCACTTTTTGCCATGGGGTATTGCCACACAATCGAGGTCTATAACGCCGCTGACGAGCTCGTTGGCGGCCTTTACGGTGTATCACTAGGCGGTGCCTTCTTTGGGGAGAGCATGTTCTCACTGGAGCGGGATGCCTCCAAGGTTGCCCTTGTGCATCTGTATGGCCGTCTGCTCTATGGAGGCTACAGGTTACTGGACGCTCAGTTCGTGACAGAACATCTGGAACAGTTCGGGGCGACAGAAGTTCCCAAAGAGCAGTATGGCAAGTTGCTGGAAAATGCGCTGATGGTACTCGGAGATTTTCACGCTCTACCGCAGGAAAGCTCTGGCAAATTAGTGCTGCAGATCATCGAGGATATGCGCCCTGCTCCACCTAAAACCAAAAACGGCCTCATCTGAGAGGCCGCATCATTTACCGCAGTGTTGCAACAACCTTCGGTCGTGGCACCGGAATTTCCCCTGAAGAAACAAAGTCTTTCCCAGCTAGATCATCCTCTTCGGAAACAAGATCAACAGCAGGACCAGCGTATCCTTCTGGTGGCGGTACAGAAGTCGTTTTCTTACAGTTGATCAGCCAGATGTCATAGACGCTGTGCTCAACAGCGTGCACACCAGGGTTACTTGCGAACATCCAGCCACTGAAAATCCGGCGAACTTTACTGTCAAGCGTAAGCTCGTCAACCTCAATAAACGCAGTGGTTTGAGAGGCTTCTGTCCGAGGCCGGGAATTACAAACGCGCGGCGTTACCTGAAGTGCGCCAAACTGAACTGTCTCATCAATATAGACATCAAACGTGGTAATGCGGCCGGTGATTTTATCCAGCCCTTTGAACACTGCAACCGGGTTTTTAATTGGTGTCTGAGCTTGTGCAGGCAATGCCAATGCTGCCCCACCGATCAACGCAGCAAGTGCGCAGGATGCAGCGCGCCCAAGATATTTACGCATTGTAAAACCCATAAAACTTTCCAGCAGCTAGTGATTCAAACGCCCAAGCTGTAAAGGGCTTAGCACTGGAATGCTACGGGGAAAAGGCCAGAACGAGGCAAACACGCGGCAATCGCTGAGGAATCTCAGCTAACCCACAGGCGTTGCGCGAAAGCCACGATAACCCACCGGCAAATTTTACTTAAATAACAAGGCGTGGATTGTCCAAATGGTCTTGAGTGGCTGGTTTCATAGAGCAGGAAGCAGCCAACAACCGAGACCTCAATGCAAGCAGAGCAATCGCACTCGATAACCCAGCAACAACAGCCACACCGGGCCTCCAGTGTACTATGCGTTGGTTTGCGTTATTTGTGCGTTACACGCGTTTTTGCTGCGTTTTTTTGCGTTCTTTTGTTCCTGGCACTCTCGAGCCAGGCTCCCGCCCAGTCCCTCTACCAGAAGTACATCAAACAGCAGCAAAAGGAGATCCTGAAAGCTCCCTCAGAAAAGCCAGAGATGCCATCTGACGAAAACGGCATGCCGGAGACACTACGCATGCCGGCAATGCCTTTGATGGAGTTTCGCGCAAAAGACATCATCGGCATGTTCCCTCTCGCACCTGCCGACACCAGCTCTCCAAGAGCAACGCTGGACAGCTTCCTCGATATCATGGAGGAAACAAACCACCTCATTCAGGAAGCTTACGAAGAAAACACAGGCATGGGTGCGTTCTCCATGGAAACGCTCGGTATGAGTAAAAATCATGAGCACATCCAGAACCAGATCCATCTCGCCGAGATTCTTCTGGAGCGTGCCAGAGGCTGCTTTGATCTTTCCGGCCTCCCGAGCGCAACACGCCAGCAAACGTCACTGGAACTGGTCCTGCAGCTCAAAGAGATTCTGGACCGCATCCCACTTCCCCCCTTCCCGGATATCCCCGGAACAGCAGCAGGCACCTACGACTTCAATCAGGCCGATTTGGAGAGCTCCTGGACGATCCCATTCACCCAAATCGTCATCACCAGGATGACTGAGGGGCCGCAGCAAGGAGACTATGTCTTCTCAGCAGAAACAGTGGACCGGATCCCGGAGTTTTATGAGGAAGTCAAAGCACTCCCGTCCCGCTCCTCCATTCCGCAAGACCTTTACCACTTCTTCGCCAGCAGTCCCGGGCACCTGCTTCCGCCAGCCTGGTTCTCGTTGATTGAAAGCCAACCTCCATGGCTACTGGAGCTGTATTATGGACAGGCCGTCTGGCAATGGTTCGCGCTGATCCTGATCACTGCAATTGCGGCAGTCATTCTTTTCTTCTTCGTCACCACCATGCGGCGCTTACCAGATCGCAAGAAGCCGGTTCGGCGGCAAGTACTCAGCATCATCACCTCCGGCGTCATTGTCGGCTCTCTCATTTTCCTGCGTTATCTGGCTGATTATCAAATCAACATCGGTGGCCCGGTTCTGCAAGTCTATGACCTGACCATCGAAACGCTCGTCTGGATTGGCGGCGCAGTCATCATATACAAGGTCCTCCGCCTCATGAGCGAGCTGGTGTTGCTCAAGAACCGCGGCGTTGCCTCCATCGACCGCAGCATCATCCGCACAGCAACGCAGTTCTTCGCCATCCTGTGCGCTCTCATTTTGCTCACGTACGGCGCGACCCGCCTGAACATCCCGCTCTACGGCATCATCGCAGGTATCAGTGTTGGCGGCCTCGCCATCGCCCTGGCCGCTCAACCCACGCTCGAAAACCTTCTCGGCGGCCTGATTCTCTATGCAGACGGCATTGTCCGTGTCGGAGATTATTGCGAGTTCAACAAGGTCCGCGGTCACGTAACATCCATCGGCATGCGCTCAACCCGCATCAGAACAACGGACAGAACGCTGGTCACCATCCCCAACGCCGACCTTGCCAAGATGAACTTCATGAACTTCACACTGAAGGACCATTTCCGCGTCGTTCTCAGATTTGCATTGAAGTACGACACCAGCGCCGAGCAACTGGAAAAGCTCATCTCCAAGATCAAACGGATGCTGGCCAAACATCCGCTGTCTCAACCCGATGCAGCAAAAGTGAGGCTGGAGAACATTGATGAAAACGGCATTGTGATCCAGATCGAAGACAGTGTTCAGGCAGCAACCCGGGATGAGTATCTCGCTATTCAGGAGAGCATCATCATCCGCACCCTGAAACTCATTTCAGATCAGAACATCGAAGTCGCCCACCCCTTCGTCACCAATTACGGTGAAAACAGCAGCCTCCAACCGCCCGAAACTCCAGTTGCCCCGGCTGTGAAACCTAAGCAAGAACCCAGCCCAAAAGCTGAGGACAAACCCAAAACTAAAGCCCGGAAAACAAAGAAAAAGAAGGCTTGAACAAAAAACGCGGCCCAGAAGAGCCGCGTTTTGCAAAATTCAAAAGATGAACAAGCCTTAGCCCAAAGCTGCGAGGCGCTCCAAAGCGGCATCCATCTTTTCCTTGCGCTCAGCAAGTTCAGCCACTTTTTCTTTCTCAGCAGCAACGACATCTTCCGGAGCTTTTGCAAGGAAGCGCTCGTTTTCAAGCTTCTTGGAGATCTTGGTGAGTTCACCAACGATCTTGTCCAAAGACTTGCCAAGACGTGCCTTTTCCGCATCCAGATCAATGACACCAGCAAGCAGCAGGCAAACGGTCGCTTCGCCAACAACAATCTGAGCAGAGCCCTGTGGGATCTCATCAGCAGTGGTGACCGTTTCAGCACGCGCGTTCTTCATGATCGCCGCTTCGTGGATTTCCAGACGGGCTTTGGTCTGCTCAGAAGCACCACACAGAACAACAGGAACCTTCGCTCCAGCTGGAACGTTCATTTCAGAACGAACAGAGCGGATCTGGACAATCATGTCGATCAGCCAGTTGATCTCAGCAGCAGCCTCGCCATCTTCACCAATGGAGGTCGGCCAGGCAGAAAGCGCCAGAAGCTTCTCGCGCTTGTTCTCGCCATCTTCAACCGTACGCATCCAAAGCTCTTCCGTGATGAACGGCATGAACGGGTGCAGAAGCTTCAGGATCTCATCACGAGCCCAGGCTGTTGTGGCACGAACTTCTTCCTTGGCCGCTTCATCATCGCTGTAGAAGATCGGCTTGGTCAGCTCAACATACCAGTCACAGAATGTATTCCAGACAAAGCGGTATGCACCACCAGCCGCATCGTTGAAGCGGTATGTATCAATCGCCTCAGAAACTTCGCGAATAGCGCGGCTGGTTTCAGTCACGATCCAGCGGTTCACGGTCTGCTTAACAAGCGCAGGGTCAAAGCCATCTACAGCATGACACTCGTTCATTTCCGCAAAGCGGCAAACGTTCCAGAGCTTGGTTGTAAAGTTGCGATAACCAGCAACACGAGACGTCGCCAGCTTGATATCGCGGCCCTGTGCAGCCATGGCAGCAAGCGTGAAGCGCAGCGCATCTGCACTGTATTCTTCAATCAGCGCCAGCGGATCAATCACATTGCCCTTGGACTTGGACATCTTCGCGCCCTTCTCGTCACGGACGAGGGCGTGAATGTAAACCGTGTCGAAAGGCTCAGTCTTCATGTAGTGCTTGCCCATCATCATCATACGGGCAACCCAGAAGAAGATGATATCAAAGCCGGTCACAAGAACAGACGTTGGGTAATAACGTGCAAGCTCAGCGGTTTTATCCGGCCAGCCCATAGTCGAGAACGGCCACAACGCAGAAGAGAACCAGGTATCCAGAACATCTTCATCGCGGTACATGGCAACAAAATCAGCGTCTCCGGCATCATGCGCAGCAAGAGCGTCGTTCTGTTCCATCAGCTTAACAGGCTTGCCGTAAAATTCTGCAGCAGCAGCCAAAGCTTCTTCTTCGCTCTTTTCAACGAAGAACTTACCTTCCGGGCCATACCACGCAGGAATACGGTGTCCCCACCACAACTGACGGGAAATACACCACGGCTGGATGTTTTCCATCCACTCGTAATAGGTCTTGTCCCAGTTGGCAGGAACGAACTTGGTACGACCTTCACGAACAGATGCAATAGCAGGCTGGGCCATGGTCTTGGCATCAACATACCACTGGTCAGTCAGCATAGGCTCAATCGGAACGCCGCCACGGTCCCCATGTGGAACCATGTTGACGTGATCAACAACCTCATCCAGCAGACCGCGCTCTTCCAGCATGGAAACAATCAGCTTGCGCGCCGCAAAGCGCTCAACACCTTCAAGTGTTTCCAGTGTTTTGCTCAGCTCATCGGTCAGTTCCAGACCATCCATAAAGCCTTCTGCTTCACGCAGAACAATGTTGGCTTCACGGTCCATGATGGAAATCTGACGCAAGGAATGACGCTTACCAATGTCAAAGTCATTGAAATCGTGCGCAGGCGTAACCTTCATCGCGCCTGTGCCGGTTTCAAGATCAACATAGTCATCAGCAAGGATTGGAATACGACGGCCAACCAGCGGCAGGATAATATCTTCGCCCTGCAGCTCTTTAAAGCGCTCATCATCCGGATGAACGATAACAGCCGTATCACCCAGCATGGTTTCCGGGCGAGTGGTCGCAATCACGATGTAATCACGCGTCTCAAACTCGGTCGCCTTGCCGTCTTCATCAAACGCAACAGGGTGCTGGTACGTCACACCATCCGCCAGCGGATAGCGGAAATGCCACATGTTGCCCTGCATTTCCTTCTGCTCAACTTCCAGATCAGAAATCGCAGTCAGAAGTTTAGGATCCCAGTTCACAAGGCGCTTGTCCTTGTAAATCAGATCCTCTTTGTAAAGAGAAACAAACACTTCCAGAACAGCCTTGGAAAGGCCTTCGTCCATGGTGAAACGCTCACGGGACCAGTCACAAGACGCACCAAGGCGCTTAAGCTGGTTAAAGATCATCCCGCCGGACTCACCTTTCCATTTCCACACACGTTCAATAAACGCTTCACGGCCAAGGTCACGACGCGTGACATTGCCGCCGTCAGCAGCCATCTGGCGCTCAACGACCATTTGTGTCGCAATACCTGCGTGGTCCATACCCGGCTGCCACAAAACGTCGCGACCACGCATACGCTGGTAGCGAACCATAATGTCCTGCAAAGTGTTGTTGAGAGCATGGCCCATATGCAGAGAGCCTGTCACATTCGGCGGCGGAATCACGATTGAGTAGGTCGCAGCTCCATCTTCTGCGCCCGCACCTGCCTTAAAGGCCCCTGCCTGTTCCCAAGCGTCGTAAATCCGCGGCTCAACAGAGGCCGCCTCATATGTTTTATCCAGCATACCTAAAAGCTCTTCCACTTATGGAGTTTGTCTGGTGTAAATCGGATGCACTCGCCTAAGTCAACCTTTCATGCAGTTACAGAGCATATTTGAGCGACAAATACCCAAACAGCCCACACCACAGATCAGTTTTGACACGGTTTTCTTAGAAAGAGTAGCAGAGAGCGGATGTGTGAAGGGGAGAGCTTCTCCCCTCACATCCAGAGGATTATTTGCGTGAGATGCGATCGATCTCTTGGCGCACAAGCCGCTCCACCACGCTTGGCAGATGCTGGTCGAGCCAGCCTTTCAGCATTGGGCGCAGCATCTCAGCCACAAGGTCTTCCAGTGTACGGGCGTTCTTGGACAGCACCGTGTTGGCAAGACCGTTAAAGGCGCTGGACACAACTTCGTCCGTCGCGCTTGAGATAAGTGTTTCCGCCGGACTTTTTGCAGCTGAAGGCTCAAGAATGTCATCTTGCCCCATGCTGCCCAGCCCAAACGCTTCAGGACCCGGCTGATCAAGAAAAGCGATGTCTCCATCCTCTTCCTTGTCTTCATCAGCAAGACCTTCGATAATTTTCAATGAGGAGGATTGCTCGTCGATCTGCTCTTTTTGCGTCAGCTCCAGAACGTCTGGTTCCGCATCCTTCACCACTTCTGGCTCAGGAGTTGGAGCAGGCTCCATTTCCGCTGGCGCATCATCAAAGAGTTTATCTAGATCGTCCTGTGATAATTCGCGACCCGCGTCCGCGTCACTCAATGCAGCATCTGTCATCTGTTCTGCGCCACTTGCTTCGTCATCCGAAATAATCTTGCGGATCGAGCTCAGGATATCCTCCATGGAAGGCTCGTTACCCTGTGAGACAGCTCCCATGTATGTGCTCCACTTCTAATCGCGTCTAATCCGCCGGCTTTCCGACTCAGTTCATTAATAAATACTTACTTAAATATAAGAGAAAAGCGGTCCCGCCTGACACCCGCATATTCTGCAAAATGCCAATTCCCACAAGGAAAACGAGCAATTTTGAAAATGCGGCAACAAAAAAGGGAGCCCGTGAGGCTCCCTTCTCCAAAATTTCATTATATCAGAGGAGCTTAACGCCCATCCGGGGTCCGCAGACCAATCCACTTATCACGTACCAGACGGTAGTGTTCAGTTGGGTCATAACGCGCACCGGTCAATGCCAGGCTGTTATAGTCGAGACGACCAACAGAGGAAAGAACCGCATAAGCAGCAACCACACGGTCACGCTGCGCTGTCACCAATGTTACACGCGCATCCACCAGATCACTCTGTGTATCCAGAACATCAAGCGTGGTCCGCTGACCAACACGCTGCTCTTCAATCACGCCTTCCAAAGCAAGACGAGCCGCAGCAACCTGTGCTTCAGCTGCCGTAATGGAAGCGATCGATGCATTCAGCTGCCCCCAGGAGGAGATCGCCTGAGCACGGATGCTATCACGGGACACATCAACCAAAATCTCGGTGCGACCCAGATCTTCTTTAGACTGGCGCACAACAGAGTATTCGCTACCATTCTGGTAGATAGGAACAGTCACACGACCAAAAATAGATGCTGTTCTGGTCGGCTTTCCAGACACGCCAGGAAGGTTGTTGTCGCTATAGGACAATGTTCCCTGAACATCAGCAGTCGGAAGCAATACACCCTCAGCAGTTTTCACTGCAAACTGAGCGGCATCAACCAGAAACTGAGAAGACTGGATCGCAGGATGCTCTTCCTGACCAATAGAGATTGCAGAAGAAACAGTCTTCGGCAACAAGCTTGTCACATTGGTGCGAGCGCTCAGGTTTTTGGGATCAATGCCAATCACCTGACGGAAAATCGCACGACTTGTGTTCAGGTTTGCCAGCGCTGTGTTCAGTGTGGACTGCGCACGAGCACGACCTGATTCAGCCTGAGAAACATCCGTCCGCGTACCTTCGCCCACATTAAAGCGATCTTTAGAGGCCCGAACCTGCTCTTCCTGGAATTTCAAATCACTCCGACGCAAAGACACAAGCGCGGTATCGCGAATGACGTCCATGTATGCGGTCGCAGCTTGGAAAAGCGCAGTCTGCTCTGCTGTACGCAAATCTTCACGCTGAGCACGAACAATAGCTTCAGCCTGACGGGTAGAGTTCACAGTCCGGAAACCACGGAACAGCGGCTGAGTAACCTGCAAGGATGCTGTATACTCATTACGGTTTCGGTTAGTGCCCTGTGTCTCCTGCCACTGGTAACCATAATTACCACTGGCAATAATGCTTGGGCGCCATCCGGCCAAAGCCTGTGGCACACCTTCATCTGTCGCACGAAGCTGAGCGCGTGATGCGTTTAATGTCGGGTTATTCTGATAGGTAGCAGCCAATGCCTCTTTAATTGAAAGAGCATTCGCGCCTTGAGCACTCACAAGCAAGCCGACTACTGCAACTGCACCCGTTAACGTTTTCCGAGAAACCACTTTATATGCCTCAAACAGGGTCAATCTTACGAACCGCAAACCCAACACACTCGCCGAAATGTATATCTTATTCGGCGTTTTCCGAAACCGGCGATCAAGCCGATTTTGGAAAAAAATAAATACTGCGACGAACAGGCAACATCTTATCGATACAATTACCTAGACCAATCACAGAATATCATTCCCCGGAGGCACACTAATAGAACCATTAAGTTTTTACTACCGTTTTTTCACCCAATGATTGAAACGTGGATATCTCTACATCATTGATAGAAAAGACAGCAGCAGCAACCAGTTCTCATTTTACCCCACCAGAGTCTGAAGTGCTTTAAACCAGCATTGGGACAAAACTGTAATTCACATCACGAAAACGGAAATTCATCACAACACTTCACAGAAAACAAAAAAAGGCGAAGGTTGCCCCTCGCCTCACATCTCAGTACCTGCATCGCAAGCGTTTAGAATTCAAAGACTTCCGGCTTCTCAAAACCTGGAAGCGCACATGCATGCGCATTAAACGCAAACACAGAACTCACATTGCCGCCAGACTTGGTGTAAAGCCGCGCAACGCCCGCATTGCTCTCCCCCTCAACCACAACAAGACGCCCCTCGTCTTTCAGCTGAGCAGTCAAGGCTTCCGGCAGCTCTTCAACGGAACCGTTCACCAGAATAACATCATAAGGCGCATCAGCCGCATAACCCTTGGCCAGATCGCCATCAATCACAGCAGCATTTTCAATGCCCAACTGTTCAAGATTCGCTGAAGCCGCCTCAGACAGCGCCACATCAACTTCCAGACCAACAACAGCCTCAGCAAGATAGGAAACGATCGCCACGCCATAACCAGAGGCAGCACCAACCACCAGAACTACATCCTTGGCAGTGATATCAGCCAGCTGAACAAGACGACCAAAGATGTGCGGCTTGAGCATTTTACGCTCGCCTTTTTCATCAACGGCTACATCTTCATCAATATAGGCCAGCTCCTGCAGGTTTTCCGGAACAAACTTTTCGCGAGGCACCTTGCCCATAGCACCAATAATGCGCAGGTCTGTAATATCATTGGTCCGCAGCTGATTGTCGACCATCAGTGTTCTTTGTTCCGCGAAGTTGACCATCCTGTCCTCACTGTCTCGCAAGATTCTTTGGCTGAGAAATATCGCTCATGCACCACAAACACAAGCTGCCAGATCCGTAAAAATAAACAGTTCCCTCTGTTGTTTTTCTATTTTTGAACTTTACGGTGCAAATACGAGCTTTTTCTCCATGCAGGAAGAAAAGCCGTGCCTCATCCAGAAAGCTACTCACTTAGGTAAACCCCATAGATTTCGGTGTTTTACACAAGAGTGATCGTGGAAAGTGAATTTGCCCGCTTGACTATCCGCCCCAAATATCAGAAAAGCCCCTCACACCACAGCGGGGCCTCTTGGCGGAGTGGTGGCGCAGCGGATTGCAAATCCAGCTCAAAAATCTCCCAACTAATTCAAATACATACTCTTTTTTAGTTACATCGTGTGTCTAAAGATGCATGAAATTTGTGCTTTTCAGAGTCTATTTGCCTAACTTTTATCACTCTCAATTTTCCAAGATATTCACCGCTTTCACGCCCATCATGGCCGGTAAACAGACACCACATCTGAATCGCGCAACCAACCTGTTTCTATTTGCATTCTAAAGTTGAAAAACACCGCCCTACATAGTAGCGCGCGAACACCAAGCTTATAAATGCCAAGAAAAAGCTCCAGCCTGCAGTGGAGATATCAGAGCGGCTAAGCGCAGGCACAATTCGCAAACCTGCAACATACGCCGAGTAGACACATAGCAACGCTGGGATCAACCACAAGAACCTGCGGATGCTGAGAACACACCAATACCAACACGGCATCACAACAAGCCCATTGTTTTTGTTAGTTTTCAATTTCATCGCCACTCCTCCGGATATTTGACAATCCAATCTTGAGGAGCACCGCCTAGCAATGGAATCCTTGAATATTCAAGACGCACACGAGCACGGTGAATAACACTGAATACTATTTGTCGTTTATCAACACGATTCACACGTGAGAATATTAGAACCACCTAACAAAATATAAGTAACACCCAATAAAATTTCGTTGGCAAAACTATGGACTAATTATAATAACTTAATTTTACGCATCAATTCACTCCACCCCCGCCGCTGGGTGGATTTATTACTATAACGACCCGACTTCGCCGTTGATTACTTTTAGAGAAATACTTTCCTTATATATAATCTGATTGCAAGCTTGCTCAGTAATTGGCCTTATCTGTAAGTGGCTGGCAATGTGAGTGCTCTCCTCATTTGACAGTCCTTTCAAAATACATAGCGCCTGGTTGATAGCTTCCTCTTCATCAACACCCAAGCTTAGAATTGAAGTTCGATAAACAGCCACAAACATGAAATTCTCCTAATAATTACGTGTAATTAATTTCACACATATGCATTAGGAACCGAATTCATGCCCTGAGTTACTGGTGAGAATAAGAGGCAGGTTGTGCAGGATACAGTTGTAGCTCTTTATCTTGGACACTCACCTGAAGCCTTTCCAGATTTTCAATATCATCCCTGCCGATTTGAACGGATCCCGAGAAAGCCGCAACACAAACACAGTCATATTACGCCCACTCATAGCAAGCACACCAGCCGTCGCGTCACTAAACGCAGGCCTCAGTTCAAAGAAGTCCAGGAGCGGCTGAGTGAAGGTTACGGCCGCAGCAATTCCGATGAAGAATGTAAGCACGCGTTGCCAGAAGCCAGCCTCTTGAAGCAAAGCGCCAATAAGAGCAAAAGCAACAATGACGGCCGTTTTCCAGAACGGTAAATGATAGAAAATCTCCAAGATAAAATCCGTCATTTCCAGCAGCCCTGCCTCTGTCCGTTCCTGTCATTTGCTGCAACTCTGTTTGCCCCCGCCCTGTCCACTTGAACCAGCACCACAAAGCCTTGGGGGCTTAGATTATTCTTTGTGAACCCACTGCAACTGCTCGCACTCTGCAACGTTTCGCAGCCCGGAATCATCAAAGTACTCAAGACACAAGCGGTAATCTTCAAGACCTTGCAAATAGGCATCATCTTGCTTCCTTTGCTGTTCCGCTTTCACAGTCCCTTGCAAAGCTTCACGCTCTGCCTCGATAAACGCTCCCTGCCGGATCTGGTGCCAGGCAACGGCCGCAAGTGCACAAAGAAGAAGGGCGGCCACCAATGCCCGCCCTATCTTCGTTTTAATCAGGAAGGGAAGAACCGCCCCCATCTCAGGCGGCCCGCTCTTTATTGATCAGCAAATAACCAGCAACGCCCACGCTTAAAATCAGAGCGACTGCAAAGCCCCACTGCACCGGCCCGGACCCCGCCAGAATGCCGGAGAAGCCAGAAGCGGCCATTGCGCCCTTAGTGATCCCGTCCGGGCTTAGCCATGCGCTGAGTGCGCTGGTTTCCTCATCAACCGCCTTGGAACCTTCCTCATTTTCATGAGGTTCCAGATTTGGAGTTGGTGCACGTTTAATCATGGCATTGCCCACCAGCTCTAGGGAGCGCTCCTGCACATGACGTACACGCCGCGTCCAGCCGGTCTTGTTGTAGGGCCAGTTTCTCAGCCGCTTCATGAACTTCAGGCGAGCGACTGAGAACAGGTTGATTAAGGCCGTGGCAGAATGCGCCTTCACTGCACCCAACGTAATCAGGCCCAACACGCCATCTACTTTGACTTTGAGGATCTTCTGCAGGATCTTGACGGCCCGCGCCGGGCCGGAGTTTACGGCACAATCAAAAACGGCATAGTCCAACCCACGCGGCAGCTTATCGCCTTTCACAGCATCCCAGTATTGCGCCCGGTAGATATCAATTGCCTCTTCACGGCTCAGGCGCTTCACTTCTTCCACGCTCACCGCACGTCCGCGCCAAGCCGACAAAGTTCTTTGAGTGACGCCAAGATTAGTTGGGCCGCCCGGATCTGCTTTACGCGAACGGTTTGCAAACCCGCCTTCAGTCCCAAGTAAGTCTAAAATAATCAGTCGAAACGTCTCTTGCATGCTCTGCCCCTAACAAAAAACGGGAGCTGAAAGCTCCCGTGCAGGTACAAAAAAAGCCGCTCTTGCGGCCGGTGAAACGGTTGAATTACAAAGAAAACGAATGAAATTTATTCATTTGAGCCTCTCATCGATTAGCCTTATTTTCCAAGTCAAATTTTTGAGATGTTTGTAAGGACGCGGAGTACATGAAGTTTCTTTTTATTGCGCTGAACCTGTTCGTATTCTGGTGTTCATCAGTGTACGCAGAAACAGGGAAACTCGATCTCGCCAAGCAGTACGCCGAGAAACTAAATTTCATGCAACACTACAGAGCCCATACAAGAAAAGAACTACAACCACTCATGATGGAAGTTTACAGTGCTGAAAACCTTTCAAACGTTCACGAAAGGGTCGAGAATGATCTCTCTAAAATTGACGAGCAACTGCTCTCAATGACAGATCAATTGCATGAGCAAATTGCTTTGGGATTCGCTGATAAACTCACAAAAGAACAGCTGAAGGAACGTCTCTCACAAGAAGTACATATTGAAGACATCGCAGGAGCTTTAAACTTCAAATGGAACTACGATCCAAGCGAGAAGCGTTTTGTTTTATCCCAACCCGGTGGAGACCCCTATCGCCTTCTTAACTCTGCGGAGTAACTGGCAGGAAGTAATGCAAGGCAATGCGCACCTTGCCCCCGGTGAAGTCGCCGCCATTGGCTGTAAGCCGCACGGCCGTATCACTGTAAAACGCAGTCGGACCGATCACCCCGGCATTGTTTGAGCCAACGGCTGCCCCCAAAGATCCGCCGAACTTGGATTGCTCACCAGCAAGGCCACAATCATAAGAGGCTGCCCCTGTCACAGCTTCCACAGTGCGTGCTGAGACACAAAACACGATTGCCCGGTTAGGGATTAAAACCGAGCTATCAACGCTGCTCCCCGCAAGGCTTAGCTCTTCATCCACGGTTACAAACTGGCTTTGCGCTTTGCTGTCCGTTTCACTTAAAACGGTTTTCTCTTGCTGGAAGGCAAGGCCGCCCGTGTTCGGATCTGTGCCCAGACCGACCACAGAAGAAAAGCTGCCCCATGCCCCACCAGAAAAAACCTGCATACTTTCCACGCTTTCGATCCAAGCAGCCCACCCGGTGCCAGGTGTAAGAAACGCCCAAGCCCCGGCGCTAAAGGCCGCAATCTCGTTTTCATGCCCGGCAAAAGCACCAGCCGCTCCTGCAGGTACTATGTAACGCGCCCCCTCTTCTGGATCTGCAGGCGGATTGGTTAGGCTGTTTGAGATGACTGAGAGCTGCACCACCACATCAAGCAGCGCTAACGCCTCATTATGGGTCACATGCTTTTGCGATTGCGCAGCTGCAATCATCGGCAGGTTCAAGTGTGCCGTAGTGCTCATAGCTTCCCCTTTACGTCTCGAAGTGAGCAACGGCAGGAACACCGCGCCCATAGACCTCTGATAGTTGATAAACCCACACATCAAAGCTGGATGCAGGGCCGCCAAAGTCTTCCGCCTGCATGGCGGCCGTGTAGAAAACAAAGCCTTTGGAAGCAGAAAGGGAGCGCTTTAAAACGCCCCCTTCACGGATCTCAACACTATAACTTTCTACAGTCTCACCAAGAGGCACCTCTGCCACCTCCCAGCTATCCCCGCCCGTTCGTGTGCGCCTTATCCAGCTTATTGCAATACTGCCATCAGCTTGCGCACGGGCGTTCAAATGCTCAGGCGAAAGTGGCCGCTCTCCACGGCCGGTGAAGGTCTTTTGGTAACTGGTGTAATCCTGCGATCCCACACCAGCCCCGGCCCGGCCTGCTTGCCAGTTAAGCGGCAAACCCAACTCAGAACGAGAAAGCCCGTTTTGTGTCATGCCGCCATCCAGCACCACCACACGCGCCCCTGCAGGTGCACCCATGCCCGGCTCACTGCCCCGCTGCCCGCGTAACAATTTGCTTAAGGTATAGGTGCGCGTGCCGGTTAGCTCAGCATTGGCAAACTGCAACAGCTCCCATTCACCGCCTGCCCCTTCAATCAGCATGGCATTGCCACCAGAGAAAACCAGATCCTCTTCAAGAGAAGCCAGCGCCCCGTTGTAGAGCTTGACCTCTACCCGGTTGCCTTTGTCCCAGCGGTGCAGCGACCCTGCAGGTAAGGGTGCCTGCAGCTCCCCAAGCACACCTTGCTGATTAAGGGCGGCCCGCAGCTCATAGCCACTTGTCACCGGGCTGGATAAGAACGCCATGCCCTTTGAGAACGGCAACTGATAGCCGGTCAGGTAGCCTTGCCATGGTGTGTCCTGATCACGCAAAAGCGGTCCATCAATGAACACCCCCAAGGCGGCCGCCTGCAGCACCTGCCCTTTTGAGACAAAGGCCCGTGTTGCTCCCTTGGTGGCTTCATACACCGGTGCATCATAGGTCACCGCTTCAATCATGCGGGCGTCTCCATCCTTGACGGAAAGCACCCGCACCGCGAACACACGGCCGGAAACGGTTAGCTTAAGATAGTCGCCCGGTTCTATGTGCAGGTCCGTTGGAGGCAGCACATAGCTTAAGCGCTCCCGTGACGCCCAAGCCTCCTGCAGCAGACTTTCAGCCATGCCCTGCAGGCGCTCATAGTTGGTCACGACAGGCAGATCAGAAGTCACAACCCTTTCAGTTGAAACAGCCCCTTTCAGCGCCTCAGCAGTTGCTGTGTTAAAATCCTTCGAGCTGTCATAGGCCGTTACCCGCACCACTGCAGGCAACTCGGTTTCTTGCGCTCTTGTAATGGAAACCCGCTCTTTGTCCTTGCCCTGATCAACCAGTTGCTCTGCTTCAATCTCAGCTAAGGGATAGCGGGAACGACGCGGGCGAAACGCCACCCGGCCGCCCGATTCCACCGCATCAAAGAAGAAAACAGCCCCAAGGGTTTCCAAGACGCTGCGGGCACTGGTGATGGAAGAGATAAGGAAGCCATCAGCAACCCCATCCGCCCCGGCAGTTTCAAAGTCTATGCCTTCACGCAAGCCCGCCCGCTCCATTAAGAGCCGGGCAATGCCATCAACTGAGACACCGCCCACACGGCCGGAAAGCCAATGCCCGGTGGTGAAGTTGCCCCAATCCGCCCAGGTATCGGATTCCACCGGAAACGATGGAAACGGCCGCACATCCCAAGCCCATGCAAACATGTTCACAGGGTCCACCATAGGCCCGCCATAAACCGGGCTAACTGGATTGTTGCCAGCCTCTACAGCCCAGTATTCCAGCATGGCGCGAAGGTAACGCCGCTGTATCAGGTCATCACGCACCCCGGAGGAAAAATAGGGCACCTGACTTTCTGAGGATTTGGGATCATAAAACACGTTTGGCTGATTGGTGCCTTTGTCGATCGCGGGGCAGCCAAACTCTGTAAACCAGATAGGCTTTGATTTTGGCACCCAGTTAGTTGAGGTATTTGAACGCACCCCGCCCGGCCGGTTGTGGTGCGGGTTTCCCCACCAGCCCCGCAAATCCTTTTGACGAAACACCCAGTGCTCACCATGGTCCTGATCTGCAATCAAGGTGCGGTTCTGGTTGGTCCGGTCCTCATCAGAGGCATAGTAGAAGTCAAAATACTCCCGGCCCTCGATGCCAGCTTTCAGATAGTCCAGATCATGGATCGATTGCGCACCTTGCCCGTGGTCCTCATGGTTTTCATGATCGCGCCAATCGGTCAGCGGCAGATAATTATCTATGCCAATAAAGTCAATATCGTCATGAGCCCAAAGATAATCGAGATGAAAGAACACATCGCCGCTGCCATCATTAGGCCGGTGGCTGTGAAACTCGGACCAGTCAGCAGCATAACCTATCTTTACATCCGGCCCCATGATCTTGCGCGCTTCCTCGGCGATATATGCCATGAAGTATGCAAACGGAAAGTCATCAAACCCCCATGTTAGAGCCGAAATGCCCGGCATTTCCGTTCCAACAACAAAAGCATCCACACCGCCCGCTGCCTTTGCTAACATCGCAAGGTGCAAGGCAAAATGGGTATAACTCCATCGATAATCGCCAGTGTAGATAACTTGATCACCATCCCAACTAACATCAAAATGGTCAGACTCCCCGAAGAATGAAAAAAGTTGCGGTTCGATTTCAAACGTTCCATCCGGGCTGCCCGGCTGCCCCGCTGCCGGGTGACAAGTGATCCGGCCGCGCCACGGATAAGCCTTTTGTTCTGCCTCCCCGTAAGGATCTGGCAGGCCGTTGCCTTCTGGAATATCCATCATGACAAACGGATAAAGCATCACCTTAAAGCCGCGCTCTTTCAGATCCTTGATTGCTTCAATGACAACACTGTCAGAAGGCGAGCCACCATAGGCGGGCTTCCCATCGACATAAGAGACAAGCCGCGCTTCATCCCGGCTTAGTCCGGCAACGCGCCATTCAATCGGGCTGGTGGTTTTGCGTGCCTCCACACGAGGCGCAATCGTGCACTCTCCCGCTCGCAAATCATCCCCAAACCACGCCACCACCAGAGAGACCGTTTTGCATTCCGGGCAGGTGCTCTGCAAAAGATCTATGGAGTGCTCCCAGTCAGTTGCTGCGGAAAGTGTGTGCCGGTTGTTATAGGCAGTGGTGGGGCCGTCCTTGCCATCCTTCACGGGTGTTTTGGAATAACCGAACTCAGTAGAGCCGGGAATAAGAGAGACAGCCGTCAGCTTTTCTTCCTCATAGCCAACGCAGCGCACCACTTCAAAAGTCAGTTGTGGCAAGCGGTTTCCAAAGTCTGCAAGGGGCAGTTCTTCAAACACCACATAGGCAAGGCCGCGATAGGCTGGCACATCCGGGCTGCGCTGTTTGGCAGCAATCAACGGATCGGCTTCCTGTTCCTCATCACCCTTGTAAATGCGCATGGTGATTTTGGTTGTGTCTATTTCCTTACTATCCGCCCACACCCGCAAAATGTCAGAGATTGGCCCCTCACAGATCCCAACCGCAAAGTTGGCATAGTAGCTGTAAGTTGTTTGCGTCACCGTAGAAGACGAACCACCGCCCGCCTTACCGCCATGTTTTTCCGTTGTGGTGGTCACAACCTCATGCAGATTTGTTGCCCAGATCACCTGCCCGGAAACACGCGCACGCCCGGCGACAAGAGGAACCACCGCCCCTTCACTGGACCCCATCACCTGCAGGTTATCCAGCCGCTGCCCTTCCACATGGCTCTTGCTGCCCGGAGTGAAGGCAGAAACCAACATGTTGTCTAGGTAGCTCCCGGCAATGCTTGCCGCTGCAGAAAGAGCAAAGGCCGCAACCTGCCCTGCACCTGTTGCCCCTGCAATCGCAGTTGCCGCCGCTGTTAAAACAAGCGTTGCCATTGTTTTACCCTGTAGCTTGTGTCAATTACCGATGAAAATCGAAAGAAAAATGGAGATAAATTTGGAGTTGTTGAGCATCGCAATCGGCACCATTGCGCTCTTCAGCGGCGCTCTTTGGTACTTTGAAAGGAAGAAGAGAAGAGATCTCTCGATTGTACTCGTGATGGCCTATTGGCCCGCTGTACTTCTTTCAATTGAGATCTTGTTTTTGGGATTTGCGACTGTCTATTGCGAACCAGTCTACTCAACCAAGCCTTCTCCTGCTTGCAACATTCTGGGAATTGATGCGACAGCGCATCTCACTATGGGGTCCCAGATGTCCTTAATGATCATCTATGCAATTTTGTATTGTCTTCTCAGCTCATTCATCTGGGCTATCGCGGCTCTGGTTGTGTTCATCCGCCGCCGCATGAGCAGATAGTTGCAGAGTTCTTTCAAGGAAACCCAAAAGCAGCTACCGCCCGGCGCTGCCACCACCCCGAATAGGGCACCTCAACAACTCCCGCGCCCTCTTGTGCGTGGATCATCACACCCGGCCTGCTGATCAGGCCCGCGTGTTTTGCAATCGCTCCGGATCGCACCCGAAACACCACCACAGCCCCAAGGCCGGGCGGGTCCAGCTCTGCCCGCTGGAAGTACTTTTCTCCGGCCTCCAAGAGCGTTTCACGTGTTCCAACTTCTCCCCAATCCGGGGAATAAGCCGGAACCGTTTGCGGCTCAGATCCGTAAAGCTCCCGCCAGATCCCGCGCACCAATCCCAGACAATCACAACCAGCCCTTTTGACACTGGCTTGATGATGGTAAGGCGTTCCAAGCCAACCACGGGCAAGCGCAACAACCTTATTTGACATAGGAGGAACCGTCATTTTTCTGCTCATCCTGTTCAGCGTAGGACAAAATAAAGTCAGGGCCGGGCATGTGCGGAAAGCCGCGATAGTTCACCGCGTTTGCAAACTTGTCTTTGCAGGCCGCAAAGGTATGAGCACACCCGGCAAACACGTCAAAGCTATCCCCGGCAACAATCGGCTGCACAGGCGCTTGCCAAAGGGTCAGCTCTGCAGCCCCGCCCTCTGTCAGCTTGTGCACCTTGATTTTGACGCGAGCACCTTTGTTTGCCCCGGTGATCCAGTGAAGCTGCCCCCATGAAAACCGGTCAGCTGGGAACCCACCTATGCCGGCACAGGTAAACACCCGGTCTTTTACCGCTGTTACACTGCCCGCCCCATTGTTCTCCGGTGCCTGCAGATCCACACCACAGCGGCTATCCCCCAACTCAGCATCGCAGCCATACTGGTAAGTGCGGCCGGTGTTCTGGTTGAGCCGGTGGGCAAGGCTGCGCATCTCTGCGTTAAATGCAAGCTCGCCTCTGCTCACCTCGCCAATGTTGCCGCGCTGCATAACTTCCCGCTGAGACGTATCCTGCCAGTTCACCCGGTAAAGCACGATTTCCGCATCATCATAAAGCCCGGCCGCAATGTCTGCTTCCGTGATCTTGTCAGAAGAAAACGCGCCTTCCACGTCCATATTGTTAACCGCAAGGCCAAGGTTCGCCTCTACATCCGTTCCGGTAAAACCAGCGGCTGCCTCAAACACCACACCTAAAAAAACCAATTGCCGGTCATGGTCCGTAAAGCCCTGCTTCACGCCATCGCGCCGCGTGACCCGCCAGCACCAACACAAGGTGGTGCAGTTGCCCTGCAGGTGCTCTGCAAGGGCTGGATTAAGCTGCTTCATAACAGCACCTCAACAATTGGAATATTGGTCACACTGCCCTGCACATGGGCGTTTAGCGTCAATTCCAGCATATCGGTATCAAAGCGGGCTGGAACATCAAACTCAAAGCCCGCTGTAACGTCCTCACCAGCAGGCGGGGCAGAAGCAAATGTGATCAGGCCGGAAGTCTCATCAAGCACAAACCCCACGGCCGGAGCACCGCCCACGGCCACCACAACCGGTGCAGTGTCTGCAGGCAAAAGGATCTTGCGTGTATACGGCTGGAAGGTTGCGCCGTAGGTCTTCACAAGTTGGAATTCCTTTTGCACGCCATCCCCAACACCTAACACCTGGTCAGTGGCGCTGATTGCATCACCGGGCGGGCAACTCTTAAAATCTGCCCAATCCTTCCAGCGAAACGCAAACATACGCCCGCGCCGCTCTTCAAAGAACTCCACCACCTTATGCAGATCATTGACAGAGCGAACACCCTTAGCCGCGTTGTATCTCCTCCGGCTATCCGCCCATTGCTGGTTGCGCGTTTCCCGGCCGTTGGCACGCACCACAACTTGCGTTTTACGTTCCGGCCCACCGCGTGCCCCTAACGAGATATCTGGCGGAAACCGTGTGTCATGAAATTCTTCCAGCATGTCAGCCTCTCTGCGACAAACACAGATCGAACTTCACAGCAAGCTTAGAGTTCAAACCAAAACACGATGCGATCTGCATTACAGGCAGTCAAAGCATCCAAGTCCAGAAAGAACTCAGCCCCGAGAAATTCTCGAAGTGTCATCTGTTCACCTTTACCAAGTGCAACTGTATTGTTTGTTTGGTAAAAATCGGCTCGATCTGAGCCAACACGGCGTTCGCGCCTGTCTTCGATAACTTCGCAATAGTCGACTTCTGCCAACTCTGAGACAAGAAACCAGGACGCAGAATGCAGCACGTCAGGATAGCTGTAGTATCTCTTCGAGACACTTTCCCGAACATCATCAGGCAATCCGCGAGGCGCGGACAACGGTGTAATTCCTGCATAATTTCGAACACCTGCTAAAAATGCATAGACCCCATAATTTGGGGGAGCAAATGGCTCAAAGGATAGAAACAGGTCTGGTCTATCAATCTGCTCATACTTTCCTCCGGATCTGCGTTCTACCCAGGATGTTAGTCTCGTTCCCATTTTTATGACCTACTCTAGATTGCATTTCTATTCATATGCATATCTCATTAATGGAACCGATTAAACTCACCTCCTGCTCTTCTTCTAGCGGTTGCGCCGCCCACGGCTCAAAGCATCAACCAGCATTCCAGATACTTGCCCTTGTGACTGGCGAAAGCTCTCAACATCAGGCGTTTGGATGTACTGATTGACCACCACACCGCGCTCAGAGCCTCCAAAGGCGTCTTTGTTGGAAATGATCCTGGCAGGCCCCAGAACCGGCTCAGGGCCGTTTTCTCCTGCAATGCCCCACTGCCCGGCACCAAGCACACCACCACCTGCGAAGAAGCCTTGAAACGTACTCATGAGCGCCGTTGATAGGTTCGATTGCTGCGATGTTCCAAACATCCCGGCAAGCGGCCCTTGTCCCATAAAGGCAGCTTGTGCGGCCGCCTCTGCCAGCGTTGCCACCAGCCGCCCGGCTGCCGTGTCAGCAATCCGCAGAGCGTCAATAAATTGCGACATGGAATCCTGTGCCATCCCGCCAAGCAAACTCACAACTTCATTGTGCTTCTTCTGAACTTGGGTTTGCGCGTAGATCTCATCTGTAACTTTAATCAGCTCCTGCCCCTGCTTGCTGGCAGCCTCCACACCGGCAAGGCGCAGCACATTGGCCCGCTTTTGTTCCTGTGCGTTCATGCTCAGCAGATCACGTTCAAACTTAAGCTGCTCTAAAACACGGGCGTAAGGGTCCACCTTTGTCTTGGAAGACCCACCGCCCCCGCTGCTATCCGTTTTCTTGTCGGGAATGATTGTTGGTTTCTCAGTTTTCCGCCCACGACCACCACCACGCCGGGTTGGTCCTCCTGTAAAACCAGTGTGGCGTAACTGACGTTCGCTCTGAATACCTGCAAGGCGGGCGTTTACCGCATCAATTTGCTCTTGAATTTCAGCAATACGGGCTTCATCACCAAGCGTTTGTGCAAGCGACAACTCACGGTTAAGCCCCGGCAATTTGCGCGAAAACTCTACCTGCAAATCCTTGAGGGTTGGCTCTGCAACCGGTGTATTAAATGCAACGTCCATTGCATTGGCAGCCGCCAGAGTTGCCCGCTTTGCACCAATTTCAAAGGTGCGCCACATCTTTGCAAATTCATCATCAATCTTTTCTGCCTTGCGCAGAAGCTTTTCATCCAGAACCCCGCCCGCTTCATCTGCCTTGCCCATCAACTCATCAAGGCCCTTGGAACCGTTTTTGAGTGCCAGAACCAACCCGGCCCCTTCCCGGTCAAACGCCTTAAAGCTCAGCAAAAGCCGCTCTTGTTCCGAGCTGGCGTTTTTAATCAGGTCTGCATATTCGCCCAAAATCTGACCTTGGGTTTTCATCTTGCCGCTGGAATCGCGAAGTTGGACGCCATTTGCTTTCAGGATCTCATAAAGAACACCAGACCCGTTGGCAGCCTCACCAACACGCCGGGAAAAGCGTTGCAAAGCTGTATCAGTCGTGCCAGCCGCAACACCAGTCAGCTCAAACCCATAACGCATGCGCTGCAGCTCATCGGTCGTTACGCCCACCTTATCGGCAACCTTGGCAAGCTTGGAGCCTTCTGAAACAGCGCTTTTTATTGCAGCTGTCAACTTGGCAACCGTAGCTGCCGCAGCTGCTGCCGGGAGAAACCGAATTGCCCCCATAGATTTACCAAGTGATCCCATATCCATGTTGAGCAACTTGGTTTCCCGACGCGTCTTTTGTAACTCGCGCCGGTTCCGTTCAAAGGTTGCACGGGATTTATCATTGGCCCGAACGTTGTAGACAAGATCCGGCACGGTCATGGGTTTGGCTCCCCGGCAAATTTTAGGTAGATAGACCATTCTAAAAGTTCGGATTCCGGCCAGTCTTCAAGATCCGCAACCCGCATGTGCAAGCGATCCGCAAGCTTAAATAAGAACATGCGCCACGGATCGCCTCTTAGTTTTTTTCAATTTCCCTGGCATCGCATGGGCCAAGCATCTGCACGGCAATCCGGCCAATGATCGCGCCATCTGCTTCCGTTAAAAGCTTGTGTTTGTCATCGGCATTAAAGAGCTTTTCGCCGTTTTCATCCTGTGCTTTCATCACAAGCACATCCACAAAGGCTTCCGGGTCCAGTCCCTCATTTTCGTCATTCACGCGCTTGCGCTGGTTTGGGGTCATCGGGTCATAGTAGATCTTAAAAGGATGATCTCTTGCCCCCCATTCAGGCACGTCAATAATCTGATTTTTTGCCCGTTTGTAATGGCTCTTCACACGCTCAATCGCACGCATTTTGATCCTTTCATCATGTCAAGAAAAAGGGCCGCTGGATCTTTCATCCAACAGCCCTTAATGCGGTTTATGTTATCTGATCTATTGCGCATATCGCGCTATATCTGCCTCAGAGTTCCTGAGACAGAACTCGTGATATTGTAGTAGCTTATTCCAAACACTCTTTGGTGCATCATACCTGAGGAGATAATAATCATAGTAACTAGGATCAGGTATCAGCGAGCTTCGACCTTGACAGTGGTGGAGGAACGAAAAACTCCGAAGGTCTTTTTGCTCAACAAACTCTTCCACCTCATCATAGAGCCGATCAATGAATTCATTGTCATCCCGCTTTGTATGGAGCCGCTCACGGTTTATTTTCTCAATCTGTTTGGTTCGATAATGCTTGTAGAGTTTCTCTATGAGATCCCCCGTTTGATCTCGCAGTTTTCTGGTGCGCTCATTGTAATTGAACTCAAGCTTATAGTTGTGCAACGTGATGTTGCCCACTTCTCTCAGATTTATCGTAGTCTGCTCACCACGGTTTTGATGGATATTGCGGCAGCCATTGTTGAAATGATTACTGATCTGCACAACGCAAGCATCAAGCGTGACATCTACAAAGTTTTTGCCAGTAATCCGCCGATAGGTGTTTAGGTCAGCCTTAACTTTCGCCTGAAGCGAATAGAACTGCTCCACCTTTCTCACACTATCAATGGTGTATTTCGTTGCAGTATCTTCAGAAAAAAGCCGAACTACCAGAAAGAACAAGATCGGCAAACAAATTGCCAAAACAACAACGACCTTCCAGGTCGAGGAACTAAAAAGCCGAGAAACCACGTTCATGCTACACCAAAACAAAACGCGCCTGATACTTCTTAGGAGCCATCTAAACGCACATCACAAACGCCCTACCTACTCTAACAATGGCTCACATCCAAGTACTTACCGCATCGCATAATCACTTAGGATACGGCAAGTACCGCATTGTTTTAAGCCACCGCCTCTTCTGTCAGCGGGCCGTTGCCGGTAAACTCAAAGGTCATATCAATGGTTTCAGAACGGCCCTGCGCATGCTGTACGCTGGTAACCGTTGCAGTGCCGGAGGCGTAGGTTTCACCGCTCTCATTGCCGCTGTAATAAAGGTGCAACACCACAGAAGCCCCGGCGCTAAGCTCAGCTTGCCCCGTGTCGCCTTTCACCCGCTTGGCGCTGATAGACCCGGACCAGCGTTTTGGTGCGCCTTCCAAGTGGGTTTCCCACTCTTCACCCATTGCCGTTGCATCCGAGATTGGCGCTTCTACCGAAAGATTGAAGCTTTGAACCTTGGCGACATCTTCACCGCCAGCAGTCACACTGCCCTTATTGCCGTGAATTAAAGGCATGCTCTGTTCTCCTGATTTGTTGGAAAGTTAGTTCCTCAGCCGCACGCTTAAGCGCGGCTACCGTGTATCGCCGAAAAGTGGGCACCGGTTTTCGGATGAAGATACGCAAGCAACTTTAGTGCGCGGTTTCCGGGTCATTTTCCGGGGCAATGGCAAGCGCCATATACCGCAGTGTCAAAATCCCTTGGCGCTTCTCGCCCCGGTCCCGGCGCACTGCTATATCCAGATTGGTTGACTGCAGATAAAGCTCTTTCACCAAGCCACCTAAGAAGCCGCTGCCAGCAAGTGCGGTTTCAACTTCCACCGCAATTTGGTCCAGCTCATCATCAAAGCCCTTGCCATCGGCCGTGGCTTCAACAGTGACGCTCATTTGCCGTTCAATGTCGCGGTCTGCACCCATCTCTGCAGGCTGGCTTTGCTCATCCAGCACATAGACAAGCAGCGCAGGCAGTCGCTTGTGATCCAGCGGAAAGGTGCGCGTGACAAAGCAGCGATCCTCTGTAGAAGGAAGCCCTTTTAAAGCTGCCTCTACAGCATCGCGCACCTGCGTTCTTATGTGTGCCATGGCTGCCCCTATTCGCGCTCTAGCAGGATCTGGCTTAAGCCTGCCCCGTCACTCATGGGGCTGCTTGCCGCCGTGAAGCGTTGCCCGTCAATCAGCAGCTCTGCACCCTCGCCAAACTCAGCCGGAATATCTGAGCCCTTCACCGCAAACACTGGTTTGGAAGTGAGCATGCCAACTTCACCAAAGGAGGTTTCCTCCCCCTCATTGGTAAAAATCCCGGTGAGGTGCCCGGTGTCCCCGTTCTGCAGCGCGTAGGTTGCCGTTGTTGCAAACTCATCAGTGCGCAGCATCTCATTTAGATCATCGTCAAAATCAATCATTGCCGCTTCACCATTGTTTGCCCGCCCTGCACACCAACCGCCCGGTTTACACGGGTGCTGCCCATCACCCGCGCAAGCTCGATGGGTGTGAGTGGTTTGGGTGGTTTCAGGCTGGTGGTGCTCTGTAGTTCTTTTTTCACTGGTAAATCCTCGCCTCCAAGGCCAACGAAAAACGGGAGGCAGAGCGTATCCCCGAAAAGTGGAAACTGGTTTTCGGATAAGGATACGCTACAACAAAGCCCCCCGTTTGCTTCTCATATGAGCCGGGTTTTAGTCCCCGGCTGGATTGTCTTCTTCTTTTGGCTTTTCTCCCGCCTTAGCCTTGCCAACCCGCCTTGTGGTTGTTTCTGCTTTTTTCATATTGATCAGGAATTTTGCATCCTTTTCAGAAGCGTTCACCACATCACCCGGCGCAACCGGTTCACCACCGCAAACCGTGCGTTTCAAAATTTCAATCTTCATCTTTGCAGCCATGATCTGCCCTCTTGAGAGTTGATAAGAATATGAGAAGTCCAAATAAAAACAGCCGGGCGAACCGGCTGCTTAACTGGCGTAAAGCTTAAGCTTTGAAGGAGTGACAGAAGCTCTGCGGGTGACGCACTGCAAAATCTACATCCTGCATGGCAACCACGCGCACGGTCCCACTGGTGGATTGAGTGAACGGATCAACCGTCAGATCTACACCCGTCCAGAGCGCAATCAGAAGATCCGCCCAGTTGCCAAAGAAGCCGTTGTGATCCAGCACCTGATTAGAAATACCGGTGTTGTAACCATTTACCGTGTTGCCTTGCTCCCAGATAAACTGGGCAGTCCCAGCAGCTTTTTCCGTGGTCTTGAAAGATCCACGCATCGCAGCATTGAGGACATAGCCCAGGGCTCCAATGTCTGCATCATCCGTTGCAACAGCCGTTTCCATTGCAATCACTTCTTCAAATGTTGGAGCATTTGCCGCAAAGGTGGTGGAGTTAATGCCAGTGGTGGCAGCGATCCCCTTTGGAGTTTCCCCAGAGCCGTCACTATGCAGCGCTGCCCGGCTGATCTCCAAACCAATCACCCGCGCCAGATCATCCCGCACCATGGCTTCCACATCCAGCGAGGATTGAATAAGAAGTCTGCGGGAATAGTCGGTAAACGCACCCAGAGTATGCGGGCTTAGTTCGATCTGATCAAAAGCCTCTGCGCTTTTGGTCACATCATCGCTTTCACCTACCCAATAGGCGGTGGCTCCACCCACCATACGTGGGATCTTAAAGTTGCCTTCCAGGTCATGCAGCATGCGGGCGCCCATGCCCATCACAACTGCACGCTTGCGCAGCAACTCAACAAAGCTGCTTGCAAGCAGGTTATCAGAAACCAGAGCACCACCAGCTCCGATTGTGCCCGTTGACAGGTTACGGGTTTGCCCGCTCATATCCGCCCGCATTACATCAGAAGGAACAAGAATGCCTTCCCCCTGCTTGCCGCGTTTTTTGCCAGCCTCTTCCGAGCATTCAAACTCGAACTTAGCAGCTTCACGGTACTGCGCATTAGTCGGATTTCCCAAAGCATTCAAAGCACGCACAAACGAGAATTGCTTGCGTTCTTTTTGGCTCAAACCAATATCAGCGGCACCGGAGATTTTCTCCTGCCCACGCTCGCCTTGAAGCATCAAGACTTTGGTTGAAAAGTCCCCGGAAGACATGCCGGAGCGGATCGCTTCCGCCGCAATGTCCCGGCAATTCCATTCCGCTGCAGTCGCCTCAATTTCGCGAATGCGTTTGGCCTCATTTTCCGCAGTTTTTGAGCGGATCTGTGCCAGCTCTTCTTCAGAAGGGCCGGTCTTTGGGGTCTCGGATTCATTAGGTTTGGGCATTGCATCAGCCTTTCTTTCAAGTGCAATGGAAACAACAGCCCCCTCAGGCTTTGAGCGCCCAACACCAACAGAAGGATCTGCCGGGACTGAGACGATTGAGATTTCATGAGGGGTCCAACGGGTGATGCGATAGACGTTTAAGTCATCGTCATGCTCTTCTTCCAAACGGGCTTTGCGGATCTGATAGCCCACAGAAACATTGGTTAGCTCTCCATCTAAAACGCGCTGTTTGATCTCTTGAGCCAACTCTGATTTGCCAAAGCGAACCCAAGCCCGGCCCTTGCCGTTCTTGATCTCCACGCGCTCAATCACGCCCACCTGATTTGCAACGGTTGCCCGGTGGTCAATCAGTAGGGGCGCACGCCCGCTTCCAATAAAATCAAGGTCAATCTCGCTGGTCTCGTGACCCAGAATTTCAACGCCCCAATAGGTGCGTATGGGTGCATCACTGGAAAACGAAAGCTCTAAAAGATCCTCTTCCGCGCCCTCGCTAGCGCGCACGAAAACACCCTGCCGGAACAACCGCTCCGGCAGCTTCAATTCATGTGTTGGCATGGTGTGATTAGTCCTCTTTAGGCTGCTCTTTTTCAGCAGGCGGAACCGTTTTCATGAAGGCAGAAAGCACCGCGTCAAGATCTATGCCGCGATCCTTGGCAAGTGCCCTTGCCTCTTCAAAATCGTCATAGATATCTTCAAGAGTGCGCCCACGCTCTGCAGCCACTTCCTGCGGGCTTTTAATGCGGGATTCCATATTGGTTCTATTGGCGGCCGCATCGTCTTTTGGATTGACCGATTGCCAGCCCCGACCGGTCCATTCCACCGCCTGAAACCGGGCAAGCTGTGTCATAGGCAAACGCACTTGCCCGCTCAGCATCGCCATGCGCAACCAGTCAGGAAAGATAGATCCGCAGTAATGATCTGCAAGCCAGCCCTGCAGCACGCCCCATTGTTCGCGCTCTTCACCAAGCCCGGCCCGCAATGACGAAAAGTTGGCCTTTTCCAAGTCGCTGGACAAAGACGAATAAGCCACATCAAGCCCGGAACACACACCGCGCAGCATGATCTTGATGAAAGGTTCCATCTCCCCACTTGGATAGGCCGGGTCAAAAGCTTTGAAGTCATAGCCCTGTGGCAGCTCTTCCAAAACACCAGCTTCCATTTCTTCAAGCCGGGGCCGTTCCTGCTCATCAAAGAACTCTTCTTCTTCTACGTCTTCCGCCTCACCATTGGTCCCGGCCGCCTGACCACCGCCTAATTCTTCATCCGGGTCAGCATCTGCAGAGCGGGTGTAAAAGCCCATTTTCTGCGCACCATAAACAGCGTTCGCAAGGGCTGCGTCTTCAAAGCTGTTCATTTGCGCCAAGCGCCGCAAAGCCGTGTGCGCCCATGGAACACCAATCACCGGGGCAGTTTGATCAAAGGGCAGATAAAGGTGCACGATCTCATCTGCAGGTATGCGAATACGCTCGCCACGGCCGCCGTAATAAGAGCGGTTGTGCTTAAACATGTGATAGGCAACCGGGCGATCCACCGCGTTACATTCCACCCCGGCAAGGATGTAATGCCCGTGGTCCAGTTCTTTGTTTAGCTCCACATCCAGCATGGTGATATCAAGGTGCTGGATCTGGAAACCAAACCTCCCGAACTCCGGCCCAACATACTTGCGGGCAAGAAAGTTCCCATCACGAGCAGCGGCTGTAAGCGCGATGCGCTGGCTATCAGCAAACGAGAACTTACCGCAGGTGGTGCAGATCCCCTTGCGGCTCCATTCAAGGAAACCATCGCGGATAAGCTTGTTGCTGTCCCGGTCAAGATTGCCATCACCAAGCCGGGCAACTGGCTTAATCTGCAAGCCATTGCGACCCACAACATTGCGCCGCAAATGGGAGTAAAAGCCTTTCAGGTAATCGTTGTTCTGGCTTTGCTCCCTGCTATGGGAAACCAGCCCCAACAAGTCTTCCTGGGCATCCCGCATCAAGGATGAATTGAGCCCCATCAACTTGAACTTTACAAGACGATCCGGGCGGGCCGCTTTGTATTTGCGCACCGCCCCGCCCGGCTGTTTAACAGGCAGCTCTGCAGGCTTGTTACGTCTGCCAAAGATTTTGGAAAATGCACCCATCATCTAAACTCCACCTTCCGCAAGTGGTGACTGCCCCGCCCCGTGCGCTTGCGGTCTTCTATTCTGACCAGCTTGCGGTAATGGGTGTGCCAGTCGGCAAGCTCTTTTGGGGTTAGCTTTGTCAGCTTGCGCCCTGCAATCTCATAGGAAGCAACGTTAGATTTTGCTCGCCCTTCCAGAAGAGCTTCAATCTGTTCCAGCATGCGCCGGTTATGGCTGCGCAGGTCTATAGCGTCCCCGCTTGCCAGATCCGGCAGAACCTCAAACCGGCCGCTGCCCACGGTCTTCCGCGCCCCGTCACTGTCCCGCGTGATGAAGGCTGCCCACTGGTAAACCCCGGAGGTCCAATCGCCGTTCTCATCAGCCCCAAGGCTCACAAAAAAACCACCTTCAAGGGCGGTTGCTGTAAACTCAATTTTTTCCGGGGCTTCCCCTTCCAATGTTCCCACATAGGAAAGCGTGTGATCATCTGGCGGGAATGTCTGCGCCAGATCATCCCGCCGCCATGATGCAAAGTCACCTGCCCGCATCACCTTAGGTTCTGCGCTTAAAGGCTCTTCAAATCCAATTACTGCCATGTATCACCCCCGCAGCCCGGCCACTAAACCGTTGCCTCTGCGCCTTGGTTTTCGGCGCGCCTTTTTAGGTGGTGCCCGTTTCGGCTTCACCGTTGTTTGCACTGCCTGTTTTTCGTCTTCCGCTTGCGTCTCCGGCGCTTCAGTTTGCGCCGGTACTGGCAGATTTTCAGGCACACTTTCCCCGGCAAGATCCTTTGAACCCGCATCACGGATTGCCTCTTGCTTTGGCCTGAGTGCTGCAAAACTATTGGTTTCCATTCGCCGCGCCCAAATGGGCGGGCGCTTCCAGTTGATTTTTTCCGCCCTAAGAACCAGCACCAACGCCAGCCCATAAACGCCCAAATCAAGCGCCTCGTTTCTCTTGCGCCCTTTGCGAAGCACCCAGCCTTTCGGGGTGCGCCGCTCTGCGCAAAACTCTTCAAACACTTCACTTGGTAGGTTGCGGGTCAGGTGATAGGCATCTGCACCGGGATCTTCACGGGCAAGGCTGGCGGTAATTTCGGATTTAAGCCGCCATGTGCCCACACGAACAATTCTCAAATCAGAACGCTTTTTAACGCGCTTGCCTTCTTCCTTTTCTGGTGTGACTTCCTTTGCCCGGTCCCGGTCCCAACGATCCAGCCCCTTGGCAAGAAACACACGCCTGCGCAGGCCAAGCTTGCGCGATTTACGAAAAAAAGCATAAGCGTTCTTCGTCACACCATCTGCGCCGCCACTGTCCACGATCAGCGCAGCCGGTTTGATCTGGTAGCCACTGCCCGCAACCGGGTAGTACTTTTCCAGCAAGGGCAAAAGCGCGTCCCAATCTTCCTTGTACTTTGCCGGGTCAATCGCGCGTGCGTCGGCGCTTGGTGCACCTGCAGGCGGGGCGTGAAGATCAAAACGATCAATCAACCAGCGCTCCAGCCCCGGCCCCCAGGCATCCACTTGCACAACAAAGCGACCCTTTTGCACGTCAACAGCGATGGTAAGAAAGCGGGTTTCCGGTGGTGCGACCTTAAGCAGATATTGCTCTGCCTTGTCCTTCAGTTGCTTCACGCTCAAATCGTCTTCATCTTCCACCATGCGCGAGGAATAAGGCTTGCCCTGATCAACGTTCACAGTGGTCTTTAATGAGGTTTCATCTCCGGTTTGCTGGAACTCCTGCCAAGCAGTCTCATATCTGGAAACCAAGGACGCCCACGGCTGGAAGGCAGCGGCCGCCCCTTTCAGCCAGTAAGTGACAAGATCCGTTTCCCGCAAAGCCTCATCATGAACGCTCACCAGCTCCCCGGTTTTGCTTTCATGAAGCCAGCGGCCCGCCCGGTTTAGCTCCACCTTGTGCCGTGGTTCAAAGATCGCACCGCAATGCGGGCACGCCATCACAGCAGCAAGGCCGCGCTCTTTCGGGCTGCCCTCATCTGGAAAATGCAGTAACTCATAATCTGGTTCAAAGACCTCGCGGCAATCCGGGCAAGTCCAGTAATAGCGTCCACGGGTGCCCCTGTTATAAAGCGCTAAAATGCCCGTTGCCGGTGGTGCCATATGCGGCGCACCCTCAGGCGGCAAGAAGTCATTATCTTCAATCAGGCGGCCCGGAGAACTTTCTGCAATCGCCATCCCACGAGAACCGAAAGTTTCCGTACGCTTCAAGGCAAGGTCAAACAGGTTGCCTTCCCCTTCAATGTCTTCCGGCGCACGGTCATAGTCAGTCAGCAGCATTAAAGGCAGGTCAGAAGCAGACACTTTGGAGACCACCGGCCAACCGATATCCAGCGTCATGCCACCCTGAAAACGCTTGTCTAATATGTTGTTGTCGAACCGGCCCCGGCCTAAGCGCCGCTTGATTGAAGGCGTGTAGTTGATCAGCGCCCCTACTTTTTTCAAGGCAAATTCACGCGCCGCGTTTCTGTCCATATGAATGACACGCATGTCGCACGGCTCACAGCAGATCGCCTGCCCTATGCGGTTGATTATCAATGCATCCGTTTTGCCAGTCCGCGCAGGCCCGGCAAACACCGTCCCCCGGAAACGCCGTGACGCACTCATGTCCATAGGCTCCACCATGTAAGGCGTTACCTTGTTATCCCACGCAATGATTGCCCCATTGTCCCGCAGCTTGCGCTCACCACCTGCCCAACTTGAAACCGACATACGCCGCACCGGCGCAAGAATAGGCAGCGCATCAGCAAGGCACCCGGCCGCACTCGCATAAGCAGGCGGCCGCCACCCGTGCGCACGGGGCGGAAGGTCGAATGAGGGCATGGCGGGAACACCTAGTCAGGTAATAATACCGTCAAGAAACTTGCACGGGTCGAGCCACATAGCATCACCGCAGCATAAGGTACTTTATTTGTTCGCTCACGAATAACGTTCTTTCTCGTCTAAGTAAGGCAATAAAAACAAAACAAAGGCATTCAATATGAATAAGCTTACTTACACTTATATGCTAGCTGCAGTTATTTTACTAACTCCGAAGGCAGCGATATCATCAGATATACTCGAATCGGCCTGTGCCTACACACAAGATTCTTTAGAAGTTGTGGTGGCAGTTTGGGAAGAAGGCGCGCCAATTCCAACAAAAATTGACGGCTATGTACTTGATGACACAAATTCAACCGCTTTTAGAATGCGTGGCTTATGTGAAGAAGCAGAGCCCGAAGGAGCTCTTTTCATCTGCAAAGCTTTGGCAGGCCAGCCAGTAGGTTTCATGCCTGACCGTTTTCATTTCGACATTCTCGCCTCAGGGCGTCATGCAGACGTTCCAATCGACAGTGGCCGAGTAGGTTGTCTCCCTCGAAAGTAAAATACAATTCGCTCAATAGACCAAGAACCAATCTGAAAGTTAGCCAACATTAAAGGTCTATACATTTCAACATTATAGACCTTTAATAAGCAAGTATAGTTATCCATTACTTGCTCTCAGACACAGCACATGCAAACGTTATTGTATTTGTATCAAACTAGTTTTAGGCAACTACTCCGCCGCCTCGAGTAAAGCAGTCTGTCCAGTGTCCTCCTCCGCACTCATAGCCTGCATGAATTCAGAAAGCTCCCGGTGAAGTTCTGCCAGCAGATCATCAGCAACCACAACCGCCGCCTCTGACTGGCGACCATCCAAACCAACATCGCGGGACAACCGGTCAGGCATGCCGTTCACCGCATTGCGAACCGCTGAGAAAGTCCGTTCCAGCATCGCCACCACATCGGCACGGGCGATCAGCTCACCACGCGATTGTGCAAGCTTGTTATAGGCCGCCTCAGTCTCATAAAGTTCCTTGCGCTGCCTTGGCGTGAGCGCCATTTCAGAGTTGCCAGACCCACCACCCAACAAAGCCATCTGCATTTGGCGGATATTGCTTTGGATCTTCTCTTCTTCCGCAGCCTCTACAGCCTCTCTATCTTTCTGCCATGCATAGCAAACAGACAACCGGAACTCGTAAGCCTGCCCATTGGTGCCCTTGCTCTCACAAGGCATCCCCTCGCAAATCCATTGATCAATGGTAGGCAGGCTCTTCTTAAAAGCTTCAGCAAGGTGGCGCTTATTCACCACCACATCTTCCACACCATCAGGGAGCGGATAGCGTTCAACATTCTCCATGCACGCCCCCTTTCATCTGGAACAACAACAGAAACGAAAACACCAAGTACTCCCGCACACCACACAGACCAAAGTCCCGCAGTTCCGAACTACCCGCAGGCCGGGGCAGGCCCAGGAAGGACCCAAAGCTTTTCAGAATATGGAAACACGCCCCCAAGTTTTAACGGGCAGTTTTCAGAGTCTTCTGCATTGCACGCCGGAAGTTGCGTTTCATCCGGGCATCGGCAGTCTTTCGAGCACCTTCTTCAAACCGCAGGCGCGGTTGATAGTCTGCGCTTTTCTCATAGGCAACCAGCAGCTTTAAACCCGTGCGGCCCTTAGTGCCTCGTGAGCTATCCCGGCGCTTGCCACGCTTAGGGCGCTGCCAGATCCCCTCAACCCCATTGATCTCACCTTGAAACACATCCGGGCGTTTCAACAGCCGGTCAATACTGCGCCGTGGGAGGTTGCCGTACTTGTTGAGCCGCTGTGAGAACGGAACCGCCAGCGCCTTCCGCTTTGGCCTTCTGGTTCCACCCTTTTCCTGCAGCTCCAAATAGTCCGCCTGCCTGTCCTTGAAGAAGACCAGTGCCGAAAGGTTGCGCTTGCTTGCCCGCTTCAATGCAAGGCCGCGTTTGGTGAAGGGTGTAGGACGGTCAAGCCGCCTGCTTAAAGCTTTCTCGCTATTGGTCTTGATATCCTGTGCAGTCTCATTCAGCGCCAGGCTGATCGCATAGGGTACCTGCCGCTGTTCCGCTTTGGTCAGTCCTTTGGCAACATCATCAAAATTCGCGGAATAGCGGAACATGGCAGCTCCAACGAAAAAGCGCCCTCAGGCAGCAACCTGAAAGCGCATTTGTTCATCATGGCTGAATCATGCCGATTAGTGCAGCATGTGTCAAGCAAGAGCGACCGAGCGTCAGCTTTGTCAGTGGTCCGCAGGTGCCAGTGTCACCTAATTATTCCAATCAACTCATTTAGTTATTCAATATTCAGAACCCTTTTGCAGCGCCTGTGCACAAGCAAATTTTACAGTGTCTTTGCCGCTCCAGTAAACATGCGGAGATTGATAATAATTTGAGGTGCGCATCTGGAACTATCCTCAGCAAGCCGTTATGCAGCATGCTAGTTTGAATCTTCAACAGATTCTACCGAGAACCAGCTTGCGCATTGCAACTTAGGGGTTTGAGAACTCCAGTTTTTTGTTAGAATGCACCTGACTAACTGGGTACAAATCAGCTAGGTTGTTTTCTCTAACTATTTGATTTTTCTATAAGGCGAATCTCAAACGCCTGAACATGGGTGACGTTTCAGTGCGGTTCATAGATCTATTTGCCGGATGCGGAGGGCTTTCACTTGGGTTGATGAAGGCTGGATGGCAAGGTGTGTTCGCGATTGAAAAAAGTGGCGACGCTTTCCAAACCTTGACCCATAATCTTTGCTCAAAGCGCAAAACCACATTTGAATGGCCTGAGTGGCTGCCTCAAGAAGCGATGACGACAAGAGAGCTTCTAGATCAATTCCCAAGGGAGTTAGAGGCAATGAGAGGGCACATCGATTTGATCGCTGGTGGTCCGCCTTGCCAAGGTTTCTCTGTAGCAGGAAGACGCAATCCTGAAGACCCTCGAAATAAACTCAAGGATGAGTACGTAGAAATTGTCAATATTCTACAACCAAAATTCCTCCTGTTTGAAAACGTAAGAGGATTTGCATCTGCATTCAAAGGCGAAAATAAGAAATCTCATGCAGATCAGGTCAGAGAGGATTTAATGGGTTTTGAGTGGGGTGGATATCAGGTATTCAGTCGCATTTTAGAAGCGTCGAACTTCGCAGTACCCCAGCCTCGAGCTAGGTTTATTCTCATGGCCGTTCGTGCAGACTTGATTACAAGTCAGGCAGAAATAGATCCCTTCGATGACATCGATGCATTTTGCGCCTCTTTTAGAGACAAGCGTAGTCTAAATGGGCATAATATCACTGTCAAAGAAGCAATCTCAGATCTTGAAATCAACCTACACGACCTTGCCCCCTGTCTGGATACTAAAGGCTTCAACCGCATAGACTATCTGCAGCCAGAAGAACTCTCTCAATTTCAAAAACTGATGAGAAAAGGACTTCGAAAGACACAAAGCCCTAATAGCCTGCGACTACCAAATCACAGAGCAGAAACGGTATTACGCTTTCAGGACGTTCTCAGAACATGCCCAAAAGGCCGATCTCTTTCAAAAGAAATGCGTGAAAAATATGGCATGAAAAAGCAATGTTTCACTCCTCTGGATCCAGATCGCCTATCGCGAACAGTGACAACGTTACCTGACGATCTACTTCACTATAGTGAACCTCGCATCTTAACTGTTCGCGAGAATGCGCGACTTCAGAGTTTCCCCGATTGGTTTGAATTTCAGGGAAAATACACAACCGGAGGCTCAAGACGTAAGAGCGAATGTCCTCGCTATACTCAAGTAGGCAACGCCGTTCCTCCCCTGATGGCAGAGGCACTCGGAGAGCTATTGCGCAAGCTTGAGAATATTCTTTAAGTAGAGATAGATAAATGAGTGAACAGGTATATTTTAAAACCAGTGCTGGCGTAAAAGATATTGTCGGAAGAGACCTTATTACAAACGACTTTGTCGCCGTCTTCGAGCTAGTAAAAAATTCATTTGACGCTTTAGCTTCTCGCGTCGACGTTGTTATTGAAGATGAGGTAATCTACATCGTCGATAACGGGAAGGGAATGACACGCGATGAGTTGTTGGGAAAATGGTTATTTCTTGGATATTCCGCAAAACAAGACGGCCAAGAAGCAAAAGCAATTAGAAACCTCGACAGTATACCTGAAGATTTTCGTAGCCGCATAGACAAAAACCGCTCCGCCTTCGCAGGGAACAAAGGTATTGGCCGTTTTTCATGTGATCGATTAGGGTGTCACCTCGAATTATTTACGAAGTCAGCTTCAACAGATAACAATGAACTGCTACTCCTATCCGTGGATTGGCGCGACTTCGAAGATAAGCTCTCACGACGGATAGAAAACGTCCCGCTCAATTTGGATATTTGTGAACCCAATGAGCTCCCACTGATCGACAACGTTCCGTTTGAGTATGGTACTATAGCTAAAATAACGGGAGTAAGGTCTGAATGGGACAGATCAAAAATTCTAAAACTAAAAACGTCCCTAGCCAAACTCGTTAACCCGTTCGGCTCTCACAGTGAGTTAAATATTTTCCTGCATTCTAAAAAAGAATTAAGTCAGGATGAAAAATCTATTGCAGCGGCAGAAACGACCGAATTCATCTCAGAAATGAGCATAGCTGAGTTCGGCGAAAGCAACTTCCAAGAGAGTCAAATCCCTCGCGAGAATAATGAAGTTGTCAATGGTGAAGTTAGGAATCTAGTACTAGATCGCATTTCTCGACACACTACCAATATTCAAGTCACCCTTGAGGACAAAGGGCGACTTATAAGAAGTAAAATATTTGATAGAAATGAATTAATCGTAGAGTATATTGAAGTTAATAAGTATGAAAAACTCTTTGGATTAGACGCTTACATTGAAATACATTTTTTAAATAAAGCAGCTCGAAACGTATTTACCAGATATATGGGGCAACCTTCTACGCAGTTTGGGCACATTTTCTTACTGAATGATGGTTTTCGAGTGTATCCGGTAGGCGAACCAACCGACGATACTTTTGGTCTAAATCAGAGAAAAACACAAGGTTATTCTCGTTTTCTAGGAACCCGAGAAATAATCGGTCAAATTAACATAAAAAACGGCAAAAAAGAAGATTTCCGGGAAGCTAGTAGCCGCGATGCAGGGCTAGTCCGTACACCTGCATACACGCAACTGGAAGACTTATTTTCTCAAAAGTGCCTTCGGCCATTGGAGCGGTATGTAACAGGTGTACTATGGGTCGACAAAGAGGACAATGATCGCCTCGATCTTTCTGGTATGCAATCAGATAACGCCCGCGCAAGAATAATTAGCACAGTAGCGAACATTACGAAAAGTAAAGACATTAACATTGAGAGGTATTCTGAAAATTTTCTGAAGATTATCGATGACAACTCTCAAAGCTTTTCTGATGCAATGGACGCCCTTGAGAAGGTCGCTGCAAAACTTGATAACAAAGCCTTATCGAAAGAGTTGGCTGTTGCAAACAAAAAACATCGTGAAATTGAAAGAAAGAGACGCGAAGCAGTTGCTGAGGCTGAGGCTCATAGGAAGGCTCGCAGATTAGCCGAAAAAGAAGCAAAACAAGAAAAGGAAAAGCGAGAATTTGCTGAGAAGAGTGCAATAGAAGCACAAAAGAGAGTAAATTTTTTCACCGCGCTTGATACCAACGACTTTGATAGCTTGGTTGCCTATCATCATCACGTTGGCACGTATTCTAGTGAAGTCACTAAGCACGTCATCCTGGCGCGCAATAAGATCAAACGTAACATTTTCAAAGAACATGATATCGAAGATTTTATTGAAAGCGTTGAGCTAGCCAACTCGAAAATACAATCAATAGTTAACTTTGCTACAAAAGCCAATTTTATCCTCGATGGAGAAGAGACAAAAGCAGATTTGTCTCAGTTCATGCCTCAATACATTAACAAAATTTGTTCGGTATTTTCCGGATCTGGCTTGGAATTTGAGACGATAAACTATGCAGATGAGTTTGTTAAAGAATTCAAACCCATTGAATTATTTGTGATAATTGACAATTTAGTTCACAACGCCAGCAAAGCGGGCGCAAGTAAACTAACTTTTAAACTAACCACCCCTTCGGATAAATTACTATTAGTTGAAGTAACAGACAATGGAAGTGGACTAGACACTTTTGTTAGAGATATTAATACTATTTTCGAAAAAGGTTATACTACAACTACGGGCTCTGGTTTGGGCTTGTTCCACGCCCGAGATTTGATGGAAAACGAATTAAATGGTCGAATTGATGCAGTCATGGGTGATGGACGTGCAATTAAATTTCGATTGGAGTTTACAAGATGAATTTGGATTATTCTATCCTATGGTTTGAAGACAAACCTAAGTGGTTGAAACCAGTAGAAGAGAATTTGGGGATGGAACTTTCTGATTTGGGTTTTAGATTAGAAGTTCAAAACGAATTGAATGGCACCCAAGTAGCAAAGTTAGCTGGTGATAGTAGATTTGACTTAATTCTGATGGATTACGATCTTAAGGCAACAAATGGTGACAAGATTAATGGTGATGAGTTAATTAAAGAAATTCGTCAAAAGTACAATTACTTTACTGATATTATTTTCTATTCCAATAAACCTGTCAACGAACTTCGAAGCGCTATCTTTAAAAACGGAATGTCAGATGGTGTTTATTGCCTCAACCGAAGTAGTAAGCAGTTTGAGGATGATATACTTAAAATTGTGAGCAGGACTATCAAGAAAGTACTTGATGTAAACAATATGCGTGGAATTGCAATGGCATCAGTTGCAGACTGTGACCAAATAGTAATTTCCTCGATTGAAACACGCTGGAACCAACTAGAAGGCGAAAATAAAAGCGCTCTGACCGCTAAGGCATTGGAAAAATTAGAGAAAATTAAAAAGAGCTTGGAAAAAAAGATAGCTAACCTTAGTAAAACTGATGATATTGGCAAGATTTTAAAGGATCACGACTTTCCTTCGCGCGCTCGTTTTCACGTTTTGAATAGCATTGTAAAACACAAATCAAAATGTGAGCTTGTCGGGCCCGTAAGAACAAACATTCAAGCTTACGAAGAATTGCTCCAACATCGGAACCGTTTAGGGCACGCAAAAGCAGTTAATCAAAAAGGGTTAACCGTATTTGTGGGGCATGATAATGTAAAGTACGATGACAGTTCATTCTCAGCTTTAAGACGAATGATGATTGAACAAGAAGCTGAACTCTCCAAAATGTTAGGTCTCATCACAGATGGAAAACTCGATAATTGATTAATTATGGATCTACTATCCTCTTCGATATAGATGGCACTCTTGCTGACATTAACCACCGGAGACCCTTGGTTACCCCTCCGAAGTCTGACTGGAAGAGATTTAATGACTTGATGGGCGATGATACGCCCAGCAAGCCTATGGTAGACCTCTACAAAACCCTGTGGGACAGTAACCAATACGATTTGATCCTCGTTAGTGGTCGAGGTGAAGAAAGCAGGAAACTTACTGAAACTTGGCTAACGTGGAACAGCATACCCTTCTCGCGATTGATAATGCGGCAGGAACACGACAACCGTGCCGACTATCTCGTTAAACAAGAGATCCTGAATATGCTCCTGTCAGAGGGGAAAAGGATCGCCTTCGTCGTCGATGATCGCAAACAAGTTGTCGACATGTGGCGGCGTAACGGGATTACATGTCTACAATGTGCGGAGGGTGATTTTTAGATAACTTACTCTAAACTAAATTCCATTCTAGCTTGAAGCAGCCAAACAATAAACTCTTTCGGCAACTATGTATCAACCTCCCCCGCCACATGCCCCAACCCATTCCGGGCTAGACGAGAAACATAATCGCGTGTCGCCCTACTCGGCGTTCCCGCCTCCCGCTTGGCTTCGTTCTCCTCAAACCCTATCGCCGCCTCTGTGATGGAAAGCCCCTGCCCGGCGATGGCGAACACTGCCTGAGATTGATCAGGCCCCAAGAGGGCTGCTATCCGCTCTAGGGTTCTGTTTGCGTCTGTGGTGGAGACAAGAAGCCAGTCGCGCACTTTGCGGCTGCAATCTACGCGGGGCTGGGTGAAGTCGATGGAGCTGGCCTGCCCCTCACACTCAGCATACAACGCCCGGATTTTGCAACCCGCCAGGTATTGCAGTTTGGTGATGTGTTTGTTGTTGTAAAGCCATTCCAGCGCCTGCCCGCGTTGATACTTTGCCCGGCGCAGCACTTCCTGTTTTTGCTCTTTCTTGGTGCCGCGCAAGCGAAGTGGATCTGTATTCTTAGAGCTCAACATCCTGCATCTCCCCATGTCGTAAAACTTCCTTGGCAATCAGGCCCGCCAGCCGTTCACGCCGCCGCTCAAAAGTATCTGCCATCAACTGAATTGGATGGTTTGGCGGAAGTGCTGCCAGCTCCCGTGTGGTTTCCCCGCGCAGCACATCCAGAGCAGACTTCACCTGCCCGGCCACGCGCCGGTTGCGCTCCATTGTGGCCACCACAAGAATCTCAGTTTCCGCCATATCCGGCATGCGCTTTTCCCGGCGCACAAAGTCCACCAGATCCGCTTGCCAGCCAGCAAGGCAGGCGGAAAGCGCAGTGTCTGCATTCGCTCCCACCATTATCTTGATGGCCACATGCTCAGGCCATGGATAGCCGCCCACCTGCAGGCTGGGCTCAGGTGTGCCTTCCAACTGCCGTTGCGCCTCAGTGCAGGCTTTCACGCACTCTCCAACAAACGGCCAAACAGTGCTTTTTGCAGCCAGCACCAACGCATCCGCTCCGGCTTTCAGCACCTCCTCTGAAAACCCGCTAAGCTTCTCTCGCAAAGAGGTGAAATAGGCTTCCTCGTTGCTGCCTGGCACCTTTTTGAAAGTGCCGCCCAGCGTACTCAAAAAGTGCTGCGCTATGAGGTCATTGGCTGATTTTGTCTGTGCGGCCGCGCTCATGCATACCCCTCACCAAACACTTTGGTAATCGCCGCCCGGCAGCGCTCTGCTGATCTGTCCAGATCTCGCGCCCTCGCTGCTTTGGCCTTGCTGCCATCAGGGATAAACCGGCCTTCAATCTTGCCCAGCTCTTCGCGGCTGCGTTTGGCCGCAAGAATGGCGCGGGTGAAGTAGTTGAGGCTGCGCGGTTGCTCCGGCGCACGCCCCAAAACATGGGTAATTGTGGGTTTTACATCCATTTCAAGATCGCACCCATGGATCAACCAGCCCCAAACCGGGTTTAGGCCGCCCCGCACCTGCGCTGTGGTGGCATCAAGCCCTAGTGATTTCAAAAACCGACTACAGCCCTCAACAAACCTCTGCCCGGCCTTATCTGCGGTTGGTGAGCTGGAAGGTTGAGTGGAAGCATTTTCGCATAAAGACCCACTCGCAGCCGCTTTGTCTTCTTCTTCTTTAGGTTTTAAGGACTCGTTCTTATAGGTGCCGATCTGGGGTGGCAGGGACTGCCGCTTATTGGATGGCACCCCCTGCCTGTCATTCACATGAGTATCCGGGGGAGCCTCTTCTAAAAGATCCCCCTGCCCGTCCTGGCGCTTTCGCTTGTTCTCCACCCGATAAGTATGGGAGCAGTCACCACCATCAGCACGCACACCCCGCATCACTTTAAGCCAGCCATAGCGCACAAGGTTGCCAATGGATTTTTGCACTGTAGAGCGTGCAATCTCCAACTGCCGGGCAATCTTCACCTGACTGCGATAGGTCACGCCATTGCCATCGGTAGAACAGCACAACACGCCCAGAACCTGAATATCCCTTGGTTTCAGGCGCGTATCTTCAAAAACACCAGCAGGAATAATAGACAAACGGGGACGGTTAACAGGCTTAGGCATTTTACGACCTCCTGAGCAGTGCGGACAATTGGAAAAGTGAGAACTAGAAAATCAGTGGCGGAATACGCGCTCTGATTACAAAGGGATTGAAGCTAACAAGGTGACTTGTAACTATACCCTCAGAACAGCCCTAGCGGCTTGTGGCGGTCACGGTCCCATAGCTTTCCGTCTCCCGTTGCCACGTCTCCAATTGAAGAGATGGCGTGGCAGTTCCATATTGGCGACAAGCGCCAACTGTTCCATCTCATGAAACCACGAAGCAGGAAATTGCCCTCGCACAACGGCAGCGCTTACAGCGCCCGACTTAACCCCGAGAGCACTTTGCAATTTGTCTCTTCCCAGTTTCTGCGCGATCATCCTAGCTGTAGTCATACCAAGAGTATTCTAATTAATTTAGAATGCGTCAATATGTGATCTGAGCGATGGTCTAAGAAATGTAGAATGTGTTAGTCTAAGCTCATGACGAAAAAGCTTAAAAATATTTCTGGACCTTTTGCGGATATCGCAACTCGCCTTCGTGCGGTTGAAACATATGTAGGCATGTCACAAAAAGAGTTTTCAGAGTCAGCTGGCGTACAGCAAAAATCCATGAGCCAATGGCAAAGTGGTGATTTTCGCATTTCAATTCAGGGAGCACTTAAGCTGCGCGAGAGATACGGAATATCGCTAGATTTTATATACTGTGGCAACATTGATGCATTACCGACCAGGATGGCTAACGAGCTTTCATCCATATTGCGTGACAGCAACTCGAGTAAGTCAAATGACAGCGGTGATCTACAAGCCCCATAAAACAACAACTTGTATCGCCGATCTTCATCCATGACCACCTCCTGAACTATCTACTCGTTTCCACCAATCAAAATTCCATCATTGCTCTTCTTATATTGTCCAATGTGCTCACCATGTTTCTGCCGAAACATGTCTGAAGTGAGACACTGGTAGCTTTGTATCAGCTGCTGACCAATTAATTGCATTCCGCATAAAAGCATGTTGCGCGTGCATTGCCTACCCATTTTAGGCACATCACTTTCTGGCACCCAACTTCACTAACCTCTCTCCCAGATATAGCCAAGCATACTTGGTCATTTTCTAATTTATTTAGACATGTATATTGACATTCTAAATTTATTAGATTTACGATGAGTGACACTTTCTAGAATACGAAGAAGTAAAGCCGCATAAAAACAACGGCCAGTTCCCCACACAACAAGTCCCAAAGCTATCTATTGCGAAAGGAATAGGCGATGCATGTTTTACCTGACTTGGGAGAAACGGACGTAAAGCCGAATAGCCCACACAGTCTTTCCAGCTACTACAGCTTATTGCAGCCAGAAATATTCAGCCTCGAACGATTGGTTGAGGCTGCACCTCTCCCTTTGAGTGAACGCGGCGAACTTGCGCAAATCATCGCAATCCGCTTTTCCAGCGGGGCAAACCGCGCCCTGTCTATAGCTCCAACTCAGTGAGGTTCAACATGGCACCTCGGAAGAAGAAACAAGACGAAGCCGCGCAGCCCAACTCCAACGCTGGCGGCATTGCAGCCGATCAGTTGCGTAGCTTTGTGGATCGCATCGAACGCCTGGAAACTGACAAAAAGGGCATTGCAGACGACATCAAGGACGTCTTCACAGAAGCCAAAGGCAACGGGTTTGATGTTCCAACCATGCGCCTGCTTCTCAAACTGCGGAAACAGAAGCCGCATGAGCGTGAAGAACAGCAATCCATGCTGGATCTTTACCTGCACGCCATGGGCATGGCTGGTGAGTACACGATTGCAGAGCAGCAAGGCATCGATGACGCCAGCGCGGGCAAGGTCGCAACAGATAACCCGTTCCTCACAGATGACCCAAGGCACACCCAATGGGCCACCGGCTGGCAAATGCAAACCACTCTGCTCGCCACTGAAGACAGCTAAGCCCCAAAACAGCGGGAGCAACTCAGCATGCCTAACCAGCACATTTTGGTAAATCAGAAGACAGCAGCAGAGATGCTTGGGGTTTCTGTAACCCTCTTCAAGCGTCTACGGTCTACCGATCACAGGCTCATGCCCGCCGTTATCCCGGAGACAAAGGGCGAAGAGCGCTATTATGTGCCTGATCTTGAGCAATGGGCGCATTCACTAAAGTATCCTCACACGGATCCTTTAACCTCAAACGGTGGTATGTGGGATGACCAAAGTGCGGCTTAAAGGCTTATCGGCGTATGCACGCAATGGCAGATGGTATGTTTACATTCGCAGCAACCGGAAAGCACTTGTAAAAGGCTTTGAAGGGTCCAGAGACGCCCTTCAAAGCCACCTCTCAACACCTGAGATCCTCAAGCGCTATACAAAGCTGGTAGACGCTCCAAAGGACAAAGGCTTCGGCACCCTTGGCGGGTTGATAGAATATTATCAAACCAAAGACCGCTGGACCAAACTCTCCCCACGCACACAATCAGACTACCAGAGGGTCATAGACTGGCTGAGAGAGAAGAATGTTCTCAAAGCCCCTCTGATAACGGTTGCCCCCTCAGACATGGCAATCACCCGTGACAAAGCCGCCGAAGACAAATACCCCAAATTCTCAAACGATGTACTCGCCATGCTGTCAGCCGCCTTTTCCGTAGGTGTCGAATACGGCTATGCAGGCTTGAAGCTCAACCCGGTCAGGGGCATCAGCCGAAAATACAAAAACTCAGCAAACGCCAACCGAAGATGGAAAGAAGCAGAGTTTGAGACAATCTTTGAGATCATCCCAAAGCACCTAAAGCCAGTCCTGGCATTGGCAAGGTGGACAGGAGCCAGAGGGCAAGACATAGCCTCGCTCAGATGGGACAATCTGCAAGGATCGCAGGCAGAAGGCTACTCCATCACCTACACCGCCAAAAAGAACAAGGTTGATTGCCTCTTCTACGTCTTGCCACCCCTGCAGGACGTGCTGAACGCAGAAGATAAATCAACCCTCACCATCTGTAAGAACTCCAGAGGCAAGCCCTACCCGTCAGAGAACGCCATGCGCAAGGCCTGGCAGGACTTCAAAGCAAAGCCGGTCTTCAAAGACACCTGCCCCACTGGATCAGATCTCACATTGCACGGTTTGCGCGTAACCTATGCCAGCGACCTGAAAGATCATGGATTTTCAGATGAAGATGTTGCCCAAGCCATTGGCGATAAATCAACGTCTATGGGTAAGCACTATGGCAGAGGCAAGAGTGTTGAAAAATTCGCTTCAAGGGTACGTAGAACTCTCTCCTAGAGAACGGTTTATGAACAGCTTTTGCCTAACACATCTGAGAAAGTTGCCTAACTGGCTTGACTATCCGCCCCAAATATCAGAAAAGCCGTTCCACACCATACTGTTGGCCTCTTGGCGGAGTGGTGACGCAGCGGATTGCAAATCCGTGTACGCCGGTTCGATTCCGGCAGAGGCCTCCATTTTTCTTCCTTTGCATTGATAGTAAAAATCTTTTCGCCTTTGGGGCCTAGAAGAATTGCGCCTTGCAATCAGTCTTGCCTCACGTTTTACAACACCGGTGGCGCGTCTATTTTTACGCGACCAATCTCCCGGTGATGGCTCGGTTTTCCTGTCAGCTTGCTCCTGAAATTCAGATAACCCGTATAAATTTCCGACTGACGCCCTTTTACACCCGGCAGTGAGCGCAAGTCTAACCCAGGCCATGGGAAGTAAGGTGATCGGCGCAAATCTGCGAAAAGGCCGACACGAGCACCTGGGCGCGTTGCAATCCCGCGGCGGTGGAACCCATGCGTATCAGCAATCACCAGTGAGTTTGCCGGCACATCAAAGCAGACGGGTTCACCATATCCCATCCTCAAAATATCTTCCTCACTGGCTCGAAAAGAACCCGCTGCATGCATGCCATCTGGATGCTGAACCGCATTCAAGCTCTGTTCAAACTCCCAGGCAGTCCGCTCCGGCGTATAACGATGAGACCCCGGCACGTAATGAAAAGGTCCATCAGCAACATCAACATCGCGCAAAAACAACCACGCTTTCGATGTGGCGTGGAATGTATCCATATGAAAATCAGTTTGCGGGTCTTTCCTCGTTTTTTCCAAATCCCACAAAACGGCATGCAAAAACACAATGGGATCCGCATTGTAAGACGCCACATAGCGCATCGCATTTTGCAAATAAGGATCGCGAACTGCCCTGCTCAAACCCGGTAGGTCTTTCAGCACCGAAGGCGGCAACCCAATGAACCGCGTCACCGTTTTCCCCTGCCGCATTTCACTTGCGGCAAACGCATTCGTGGCAATCTCATCCTGAACTTGCGCAAAAACATCCTTGGAGAGGAAATTCTCTTTCACTACGTATCCATTACGATGAAAAAACGCTTTATCTTCCTCTGGCAGAAAGCGCACCATCTGACGACGGCGCAGTGCAGCCATTTTTTCAGCCCACGCCACACGCTTCAGATAAAACCCACGCTCATTTAACCAGCGACTTCCGATAATCGGATTTTTCTTAAATGACTTTTGTCCCATCAAGGCATCAAGAGCCCAGATAGGACTTTTTAAAATTCGCAACACACGAGCCCCCACTCCTCTGACAAAACGGCCAGAACCTGTGCAGTAACAAACACACTACGTATTCCTGTGTCCATTTGCCATTTAAACTCATCAAGCAGGCTATTGCAGCACTGATGATTTAAAGGGCAATTTCCGATGAGCGATACACTTGATCAACCAACTAAGCGCTCAGCTCCCAAACGCCGCAAAAAAAGGCGTCGCAAAGCCGAGTTTGCCTCCGAAAGCGACATGTGCACCCATTTCATCAACAAGCTTCCCGAAGAGTGGGTCGCCTACCCGGAGTGGGGCAACTGGGATATTCTGCTTGTCAGGAAGAAAGATGGGTTTCAGGTTGGCATCGAGGCCAAGTTGCGCCTCAACGCAAAAGTCATCTCTCAATCTGCAGAAACCGCCTATCACTGCGACAAACCCGGGCCGGATTGCCGAGCAATCCTGATTCCAAAAGGCTCCAATCTCGACTTTCAACCGGTTTGCAACATACTATCTCTGCAGATCATTGAGATTGAAAGCGAAATCTCTAAAAGCCCAAGTACCGTCAGTTGGTATCGGCCCAAACTCCCCAATCCAGATCGCGCATCCCCAGCAGGAAACTTCAAAGAGTTTTATCCCTCCGAACGACTGGAACTCCCTGAAATCATTCCAATTGTTGCAGCTGGCAAGCCCTCGCCCATCAAGCTGACACCGTGGAAAATCAAAGCCATCAAGCTTGATATTTTGCTGCAAAAGCATGGCGTGGTTACGCGCAAACTGTTCAAAGCCCTCAACCTCAGCACAACGCTCTTCCTTCATTCCGGCAATGGCTGGATGTTGAAGGGATCAGAACGGGGTGCATGGACACGCGGCCCCAGTTTCCCCGATTTCAGAATAGGGTGCGAAGAGAACTATGACGAGCTGGAAAAGCGTTACAAAACATGGGTTAAAACCTTGCCGATGGAAGGCATCCTCGCACCGGAAACCGAAAAAGAACCTGCCTCATGAGCGAATGAGCAGCCCTTTGTTGTTGCATGCAGAACAAACACCCCGAAACAACAGAGTTTCACTTGACCTAAATAGCTGCTAGATTACCCTTAGGTAAACCAAGCATCTGGGAGGGAGCGATGGTTTTCAAAACGCAAGATGAGACGGGCACACTCAAAACATTCAGGGACGCAAAGCGATATTACTGGCTAATTGCTTATGCCAGCAGCAGTGTCACGCTCATCACAGTCGCGCTTTATGCCTACACGCACGTCACAGCAACTCTGTTCATTCCCCTCGTTTACTTCTTCATCGTCATTCCCGGTCTGGACGCTCTAATCGGCGAAGACCAGTATAATCCGCCTGATGATGTGTTGATCCAGATGGCAGAAGATCCTTATTACAGCCGGCTTGTGCGCTGGCTGGTTCCATATTCGTGGATCAACCTTTTTGCAGGCGTATGGCTTGTTGGCACCTATGACCTCCCTCTCTGGCTGATTGCTCTGTTTGCCTTTGGCAAAGGCTTGTTCGGCTCTGGCACCATCATGCTTGCCCATGAGCTCGGCCACAAAACCAACAAGACAGATCAGTTACTGGCCAAGTTTGCCCTCGCAGTTGTCGGCTACGGTCATTTTTGCATTGAGCACAATCGCGGCCACCACGTGTATGTGGCAACGCCAGAAGATCCCGCCAGCTCCCGCATGGGAGAAAGCATCTACGCCTTCGCTTGGCGCGAGATCCCCGGCGCGTTCGTCAGAGGCTGGCAAAACGAAAAGGAGCGCTTGCACAAGAAAGGCCTCAGCACCTTCTCAGCGAAAAACGATATCTTGCAAGGCTACGCCATCACCCTGATTGTCTTTGGCATTTGCACCGCCCTGTTTGGCTGGAAGGTTCTGTTATTACTGGCAATTCAAAGCGTGGTTGCTTGGTATGGCCTGACGCAGGCAAACTATGTGGAACACTATGGCCTTCTGCGCCAAAAGGACAAGAATGGCAGATACGAGCGCTGCCAGCCGCGCCACTCATGGAACACAAACCACATCTTCTCAAACCTGAGCACGTTCCACCTGCAGCGCCATTCAGACCACCACGCCAATCCGCTGCGCCCCTATCAAACCCTGCGAAACTTCCCGGACTTACCCAGCCTTCCCAGCGGATATCCCGGCTGCTTCGCACTGGCGGCCATCCCTTCACTGTGGTTCAAAACAATGGACCCCAAAGTTCTGGAATGGGCTGGCGGAGACATCAACAAGGTCAATCGCGTTGATGGGTATGAACCTGTTGCATACTCTGCGCCGAACATCTGTTGAAACACGCAGAATACCACTGCATTTCATGGCAATCACACAGTCGCCCCGCTAAAACAGAATCAAGTTTTGAAGCGGGGTTAGACCAATGCAACATGGTGGCGATCTTTCAAAGGCAATTGCTGAGTTTGGCGGCGAGATCAGCGACTGGCTGGACCTTTCCACCGGCATCAATCCTGTTGCCTATCCAGCAGCAGAACACATCACGTTCCGCGGTCTGGCAGAGCTGCCAAGCGAAAGAGCCGAAGTCGCGCTGATTGAAGCTGCACGAAAGGCTTATCAGGTCGCGCCGCACTCAGGCATCACAGCAACACCCGGCACTCAGGCAATAATCACCGCACTTCCGCATCTACTGGGTGCCAGTTCTTCAATCGCAATTGTCGGTCCAACCTATGCTTCCCACGAAGAAAGCTGGAGAGCTGCTGGTGCGACCGTTCAATGCATTTCCGCTCAAGAAGCCCATACCGCTGCGACTGACCACCTCTTGCTTGTGAACCCAAATAATCCGGATGGTCATCTTTTCTCAAAAACCGAACTTCTGGAACTTGCAGTTAAGAGGAGAAAAGGCGGCGGCTATCTGATCATCGACGAAGCCTACATGGATCTTTATCCAGAAACCTCGATCATTCCTGAGCTTAATAACCTTCCAATTCTGGTCCTGCGCAGTTTCGGCAAATTCTTCGGCCTCGCAGGTTTGCGCCTAGGGTTTCTTGTTGGTCCCAAAGCAATCACAACCAAACTACAGAACCAGTTGGGCAGTTGGGCGGTGTCGGGCCCCGCATTGGATGTAGGCTGCGCCGCTCTGTCGGATCTGAACTGGCAAGACGAAATGCGTGCGTTTTTGAAAACGGAAATGGCCATCTTCAGAGCGACATTTCAAGACCATGGTACATCAGTCATAGGCCACACCAATCTCTATCTGTTGATTGATCATCCTTCTGCTCACCAGCTCCACACAGCACTGGCGAAAGAGAAAATCTGGACACGCGTGTTCGATTACAGCGAAAGCTGGTTACGCCTTGGATTGCCTGCATCTCAAGCCGCCCGAAAGCGATTTACGCAAGCTTTCGAAAGTGTAGTGCGATCGGTTGAAAATCATGCTGCTCTTTGAAAACACACTCTGGGTCGTACTACTTGCCATTCTTCTGGATGCAATCATTGGCGACCCAAACTGGCTGTGGTCCAGACTGCCGCATCCAGTCACTTTGATTGGCAAGCTGATCTCCTACATGGATCACAACTACAACAAACTCGTGCACCAACGCTCAGCTCGCAAAACCAATGGCATTCTAACGCTTGTCTTATTGATCAGCAGCGCCGGCTTTGCTGGACTTGCACTCCAGTATCTGCTCGATTTCCTGCCATTTGGTGGCATTCTGGTCGCGCTGATCAGCATGACCTTGATCGCACAAAAAAGCCTCTACCAACACGTGGCAAGAGTGCGAGATGCCCTGCGAAACTCCGGCCTTACCGAGGCCCGCAAGCAAGTCTCCATGATCGTTGGCCGTAATCCTGAATATCTGGATGAAGCTGGCGTCAGCAGAGCAGCCATAGAATCATGCTCGGAGAACTTTTCAGATGGTGTGGTCGCGCCCATCTTCTGGTTTGCCGTTTTGGGCCTGCCTGGGCTGTTCATTTACAAAGCCGTCAACACAGCTGACAGCATGATCGGCCATAAAAACGAAACCTATGAGGACTTTGGCTGGGCCTCAGCACGGTTTGACGACTTGATCAATCTACCAGCCTCTCGCCTGTCCGGTCTGCTGATCGTGCTCGCAGCGCTCATTTCCGGCAGAGCTTATAAAACAGCACTCTCCACCATCCTTAGGGAAGCAAAAAAACACCGTTCACCCAACGCAGGCTGGCCCGAAGCTGCTATGGCAGGGGCGCTCGGAATAGCTCTAGCAGGCCCACGGCAGTATGCTGAATACCGTATTGAAGATCCCTTCATGAACGCAGAAGGACGCAAAATAGCGGATGCAGATGATATTGATTGTGCGCTGAAACTGATGGCAATTTCCAGCGTCCTCCTAGCACTCCTGATCGCAGCAATTTTAGTTATCTAATGCGGCTTTGAGCAATTTCCCAAAGCGCATCCAGATCAAGATGCTGCTCCAGATGATCCGCCAGCGCATCCAGCGCCCGTTCCACGCGGTGCTCGTATCCCAATTGAGAAACAGCCCCAAACCCTTTCAGGAATGCTGCACGAAACGCATCTGAGCCAAAGACGCCATGCATATAACACCCTGAAATCTGGCCGGTTTTCGAGATCGCACCATCCACGTGGTCTCCAAGGTCAACAAAGGGACGTTCACAATCCGGGCCAGACGTCCGCCCCACATGGATCTCATAACCTGTGACACTCTCACCACTCGGGACATGCAACCCGGTCTTCTCCGTGGTTTCCTTATGGGCTGTCAAAACCGTTTCAACATCCAGCAAACCAAGCCCGTCAACGGTGCCAGCATCACCTTCAATGCCTTCAGGATCCGCGATAGTTTTGCCAAGCATCTGGTAGCCGCCACAAATCCCCAGCACTTGCCCACCGCGGCGGACATGACCGTAAAGATCAATGTCCCACCCCTGAGCGCGGAAGAAGGCAATATCACCGATGGTGGACTTGGTCCCCGGCAGCAAAACCACATCCGCATCAGCTGGCAGCACCTCACCCGGGAGCACAAACTCCAGCGAAACATCCGCTTCCATGCGAAGTGGGTCAAGATCATCAAAATTCGCAATTCGGCTGATGACAGGAACCACAACCTTCAACTTACCGCGACTGGTGCTCTCAGACAGGTCCAGCGCATCTTCCGCAGGCAGGTCCATCACTTGCGCAAACCATGGCACCACGCCATTGCAGGGCCATCCGGTTTTGTCCTCAATAGCCGTTACACCTGAATCAAACAGTGAGGGTTCACCCCTAAACTTATTGATTAAAAACGACTTTATGCGTTTTACTTCACCACTTTCCAGCACAGCATGCGTTCCGACCAACGAGGCAATGACGCCGCCGCGATCAATATCTCCACACAGTACAACCGGTACATCTGCTGCCTCGGCAAAGCCCATATTGGCAATGTCACCGGAGCGCAGATTGATCTCAGCCGGCGAGCCGGCTCCCTCAACCAGAACCAGATCAGCCATTGACTCAACTTCAGCAAAACTCTCCATAACGTACTGGATAAGCGTGCCTTTTTGCCGACCAAACTCCGCCCCGCGCAACGTACCAAACCGTTTGCCCTGCACAATCACCTGAGACCCACTGTCGCTTTCAGGTTTCAAAAGCACAGGGTTCATATGCACGCTCAACGCAACATTTGCGCCTCGTGCCTGTAAGGCTTGAGCGCGCCCAATCTCTCCACCGTCAGCCGTGACAGCAGCGTTGTTAGACATGTTCTGCGGTTTGAACGGCTGAACGGAAAGACCACGCCGCGTGAAAGCACGCGCCAGTCCGGCAACAAGCACGCTCTTACCAACGTTAGAGCCAGTGCCCTGTATCATCAGGGCTGGCTTTCTTTTCTGCGAAACGGATGACGTCACAACTTAAAACTCAATGCCTTCCTGCGGCTTCACGCCAGAGCGGAATGGATGCTTGATCTGGCCCATCTCAGTCACAAGATCAGCAATCTCAATCAACTCGTCCTTCGCATTCCGACCTGTGATAACCACATGAACATCCTCAGGTTTTTCATCACGCAGGTACGCAACAACCTCTTCAAGAGGTATGTATTCGTAACGCAATACAATGTTCAGCTCATCCAGCAAAACCATCTTATGTTCACGAGAGCTGATCAGCTCCTTTGCCGCATCCCAGGCAGCGTGTGCAGCTGTGATATCTCGCTGGCGATCCTGAGTTTCCCATGTAAAGCCTTCGCCCATGCGTTTGATGGTGACGAGATCAGAGAAGCGATCCAATGCCATGCGTTCGCCGGTCTCCAGGCGGCCTTTCACGAACTGTACGACAGCCACTTTATGACCATGACCGAGGCTGCGAAAGATCATGCCGAAACCAGCGGTGGATTTGCCTTTCCCCTTGCCGGTATGGACGATCAGCAGTCCCTTCTCGATGGTCTTAGTCGCCATGATCTTATCGCGCGCAGCCTTCTTCTTACGCATCTTTTCAGCGTGGCGTGCGTCCAGATCTTCTTCACTCATGTCAGCCTTGGTAACCATTCTTATTCCCCTCCATCCATGAGCGCGCGTCGCAGCTCCATTAAGTCCTCAAAGGCGCTGTTTCGTTTCGGCACCCACATATCTCTTTGAATGATCTCTAAAAATCGCTCTGTCATTTCCAAAAGCGCTGCAGAATTCTTCTCTGCAATAAAGTCCCGCACCTCATCATCATAAAGATATGCATCATAGAGCTGATCAAAATGATGGTTAGAGACTGCATTGGTCGTCGCCCCAAAAGCAAAGAGATAGTCGACCGTGGCCGCCATCTCAAAAGCACCTTTATACCCGTGGCGCATCACACCTGCGATCCATTTTGGATTGGCAGCTCTTCCTCTGACAACCCGCCCGATTTCCTCAGAAAGCGTGCGAATGACAGGGCGTTCAGGGCGCGAATGGTCGTTGTGGTAGACGTGCGGAGCATCGCCTTTGAGCGTTTCAACAGTTGCGGCCAAACCGCCCTCAAACTGATAATAGTCATCAGAATCAAGGAGATCGTGCTCTCTGTTGTCCTGATTGTGAACCACTGCATCAGCATGGGTGAGCCGGGTGACCAGATCGTCTCTGGCTTGCTCGCCTTCTTGCGAACGGCCATAGGCATAGCCGCCCCATTCCAGGAAACTCTCCGCAAAATCCGCGCGTTTATCCCACAGCTTCTCGTCAATCAGCGCCTGCAGGCCAGCGCCGTAAGCCCCTGGTTTACTACCAAAAATCCGGGTGGAAGACCGCTTGCGCGCTTGTCCTTCTTCAACACCTTTCGCAAGTAATCCCCCAAGCTCAGTTTGGTACCGAGCCGCCAGAGGATTGGCATCATCAGGCTCATCAAGATCGCAAATCGCAGCAACGGCAGCGTCAAACAAATGTATGAGTTGTGGGAACGCATCGCGAAAAAAGCCGGAAATTCTGAGGGTTACGTCAACGCGAGGGCGTTGAAGCTCGGAAAGCGGAACAATTTCAAAACCTGTCACGCGGCCAGAGGTGTCTTCCCAGACCGGACGAGCCCCAATCAAGGCCAGCGCCTGTGCGATATCATCCCCGCCGGTGCGCATATTTGCGGTTCCCCAGCAGCTCATGGCGATGCTTTGCAGCCACTCGCCGTGCTCCTGAAAGTGCCGCATAATCAACGCGCTAGCGCTTCTCTCACCAAGCTTCCAGGCGACCTTTGTAGGAACGGAGCGAACGTCAACAGAATAAAAGTTACGCCCGGTCGGCAGCACATCAGGGCGACCACGCGACGGCGCACCCGATGGTCCGGGGGGGACAAACCGTCCGGCCAAGGAGGATAACACCCCGTCCACCTCAGCAGCGCCAGAGGCATCTACTGAGCGCGCAATCTCTTGCTCCAACGCCTCCAACACGGCACAAGTCGCTGTAAACACAGCCGGAACCACCCGCTCACCTGAGACATACGCCAGCGCCAGCGCTTCCAGCCGCTCAGCCGTATCCCCGCAGCTGCGCCACGGCGCGTCAACAAGCTCCTGCAAAAGCACAGGCCGTTCACCAGCCCACGCCTGCTCAAAGGCACAATCCAGTGGATCAAACTCCACCAGATTCAAATCCTCAGCAAGTGCGCGTAACAAACTGTTCTCGTGAGGTTTTTCACCACGCGGCACGCGCAGCAAAGCCACCAGCAACTCGGCCCGTTGCTCTCCTGTTGGTGACTGCCCCAGAATGTGCAACCCATCGCGGATTTGTAACTCTTTCAGGTCACACAAGTAGGCATCGAGCCGCGCCAAACGTGTGTCCTCATCCATCTGCGATGTAAGACCGATATCCTTGTCCATACCTTCACGCGCAGCAACGCCAAGTATCTCTTTTCCAAGCGCTTTCAGGCGGCGGTGGTCCACTCCCGCTGCAATGTAATACTCATCCAGCAGCGCTTCCAGCTCCAGCGCAGAGCCGTGGCTCTCAGCGCGGGCCAGCGGAGGGGTAAGATGATCGATGATCACCGAGGATAACCGCCGTTTTGCCTGCGATCCCTCTCCAGGGTCGTTGACGATGAAAGGATAGATATTCGGTACAGGCCCAATCACGGCCTCAGGATAGCAAGCCTCTGATAAGGCTAATGCTTTTCCAGGGAGCCATTCCAGATTTCCGTGTTTGCCAAGGTGAATAAGTGCGTCCGCCTCAAAGCTGTCGCGCAGCCACATGTACCAGGCAAGGTAATGATGCGGCGGAACAAGCGCTGGATCGTGATAAGTCTCTTTAGGATCAATATTATAGCCGCGAGCAGGCTGAATACCGACAGTGACATTGCCATAAGTCTTCAGCGCCAGCTGGAAAGACCCGTCAACAATATGCGGATCGTCCTCTGGAGCCCCCCAACGTTCCTCAATCCCCTCACGCACAGCCAAAGGCAGCTGAGAAAACAACTGCTTATAACGAGCAAGCGCAAACACTTCCCCGCCTTTGCGTTGGTTTGCGTTCCTAAGGGAGTTGGTGGGGCCAGCCAGCAGGTCCTCTATCAACGCCTCAGAAGATTTCGGCGCATTCTCAGCAACCCCATAACCTTCTGTTTTCATGGCTAAAAGAAGGTGCGCGCAAGAGGCAGGCGTGTCCAGCCCAACCCCGTTTGCTATACGCCCATCCTTGTTAGGATAGTTTGCGAGCACTATGCCGACTTTGCGTTGATTTGCGTTTTTGTGTTTCAGCCGCGCCCAATTGGCTGCCAGCGCTGCCACAAACTCTATCCGGTCCGGTTTTGGTACAAAGCGAACAAGCGAACATTGGGTCCTGACATCACGCCCACCTTCTTCCTTAAACGAGATCGCCCGCGTCAAAAGACGGCCATCAATTTCAGGAAGCACCACATGCATGGCAAGGTCGCGCGGGGATAAGCCCTGATCACTCTCCGCCCACCCTTCTTCCGAGGAAGATGACAGAACGATCTGCAGAACACATGCACCTGGATTGTCCAACACCGTGCCGGAATGAACAGCACCTGCACTCGACAAAGCAAAGGCTGTGGCATTCAAAACCACGTCTGGCGGACACTGCTCAAATACGCTGGAAACAACACCAGCGCATTCCGCAGTTTTCAGGCTCGCCACATAAAGCACCAGCGGGTTTATCCCCTGTGCCTCAAGCGCATGGCATAATGCCTGCACTGGCTCAATTGCACCGCTCTGGTACAGCGCACGATAAAACACAACAGCAGCAACGGGACGGCTCGGATCTTTCCAACTGGCTCGCACATCCTCCAGAGTAGGAAGCGAATGCCCTTGCAGCACCAGCCCGGCCCGCGGCAACGCCATTGGCTCCGATGGCGCTTCGACAGGCAACTCAGCATTCTGCGCGGCATAAAGCAAAGCGTTAGAAAGGTTCTCCGCCCCGCCCTCAATCAGGTATCGCCACAACATCTGCGCAACAGACAAAGGCACAGTGGAACGCTTCGCCAGCTCTTCATCCCACTTGTCATCACCGGGCAACAGAACCAGCTTCACCCCGTCAGCGCGGGCAGCTGCTTCCAGCCGCTCAACGCCGTAACGCCAGTATTCAACACCGCCCAAAAGGCGCACCACAACAAGCTTGGAGGCCTGAATGGTCTGCTCAACATAAAGATCAACAGAGTACGGATGTGATAGCGCCAGAAAACTGGCAAGACGAAGAGAGTAGCCCTCATGCTGGGCATGCGCCGCCGCAAGCCCGGCAAGCTCTGTGTCTGCTGCACTTAAAAACACAACATCCGCAGGCGCCTGCTCAAGGTCGACGGCCTCTTCTCCATCATCCAATCGGCGTGATTGCCCGACAAGTACGTGCATCAGGCCTGAACCAACTCAAATTCACTCAGCGCAGCCTGCACACTGTGCTTGTCCAGCCCCGCAAGGCCGATCACAACAAGTTTGGAGTGGCTTTCACTGCCAGCCGCAAACCAGGCCTCCACACGCGGCCCAACCGCCTGCACCAGCACCGGCGCGGCCTTGCCCTCAACCACCACACTGCCCTTAATGCGCAACACACCAGAAACCTTCATGGCCGCTTCCACCTGTGCCTTCACCTCATCAATTGAAGCAAACCGGCGGGTTGGCAGTACAAAACTCTCAAAATCATCATGAGAATGATCGTGATGATGATGGTGGTCGTGGTCGTGGTCGTGGTCGTGGTCGTGGTCGTGAGCATGCTGCGCTTCATGGTGAGAAAGACGCAAGTCCATATCATCTTCGGCCCCGGCATCACGCCCAAGCAGAACATCCAGCGCCAGCTCGCCATGAGAGGCAGCCACAATCTCAACCCCATCACGCACCCGGCCACGGATCGTCTGCTTGACAGCCGCCAGCTCTGCCTCGCTCAAAAGGTCCGCTTTGGAAAGCACAACAAGGTCAGCACAGGTCAGCTGATCCGCAAAAAGCTCTTCCACCGGGCTTTCATGGTCCAGCGCATCATCCGCTGCCCGCTGTGCAGCAACAGCCTCTTCATCGCAGGCCACTTTGCCAGCAGCAACAGCCGGTGCATCTACCACGGTCACCACACTGTCAACGGTCACACGTGGCTTGACAGAAGGCCAGTTGAACGCCCGCACCAACGGCTGTGGCAGAGCAAGGCCAGAGGTTTCAATCACAACCACATCCGGCACCTGCTCGCGCTCCAGAAGCATCTCCATGGTCGGCAGAAAATCATCAGCTACCGTGCAGCAAATGCAGCCATTGGCCAGCTCCACCACTTCATCAGCAGAACAGTCCGGGTCAGCACAGCCATTCACCAGTGAGCCATCAAAACCCATCTCGCCGAACTCATTGACGATCAGCGCTATGCGCTTGTTCTGTGCCTTCATCAGCAGGTTACGCACCAGCGTTGTTTTTCCGGCCCCCAGAAAACCAGTGATAATGACAGCAGGGATTTTTTTAGAAGGTGCAGCAAAAGAAACAGTCATAGGGAAATCTCCGGTAAAACAGCAGGCTTCAGCTGCAAAGGCTGCCCAGCAGCCACAAACATCACAAAATGGCAGAGGTCGGCGATACGCTGGTTCAGGCGGCCAGCTTCATCTCGAAAGGCGCGGGCCATGGCGTTTTCAGGCACAATGCCCATGCCCACTTCATTGCCAACAAACACAACAGGGCACGGCAAAGAGCTAAGAACCGCCTCAAGCCGCTCAAGCTCCACGGTCCAGTCCCGCGACCCGTGCATAAGGTTGGAAAGCCAAAGCGTCAGACAATCAACGAGGATCGCACGATCGCTGCTGGCATGCGTTTCCAGCACGCGCACAAGCTCCAGCGGCTCCTCAACAGTGTCCCAAAGGTCGCCCCGCTGCATCTTATGATGCGCGATACGCTCCTCCATTTCACCGTCAAAGGCCTGGCCTGTCGCGATATAAGTCGGGCGTCGCCCGCTGCTTATAACCAGCTTTTCCGCATATGCGCTTTTCCCGGAACGAGCTCCACCCGTAACCAGGCAATGGCGAACACCAAGGTCGCCTCTCTGTTCAGCCATCTGGGTTAGCTGGTCAGCAAGCGCAAAGAAGCCGGGGCTTCAGTCAAAGAATATGAAAGTACAGCAACTGTCTCGCACGGAGACAGGAAAATATGCGTCATGAGCACCTCTCGCCGTCCACCCGACAGCAGTCCTATGTCAAATCATATCTCCAGCCGGTCTCCTGGCTTGCGGCTCAACCGACCATAGCCCCTTCCCAGCCCTTAAAAGGCCAGTGGGATTTTCGCTAAGGTCTCACCGCTCACAGTTGCGGGGGCAGCTGCGGCTTGTCTCCATAATATATGGAACCGCATTCCCGTTTAATCTTGTCATTCCAAAGCCTGAGCCGGAACAAAAAGAAACTGGAGTTCTGGCCTTAAGTGTGGGGCGCAATCAGCTCTCCTGTCAATTGTCTTTGTGAGGATTCCAACATCACCGGAAAATCAAACCCGCAAAATCCGCGGTTTTTGGAGATTTCTGGCTAACCCCCTTGGATATCTCAATAAAAAAATAGAGAAACTGTCCACAAATCGAAAAATACGCAAAAAACGACTTGGCAAACACAACATGCCTCTGTAAAAGCCTCCTCACGCAAACGGCGAGGCAAACTCGCAAGGGTGTCATGATCCCCGGTAGCTCAGTGGTAGAGCAAGCGGCTGTTAACCGCTTGGTCGCTGGTTCGAATCCGGCCCGGGGAGCCATCCTTTTTCGTTTGCAGCCATACGGCAAGATCATCGTGATCCCCGGTAGCTCAGTGGTAGAGCAAGCGGCTGTTAACCGCTTGGTCGCTGGTTCGAATCCGGCCCGGGGAGCCACTTCTTTTATCGATCGCCGCCAATGGCAACATAGTATGATCCCCGGTAGCTCAGTGGTAGAGCAAGCGGCTGTTAACCGCTTGGTCGCTGGTTCGAATCCGGCCCGGGGAGCCATACTTCTCTCTTTATCCTCCCCTTCTTCTTAAAACAGCTCTTCTCTTCACAAAACACGTGCGTGCGCGTCTATCCAGAAAACAAGAAAAATGATGGGTAGAAAACCATGTTCACGCGAAGCGAAGGTGCAGCACTATCAAGTGCCGCTGGCCGAAGACATAAAGTCCATTTGGGTAGAACTCTCTTCCGCACAAAAGCGGAGGCGTTCCATTTTGCGCTAAAACTCACCCTGATCCTGCACATGGCCACCCACTGACGCAGCTCTGGCTCCTTCAATTTTCAGGGAGTTCATAAGTTGGGAGAGCTGTGCATATCAGCAACGAGCTCAAATACCGCCTAATGGCCCTTGGCACCCATAAAAAATTGGCCGAAATGAAGCGCTGTTCTTTCAAAAGCTTAGCTCATGCGGAAAAATACTAGATTTTTTTGCCATATGCACAAACTGCGATCTACATCACAGTTCTATCCAAATCCTATAGCAAATCAACACAATGAAAATTTTACATAATAGCATTTAAATAACCTGAAAGTATAAATACGCGAAACATAATTTATATACAATTATTATGGCATAGATACTCTAAGTAAATGCGTATACCTCTAATATATCTAGTGCATATTATCATAATCACTACTAAGTGATGACTAGTGAAGTGCACATAATAAGGCGCCCCCTCTGGGAAAGTTGCTGCGTAAAAGTCAGGGAGCCATAAATGAGTAGTCTGTTGCCATCCTGCGGTCTGCCGCAAACCTTCAAGTTGCATCTCACAAGATCAGGGTTTCTTGCCGCCTGCATCGCTGCGCCACTCGCTTTGGCTGCGCCTTCGCACGCAGAAACGCCCCCCGCCTCCGCGCCTGCCACAACATCAGGCCCTCAGCTCATCGAAAAATCCGACAATGGCAACACCTACGCCATGCCAGAGGATTATCTGGCCGTCACCGTTGCTCCGCCCTCCAAAACTCCCTACGCCGATCCATTAGAGAGTGATTTGTCCATCTGGGTTGGTGAGGTGGAAATTGAGGGCCGCAAGACCCTGTGGGTCGAGTTGATCGATACCCACGGCGAGGTCATTTACAATTCCGAGGTCCAGCAAAACGAGACGCATCTGCTGCCAGATGGCAGAGCCATTGCCGTCACCGTGATGCAACCTGCCACTCACAACAAAGCACTGCAGTCTGCCAGCCTGAAGAAAGACCAGTCCCGCGTGCCAACTGATGAGCGCTTTGTCATCACCCGCAAGGAAGCTTTTGCCCCGGCGCTGGATACGCAGGTGAACCTGCTGGAAGTGCAGCCCGTCCCGAAGGAAGTCCATAACTCCTTCATGCTACGCGCAGGTGAGAACGGCGAGATCCTCTGGAAAGCCACCAAGGATGCCATCACCTGGCTGGAAAGCAGATCCTGACGAAGACTGGACTGCGCGCAAATCGATACTCTCTCAAATCGCATTTAGCGCACTCATTCGAAAGCCACGCACCCCGTGAGCAATTTTGTTCTCATGCGCAATTGCAAAGAGAATAATATCCTAGTCTGACGCACCCTTTGGCAGCCCATTTCTTGTTCTCGTGAGGTCAGCACAGTAGCGTGGTCTCAAAAGGGGTAAACACCCGCATTCTGATTTTTGGTCATACGAATTATTTGAGAGAAACTATGGATACGCGCGCCTCTGCCATCGAAGCCATCGGCAACACTCCACTTATTCGCCTCAAAGGCCCCTCCGAGCGAACCGGCTGTGAAATTCTCGGCAAAGCCGAGTTCATGAACCCGGGCCAGTCCGTCAAGGACCGCGCCGCGCTCTTCATCATCAATGACGCAGTCAAACGCGGCACGCTCAAGCCCGGCGGCATCATCGTGGAAGGCACGGCTGGCAACACCGGCATCGGCCTCGCGCTGGTTTTAAGAGCCCTGGGCTATCGCTCTGTGATCGTCATTCCGGAGACCCAGTCTCAGGAAAAGAAAGACATGCTGCGTATCGCAGGCGCCGAGCTGATCGAAGTTCCGGCTGTCCCCTATAAGAACCCGAACAATTACATCAAAGTCTCGCAGCGCGTTGCTGAAGAGCTGAACAGAGCCCACCCGCAAGGCGCCATCTGGGCCAACCAGTTTGATAACACCGCCAACCGTCAGGGCCACATTGAAACCACCGCTCAGGAGATTTGGCAGCAGACCGACGGCAAAGTGGACGGCTTTATCTGTGCAGTCGGCACCGGCGGCACGCTTGCCGGCACCGGCATCGGCCTGAAGGAAAAGAACCCGAACATCAAGATCGGCCTTGCAGACCCACACGGCGCAGCGCTTTACAACTATTACGCCCACGGCGAACTGAAATCTGAAGGCTCCTCCATCTCGGAAGGCATCGGTCAGGGCCGCATCACCGCCAATCTGGAAGATGCACCGATCGACATCCCTTACCGCATTTCTGATGAAGAAGGCCTGCTGATCAACTTCGAACTTCTGGAACACGAAGGCCTTTGCCTTGGCGGCTCTTCCGGCATCAACGTCGCTGGCGCCATCCGCTTGGCAAAAGAACTCGGCCCCGGCCACACCATCGTCACCATATTGTGCGACTATGGCACCCGTTATCAGGGCAAGATGTTCAACCCGACCTTCCTGCGCGAAAAAGGTTTGCCAGTGCCAGAATGGATGGAACGCAAGTCCGAAATCGCCATTCCATTTGAAGCTGCCTGACCTTAACGGAAAGAACTGCACAATACGCCAAGAGGTTTTGACCATTCCTCTTGGCACAGCTATAAGTAGGTCCTCGCATTACAGGAGTTGTAGCGCTTGGAATCCTCATTTAGCCTTCTTCCCCTGATCGCAATTTTCAGTGTTCTTTTCTATGCTTTGGCAGTCATTTGCGCCATTCGCGAGATCATGTACTCGCGCACCTCGCAAGGCAGCATTGCCTGGCTGCTCTCTCTGTTTTTCATCCCCATGCCAACGGTCCCGCTCTACTTCGTCTTCGCATGGAAGCGGCTGGATGATTACATCGAGGTCCGCGATGATATCTCCCAGATCGAAGCAGACGTCCTCAATCGTCACACACCGTATGTAGACAGCGCAGCCAACACCCAGTGGCCTGTGCACACCCGTGTAGCCTCGGTGCCTTTTCTCGCCAACAACCAGTGTGACCTGCTCATCGATGGTCCAGCCATGTTTGCCTCCATCATTGAAGGCATCCGCACCGCCGAAAGGCATGTTCTTGTCCAGTTCTTCATCATCCGCGAAGACAGCGCAGGACTGGAACTGGCAGATGCCTTGATAGAACGCGCCAAAGCGGGCCTGCACGTTTGTCTGCTTTACGACGACATCGGCTCCCGCTCCCTTTCCACACAGTACCTCACGCGCCTGCAGGACGCTGGTGTCCGCGTCAGCGCCTTCAACAGACGCCACCGCCTTATGCGCATGCTCGGCCCCATGCGCCTCAACTATCGCAATCACCGCAAAGTCGTGGTCACAGACAGCAAACACTGCTGGATCGGCGGTCACAACATCGGTGAGGAGTATCTGGGGCTGTCCAAGGAGTTCGGCCACTGGCGAGACACCCACGTCAAAGTCACCGGCCCTGCAGCACTGGCAGCCACACTGTCCTTCAGCGAAGACTGGCAATTTGCAACGGGCAAGACATTACAGCTGGAGCTGCCCTCCACCTTCTCCCAAACGGGTGGGGAAAGCGTCATGGTCATGCCAACAGGCCCGGCGGACATTCAGGAAGACTGCGCCATCACGTTCGTGGAGAGCATTTCAAGAGCCAAGGACCGCATCTGGATCGTCAGCCCATACTTTGTACCGGGCATCGAGGTCCTCACAGCCCTCTACGCAGCAGCTTTGCGCGGTGTGGACGTCCGCATCCTCCTGCCGGAGAAAGCCGATCACTGGCTCGTCTGGCTCGCCAGCTACGCCCATGCAGATAACCTCGCCAGCCATGACATCAAGGTCTATCGTTATCTGGAAGGCTTCCTGCACGAAAAAGTCATCCTCATCGATGAGGAACTGGCAGGCATCGGCACAGTCAACTTCGACAACCGCTCCTTCAACATCAACTTCGAGATCACCCTCTGGTTCACGGGCCAGAATATGATCAGGAAAACCGAAGAGATGCTGCAACAGGATTTCAAAGGCGCTCGTCAAACAGATCGCCTCGAACTCAACAACCGCCGCTACGCCTTCCGCGTCCTCGCCCAAGCCGCCCGTCTGTTCTCACCAATACTTTAGTTTTTGATGAGGACAGTTCAGTAGACTTGCGCGGGGGCAGTAAAATACGTTAGGGCCAATTGAGAATAATAACCCAGAGGGCCTTTCGCATGTATTTTGTGCCTGAACTAAGTGTGATGGCGGGCTTTACCCTTGCTGCCTTCATCCTGTCCATTACTCCTGGACCGGACATGACCTTCTTCATGAGCAAAACGCTCACACAAGGTCGCAAAGCGGGACTGGTTGCGATCATCGGCGCAACAAACGGCATCATGATCCATGCGTTTCTGGCAGCCGTTGGCATCTCCGCGCTGCTCGCTGCATCTGAGTTCGCCTTCCAGATCCTCAAAACAGTGGGCGCGCTCTATCTGGTCTACCTGGCCTTCCAGATCCTGCGCAACGGCTCAGCCCTCTCATTGGAAGAAGGCGAAGCATCCCGCGAAACACCAAGAGCCATCTGGGCTAAGGCTGTCACGATCAACCTGCTCAACCCGAAAGTTGTGCTGTTCTTCGTAACCTTCCTGCCACAGTTTGTGTCCGCATCTGATCCATACGCAACCTCCAAACTGCTGTTCCTTGGCTTCTTCTTCATTCTGCTGAACGTGCCAAGCAGTCTGGTAATGGTGTTTGGGGCCTCTGCTGTCTCCAAGTTCCTGCGCAGCTCACCGCGGGTGATGCGCATCCTCGACTATTCTTTCGCCGGCATCATGGCAGCTTTCGCTGTGAAGCTGCTCAGCGCACGCACCACCGCTTAAGATCACCAGTTAAAGGTGCGCCAATTCATTTCATGGCGCACCTGTCCAATCCATTTGAGATTATCCCATGACCGAACATTTGTACCGTGAAGATGCTTACTTGCGCAGCAGCGAAGCCGCTGTAAACGAAATCACTCCGGAAGGTGGCATCATTCTGGACCGGACCTGCTTCTACCCCAATGGCGGCGGCCAGCCGGGGGACTGCGGCTCGCTTGAGCTGGAAGATGGCACCCGCATTCCAATTGCAACAGCTGTTTATTCCAAAGATCGCAGCCAGATTGTGCATGTGCCGGCTGATGGCACCGAGCTTCCCGCAGGGCTGACCAGCGGCGCAAAGATTACTGCGCACATTGACTGGGAAACCCGCTACAAGCGCATGCGTGTCCACACTGCTTTGCATCTGCTCTCCGTCGTGCTGCCCTTCCCCGTCACCGGTGGCCAGATCAGCGATGGCACAGGCCGTCTGGACTTTGACATTCCAGAGGCTGCACTGGACAAAGAAGAGCTGACAGGCAAGCTGCAAGACCTCATTGCAGGCGATGATGGCATCACTCAGGAATGGATCACCGACGAGGAGCTGGAAGTAAACCCGGGCCTTGTTAAAACCATGAGTGTAAAACCACCTATGGGCAGCGGACGGGTAAGGCTGATAAGAATTGGGGAAGATGTTGATTTGCAGCCATGCGGCGGAACGCACGTGTCGCAAACCGCACAGATTGGCAAAGCTGTCATCACTAAGATAGAGAAAAAAGGCCGTCAGAACAGACGCGTCCGTATCCAGTTGGAGGACTAAAACATGGCACAGGACCCGATTGTTTCGACAAGCTGGCTCAAAGACCACCTTGATGCTCCTGATGTAGTTATCATTGATGCTTCCTGGTATCTGCCTGCCATGGAGCGCGACGCCAAAAAGGAATACGAGCAAGAGCATATTCCCGGCGCACTGTTCATGGACATTGACGACGTGTCCGACCAGAATTCTCCACTCCCGCACATGATGCCAGAGCCACATGTATTCTCATCCAAAATGCGCAAGATGGGCATTGGCGATGGCCAGACCATCGTTGTCTATGATGGCATGGGAATTTTCTCCGCAGCCCGCGTCTGGTGGATGTTCCGCGCCTTTGGTGTAAAAAGCGTCTTCGTGCTGGACGGCGGTTTGCCTGCCTGGAAGGAAGAAGGATATCCGGTCTCTGACGAAGTGCCAGCCCGCATGGAACGCCACTTCACAGCCATGCTGAACAACGACATGGTGCGCAACCTCAACGAGGTGCAGGATGCCTTGGAAACCAGCAGCCACCTTGTGCTTGACGCACGCGCACCAGAGCGCTTCAAAGGACTGGCACCGGAACCTCGCGAAGGCGTGCGCGCCGGCCACATGCCAGGTGCTCTGAACCTGCCGTTTGGCTTGCTGCTGAACGATGGCAAGCTGCGCTCTAAGGAAGACCTGCAGAACATCTTTGCGCAAGCTGGCGTCGATGCCACCACTCCGGTAATCACCTCTTGCGGTTCAGGCGTAACAGCTGCTGTCATCACCCTTGCTCTGGAGCAAGTAGGCTTCACTAAGAACGCACTTTATGATGGTTCGTGGACCGAATGGGGCTCAAGTTCAAAGACCGAAGTTATCAGCGAACCAGCCTGAGTTAAACCAGATTCACATTCGCAACAAAGCCCTGCAAGTCATTGACCTGCAGGGCTTTTCTTTACGCCACAGCCAACACGTCCTGCACTGCAAGCGCATCTTGTTTGCCAAGTTCAGCAGTTTCCGCAATCCATGCAGCGCGCTCGTCCTCACCCGCCAGATAGGTTGGCGAGAACATCTTGAAGCTGTGCTCCTCAAACCCGATGAAGTCCAGAATCTGACGTCCCATCACCTTGTCATGCGCACAGTCATAAAGCTCTTCATAATAATGCGCGGCTGTATCACTGGTGATGATCACACGTGCGCTGCGGCCTTTGAACAGTTTGGCAGGCAGCTCTTCCCCTTCCACAATCTGGAAGGCAACACCCGGCAGCAGGGCCCGATCCAGCAGCCCCTTCATAGGCCCCGGCATACCACCCCACCATAGCGGATAAATTGGCGTCCAATGACTGCACCATTTCAGGTTCTCCTGAAATGCAGCCACATCCGGTTCCAGCGCCTGATCTCCTTTGAAATCACCTGAGAACAGCGCACTCTCAAAGCTCATAGTGCTCAGGTTCATTACACGAACCTCCGCTCCGGATTGACGTGCAGCTTCAGCGTATGTTTCAGCCAGCACATGCCCAAGGCGATCCTCTCCGAGATGACCGCTAAACACAAAAATTCTGTTTGTCATGGAAACTCCATTTATTTGACTGCGGTCAACTTATTTTCAAAATATGACTGTAGTCAATTTATTTTTTTGACCATAGTCATATTATTCAGATTGAGGGAACCATGCTTCAGGGCAAACAAAAACGAGCACAGGAAACCCGCCAGCGCATTTTGGTGGCGGCAACGAGCCTGTTCAATGAAGGCAATTTCAATGCGGTCAGCACAGAGAGCATTGCCGAGCAAGCCAACGTTTCCAAAGGCACGCTCTTCGCCCACTTCGGCGACAAGCTGGGACTGTTTGCCGAGATCGGCCTGAAGGAGCTGAAAGCCTGCGTGGACAGTCTTCACAAGGCAGCAGAAAGTAGCCCCCTCAATGGGCGGGATGTATTGAATCAATCTCTCATGGGAATTCTGGAATACTTTGAAAAACAACCAGAATTCCTGCGCATCTTCATCGATGTTGCTGGTTGGGAAAAAGGCACCAGAGCGGAAAACTTCATCAATGTCGCAATCAGCATTGATGCGCTCTTTCAAGCAAGTGTTGAGAAGGGCCAGCAGGACAAATCTATTCGAGCAATTGATCCAAAACTCGGCGCAGTCTCCGTCCGCGCTTTCATGATCCACGTCGCAATTGGCCGTGTCTGCGGCGAGTACAAAGACACGCAACAGCAGCACACCGAAGTTCAAAAGCTGCTCTCATTGGTGCTTTAGACGGCGCTATACGCCATAGATATCAAACGCAGTCTTCGGCGCTTTGCCACCTGTCAGCTTGGTCAACACATAAGGCCGCGTGCCTTTCAGGTGGCGTGCCGTTTCAAACTCCAACGCTTCAATCACCCCATCACGCGGGTGCTTGTGCATGATTTCATCCACGCTGGACTTGGCAAGACGGCGATGCCCTGCACCAAACAGATCACACATCGCCCCTCGGTTCACCAGATACGCCTCACCCCCATGCGCCCGCGCTGAGACATAGGCATTCAGATGCAGCGCAATCGCGTCGCCCACCCTATGCACCGTATCAGCATCATGCCCACAACTGGAGAGATGATTGCACGCCACTTCAGCCCCAGAGATCGCAAAGCAACACTCATGCACTTGGATCTCACGATCATTGATCAATCCACTGTCGTGCAAGATCGCCGCTGAGAACAAGAGCTCCCGATCAAACGGCACACCTGCATACTCCCCCAGCAGCACGCCAAACAGATAGGTCCGCCAGCTGTGATGCAGCAATCTCGCATCATGCGTCTCAACAGCAAAATCAAGGCTATCGCGCACCAATCCCGTCTCAACAGGCAGCAGCGCTTCCAGCCCAGAAGAAACCGGCGACAACAAGCCCAACCGGTCTTTCACGCTGTCACCCAGCTCAACCAACTGCGTGCGCACCAGATTGCCAACCAGTTTGAGATGTTCCAGAGGCGTCAGCCGCCCCTTGCTGTACGCCCCGTCGCGATTGCCCCAATTCAGGCTACCCATCACGCGCTCAGAGGCTCTGCAATCCTTTGCTGTCACAGACATAACTCGCTCTTCCAAAAACAAAAATAATTATGTACCGTATCGCATCAATATTTAGAGCTCAATATTTTTATGCGAAGCAGTACATAAATGAGTCCATCACGCCCACGCGGACGCCCGCGCCTTTTTGACAAAGACGAAGCGCTGACCACAATTCAGCAGATTTTCTGGAAAAACGGTTACTCGGCAACCAGTCTGGATCAGATCTCCGCAGAAACCAAAATCAACCGCCCAAGCCTTTACGCCACCTTCGGCTCCAAGAAGGACATCTACATCAAGTGCCTGGAGCACTTTGCCGAAATGATGGGCAAACGCACCGAAGCAGCCATCCTGTCTGAGACAGAGATTTCACGGGGCCTGGAGAAGGTTTTCATGCAAGCCATGGAGATCTACCGGCCCAAAGCAAAGAGTGACGGCGGCCCGATGGGCTGCTTCGTCACCTGCACAGCCCCGTCTGAAGCAGGTGCAGATGAAGAGATCAAAGAAGTCCTGAAAATGGTCCTCGACCGGATCGACCAGACCATGCGCGAAACCGTTGAGGCGGCGATCAAAGACCGGAAAATCCAGCCCAAACAAACCGCTGAAATCACCGGTCACCTGCTGGGCTGCCTGCTGAACGGCCTGTCCCTGCGCGCCCGGTCCGGCACCTCGCGAGACGAACTGGAACGCACAGCAAAAGCAGGCATCGAGCAAATTCTTGCATGACATCTGCATGCAAACAAAGCAAATCATGCCGCCCATCGGCAAATAGAAAGTGCACCGGCTTTCAACACCGGTGCACTTACAGTCACTCACTCACCCATTCAAATCAGGTCATGGCACCTTGCACCACGAGGGCCTGATCAATAGCAGCCTTAAACCGGCTCGCTACCTTCGCAAATCCATCAGACGTGCCGTGGATTTCATCCACCCAATCCGTCAGGTTTGGCATGGCCCCCCGGCAGTCAACCACAATGACATTGTCATCGCTCGCCGCCAGACCATCAAGCATAGCATAGAGCTCATCCAGCATTGCGCTGATGATCTTACGTCCAAGCACGCTCGGAATATTGCGGTCTGACAGTGGTTCACCCAGCCACTCATCCTGAGCCGCATGCAGCGGATCACGCGTATCTCCCTCCCATCTGAATGGGAACACGTAATCGTATCCATGCACGAAGACAGGCATCTCCTGCAGCTCGGCAACACCGCGAATATCGCTGATCACCCGCTCATAAGCCCCCTTGAGGAAAGCAAGTTTCTCATCAAACACCACACGGTCGATGTGCCCTTCCACATCAGTAATATCGCCGTTAAAGTCTCTCAAAACGTCAAAGAGCACTGCAACACCGGTATCCGGATCTTCGCCGATCACGTCATTCCCGGCAGCCGAGAACAGGAACCCGGACACCTGATCCTTGTATTCAAGCAGCGCGGAGAGATACTCACGCCGCCGCGCCCGGTTCGCACCATACACCATGTTCTGCGCCGTATCCCCGGCAGCGTCTAACGAGTAAATGTTGAAGTGTGCGCTGAGATGATCAATGACGTCATCAATCAGGATCGGAAACTGGAACCAGCTGTCTCCCTCAGAAATCAGCATTGGCCGCTCTGGATGATCCCTGAGCGCATCTTTGAACCGCCAATACCGCCGGATACGAGATGCCCAATTGCCGATCTGAAGAGCATTCTCAAACTCCTGATCAGCCTCAGTCATCTGCACCATGTCAGGCTTTATCTTGAACTGTATGTCAAATGCACCTGAATGCTCAACCACATCACAGTATTTTAGAAGTTGTTCCTCTGGGACACTTGGGTCCCGAGCAATTTTCAAAAACTCATCATATGTAATTTTCATAGTATTCCCCCTCCTAGATTTACAGATAAACTTTACACAAGAGGTGAGTTTATGATTAAGCTTGCCATATGCAGATAACAATTTAAAGGTACTTTTCATGACCCTTAAATTACAAAACTTAAACAATGTATTACTTGAAAAAGCGACTCATAGATTACAAAGCCGTCTGGGGGATTTAAACAAAACACGCAGTGCAATTCTTGCAGGTACACAAGCGGAAACAGATAGCCGGGAACGCTTGAATCTCTATCAGAAACGGCAGGCCACACTCGCCTTATCAGAAGGCTGCGCCATCTCTGCGCAGCCCTCAATCTTTGAGGAAGACGTGCAGGATCTCTCAAGACTGGGCAAGGAAGCTTTGATCGGCACGCGCAACGACCTCCTCCCAATCGAGTTCTTTGAATACGGCCTTTATGCCGCGCGCTCAGTTGGCAGAATTGAGCATGTTGAAGGGCTTAGGTTCGGCACCGGCTTTCTGGTTGGGCACGGTCTCATCATGACGAACCACCATGTTTTGCCCAATGAGCACGAAGCACGCCAGCACTTTTTCGAGCTCGGCGCAGAAGCTAACCGCATCGGCAATCAGACGCCCTCGAAAATCTGCTCCATCGAACCAGACCGCTTTTTCTGGGCCAACGAAGAACTGGACATAGCCATCGCGGCCGTCGTGGACGAAGACCCGAGCTTCATTCCACTGGACCATTATGGCTGGCACGCCCTCATCCGTCAGCAAGGCAAAATCAAGAAGGGAGATCCGATTAATATCATTCAGCATCCCCTTGGACGCAACAAAGCCGTGGTCGTCCATAACAACCACCTTCTTCATATTGAAAATGGAACTGATGCACACATGTTTTGCTGGTATTCCGGCGATACGCAAAAAGGAAGCTCCGGTTCCCCTGTCTTTAACAGTCGCTGGGAGGTCGTCGCCGTACACCACATGGCAATCCCGCAAACCAACACACAAGGTGACATTCTGGGCAAGAACGGCCAACCCATCAGCCGGGCAAACGCACGCAGACACCCAGACCAGATCGCCTACGCAGCCAACGAGGGTATCCGCACCTCCCGTATCGTAGATGCACTGGAAACTGCTCAGTTCACCAAAGCCCACCACGCCGACATCCGCGACTTCCTCCTAAAATCATGGAGCAGCCCCGGCGCCCAACGCAGAGGCCTGCGCGCCGCAGTAAGAAGCGCACAGGCTTTGTAACTCTGCAACATCATATTATAGCAGGCAGATACATTAAGCACCCAACCGTATCCAGATGCCTGGAAACTCGTAGGAGTTCGGGCCGATCTGTGTCGCTGGCTTTGCGGAAGAGCTGGTCTGCGGTTTGAAGTTACCGGTGGTCGCAATCTCCAGAACATCACCTGTCGCAGGATCATAAATCATGGCCTTATCCGTATCCGTCAGATGACGCGTACCAGCAACCCAATGCATCGTATTGGTGCCCGCATACTGCACCAGAATAAGGTTCACCTGATTGGTCTGGAACGGAATACTGGTCACGTTGGACAGGCTCACAGTCTTGCCGAGCTTGTTCTGAATCAGGTCTTCCTCACGATTGAAGAGATAACCACCAGCCGCATTCAGAACTTTGAAGTTGTTGAACAAGCCTTTGCCGAATGCAGTGTAATAAGTAATGTTCTTTGCCAGACCCGGGGCAAGAGTTTTCGCAACAGCAACCATACCCGAAGGGCTGTTCTCCAAATCAACTGTTCCGTCATTTTCTTTATAAAGTGCAGTTGGACCTGGCGAAGCTGTGAGATCAAGTTCCAGATTTCCTGAAACTTTGTAAGTCTGCGTCGTCACCACCTCAGCAATCTGCAAGCGATGATAGATCAAATGACTCAGCCGCCATAAATTAATGCGCCCTGGATCGGTTGTGACATCATAACCTTTGGTGAGATCGGCTGCGTTGAGCGTATCGACATCAGTCGCTTTGGGCATGAAGCCCAGTTGAGCAAGAGCTGCGTTCACACAGTAAGCACCACAGGATTTAGGGGAATGCTGGACGATACCTTCGTAGAGGTCAAATTCTGCCATTTTTACTTTTCCTTGTTGAGAGCCATTGCTCTGCAAGGAAAGACGTGGCGGCAGGCAAACTGTGAAAACGGCAGACAGCAGACAAGAAAAAAGCCCCGCTGAAACAGCGAGGCTTTGAATTGGGAACTCTGTCCAGATCAGTGATTGAGGATCTGGGAGAGGAACAGCTGAGTACGTTCATGCTGCGGATTGGTGAAGAACGGCTCAGGCTCATTCTGCTCAACAATCTGCCCCTGATCCATAAAGATCACGCGGTTTGCCACTTTACGGGCAAAGCCCATTTCGTGGGTCACACAGAGCATGGTCATCCCCTCTTCCGCCAGACCGATCATCACGTCCAGCACTTCCTTGATCATCTCAGGGTCAAGCGCGGATGTCGGCTCATCAAACAGCATAACCTTCGGGTTCATGCACAGCGAACGGGCAATTGCCACACGCTGCTGCTGACCACCGGAAAGCTGACCTGGGTACTTGTTGGCCTGCTCAGGGATCTTCACGCGCTCAAGGTAATGCATCGCAACTTCTTCAGCCTGCTTCTTAGGCATCTTGCGAACCCAGATTGGAGCCAGCGTACAGTTCTCCAAAATGGTCAGATGCGGAAACAGGTTGAAGTGCTGGAAGCACATACCAACTTCACGGCGGATCTCATCAATCTTCTTGAGGTCAGAGGTCAGCTCAATACCGTCGACAACGATCTGGCCCTTCTGATGCTCTTCAAGACGGTTGATACAGCGGATCATCGTGGACTTACCAGAACCCGATGGACCACAGATCACGATACGCTCGCCGCGCATAACCTTCAGGTTAATGTCGCGCAGAACATGAAAGTCACCATACCATTTATTCATGCCGTTGATTTCGATAGCCACATCGGTATCCGAAATCTGCATTTTTGAGCGGTCCGCCTGAACATCAGCGAGATTTGCGTCACTCATTTTTATTTCTCCGAGTTTCTCTTGGCTTGCGCCAGGCGACTAGCGATGGCCGGTATGCAGTTTGCGTTCCAAATACATCGAATATCGGGACATTGCAAAGCAGAAGATAAAGAACATGAACGCGATAAACGCATAAAGTTCCACAAAAATACCATTCCAACGTTGGTCAGCGAGCGTTGGCGCAACCAATCCGAGAGGATCCATAAGGCCAATAATCAAAACCAGTGTGGTGTCTTTGAACAAGCCAATGAAGGTGTTCACGATACCTGGGATGGAAATTTTGAGCGCTTGCGGCAGAATAATCAGACGCATGCTCTGCCAATAACTCAGCCCCAATGCATCCGCAGCTTCATACTGCCCTTTCGGCAATGCAGCCAGACCACCGCGAATGACCTCAGCCATGTAAGCACTGGCAAAGAAGGTCACCATGATGACAACACGCAGCACGATATCGAAGTTCACGCCCTTTGGCAGGAAGTAGTTGAGCAGAACGTGCGCAACAAACAGCAAGGTGATCAATGGCACACCGCGAATGAACTCGATGAAGATAATCGCCAGAGACTTCACAATAGGCAGATTGGAACTGCGAGACAGCGCAAGAACGATACCGATCGGAAGCGAGAACGAGATACCGGAGACACCGATAATCATGGTCAGCAGCAAACCGCCCAGCTTAGTGGAGGAAACCGGCTCAAGACCAAAACCACCCCAAATCAGCCAGAACGCCACAAATGGGTATGCCATAGAAGCCATCAACGCTGTACTGCGCTTTGGCATACCATCCCAAAGGGCGGGTACAAGAGCTAGGAACAGCAGCACGAAAGCCAGAATCGGACGCCAGTACAGCTCAGTTGGGTAAAAACCAAACAGGAACTGATGATAACGCTCACGAATAACGGCCCAACAAGCACCATTTTCTGTCAGTGCCCGGCATTCATCCAGAGAGTTCGCATTCCAGACTGAATCCACAAACGCCCAATTGACCACACCCGGCACGGTTGAATACACCACAAAAATTGAGAGCAGCGTCAAAATAGTGTTCAGCGGCGACGAGAACAGGTTTTCACGGATCCAGCCGACAGCACCAGTTGTACCCTGGGGAGGTGGCAACTGAGGCTTTTCAGAGGTCGAGACAAAGGCGAAATTATTTTCACTCATGTTAGCGCCCCTTCAGCTTTACGGATTCGTTGTAAAAGTTCATGACTGCTGAAATAGATAGTGAAATCAGAAGATATGTTGCCATCAGAAGCAACATGCACTCCATCTCACGGCCTGTCTGGTTCAGTGTAATACCGCCCAGTGTGCCAGTCAGATCCATGTAACCAACCGCAATCGCCAAGGATGAGTTCTTGGTGATGTTCAGGTAGTTGGAGATCATTGGTGGAATGATAATGCGCAAGGACTGCGGCAGAACAACAAGGCTCATGGTCCGTTTAGGACGAAGGCCAAGAGCATACGCAGCTTCCGTCTGCCCTTTACTGATCGCCATGATGCCTGCGCGAACAATTTCCGCAACAAAAGCTGCAGAGTAGATGGAAAGCGCAAACCACAGAGCGATAAGCGGGGTACCAACTTTAAGGCCGCCCTTCAGGTTAAAGCGTCCGGCAACAGGGTAATCAAGGCCAATCGGCATACCAGAAGCGAAATAAGCCAAAACGGCTGGTACAATCAAAATACCAAGCGTGATGTAGCCTACAGGCAGGATCTGACCAGTCGCTTCCTGACGCTGACGCGCCCAACGACGGAATACAAAAATGCCACCGATGGAAGCGAGCAAAACTGCAACAACAATCTGGTAGCCACCATCGAAGGTCAGTCCAGGAACATAGAAACCACGGTTTGTTGCATAAACCGCCCCTTCAATAACTGGTGCTTTGACAGCCTGCTTGGGGGTTGGAAACACATGAATGAAGACAGCGTACCATGCCAGAATCTGCAGCAGCAGCGGCACGTTACGAACGCCTTCAATGTAAACCGCCATCAAGCGGGAGACGACCCAGTTATTGGAGAGACGCAGAACACCGACAAAAACGCCGATGAGTGTTGCAGTCACGCAAGCCAGGAAGGCAACCAGCAGTGTGTTGAGCAAGCCAACAAGTGCCGCTTTCCAGTGTCCTGAAGCGGATGTATATTCTACCAGCATCTGACCAATGTCATAGCCTGCTGGCTCAAATAAGAAACCGAAATTGAAATCTTTGCCAAGTGCTTCGAGGTTCTCGACAGCATTGCCGATGAGCATCATCACAACAGACAGAGCAACGATAAGCGCGATAATCTGGATCGTATAAGACCTGTATCGAGCATCTCGCCACAGTTGCGAAAACTGGAAGCTATTATCGGCTGGTACGGTTGAAGTGCTCATAAGTAGCCCGCCTTATTTATTATGCTTAGAAAAAAGGGCGCTGTCATCTTACAACAGCGCCCCTTTTGTCAGATCTCAATCAGATCAACGGAATGGAGGTGCGTACTGCAGACCACCTTCGGTCCATGTCGCATTCAAACCACGAGCCAGATTAACTTTGGTCTGTGTGCCCAGGTGACGCTCGAACATTTCGCCGTAGTTACCAACGGATTTGATAGCTACGAGAGCGAAGTCGTTACCCAGACCAAGGGATGCACCCATTTCACCGGAAGCACCAAGCAGACGCTTAACTTCTGGATCTTTGGTGTTAGCGGCCATGTCGTCTGCATTTGCAGCGGTGATGCCTTTTTCTTCCGCAATCTTCATTGCATTCAGAACCCAACGGCCAATGTCTGCCCACTGATCGTCGCCATGACGGACGAGCGGACCGAGAGGCTCTTTGGAGATGATTTCAGGAAGAACGATATGGTCGTCCGCGTTCTCGAATGTTGCGCGGGAAGCAGCCAGACCGGAAGCATCGGTGGTGTACACGTCACAAGCGTCTGCAAGGTAGTTTGCACGACCTTCAGTGTTTGTCTCAATGGACAGCGGCTCGTAAGACATGCCTTCAGCTGAGAAGTAGTCAGACAGGTTCAGCTCTGTTGTTGTACCAGTCTGGATACAAACAGTTGCACCGTCCAGCTCTTTAGCAGAAGCAACACCAAGAGACTTCTTCACCATGAAGCCCTGACCATCGTAGTAGCTCACACCAAGGAAAGTGAACTTCAGGTCTGCATCACGGGAGAACGTCCATGTGGTGTTACGGGACAGGATATCCACTTCACCGGAAGCCAGCGCAGTAAAGCGGGTCTTACCAGTGGTTGGTGAGAAATCAACTGCATCCGGATCACCAAGAACAGCAGCAGCTACTGCACGGCAATAGTCAACGTCAAAGCCCTGCCATTTGCCGTTTTCGTCGGTGTAAGAAAAGCCTGCAAGACCAGTGGAAACCGCGCAGCGCAGCTTACCGCGCTCTTTCACGTCTTCGAGAGTGCCGGCAGATGCTGCAGACAGAGCAGTCGCTGCGAACGCTGCACCCAGCGCAACTGGAAGGATCATTTTTTTCATAGAATTGGAGCCTCTTTTTCTTGTCCAATTTTAAAATTCATCACCGGAAGTAGCAGGCTGTTCTCCTCCTCTAAGAAAAACACCCAGGACAGACATGTCAGCGCATGTCCTTAAAGCCCCCCTATTGGCTTCAACCACTCCTCGCTAAGCATTCGATGATATTTCTCTAAAAACGTCAAGAGGTTTTTATTAATAAGTTAGTCTACGAGGTGCTATTCATCAGCGATTGCAAAGTTTCTATGCAATTTATATCTCAGCTGCACGCGCTTTAACCATTAATCAAAATTGCAAAATATAGTTATTTATACACCAGCAAACAAATTAATCCAAACAATACTGAAATAGAGAGGAAATATTACTTAGACTACAAGCGCAATGAAAAAACTAACCTTAAAAACTGACCGCATAATCTGAGCAATTTTCTTCAAAAATACGTATTTCACACTAACCTTTACAATCCCACTGCACAAATAATACGCAATTTTACGAAAATCCCACAAGGAAGTCTATCTTCCCTATGGGCAAATAGCGTTCAGCTATACTGGTGTATTCAGGGTGCATTTATTGCGGATAAATCGCCTAGAAATTCGGGTCCTTGCGTTTTTCCTTGTAGATAAGCCATAGATTTCGGAAATAAATGATCAATCCGAGCCCCTGTCCCGCAATAAAAACCGGATCCTTCTTGACGATAGCGTAAGTCAAAAGGAGCGATCCACCCCCTATTGAGAAGAACCAAAAAGCCACCGGGACAATCGATCGCCCCACCCGCTCAGAGGCAATCCATTGGATCATAAAGCGCATCATGAACATGAATTGCGCGACAAATCCCCAAAGAACCCAAAAATCCCATTGAGCGACGAAAACATCATAAAACCAGTCATACAAACCCGAGAACATCAATGGTCCTCCTTAGCAGGAGACACATCCGAATCTGTCACCATCACCACTTCAGGAATGACTTTTCGGCGTCGGCGCAACCACCACACACCAAACAGATCAAGAACTCCGACAAGCGCCCGGTCAAAGATCCCATATTTCGAGACACCGTGCTCACGCTCACGGTCAACCACATCCACGTGGACCACCTCATATCCTTCGCGGATCACAAGCGCCGGCAAAAACCGATGCCAGCTGTCAAAATACGGCAGCTTTAAAAACACATCACGCCGTAACAATTTGAGCCCGCATCCACTATCCCGCGTATTGTCTTTCAGGATTGCACCACGCAACTTGTTAGCCGCTTTGGAAGCGTAACGTTTGAAGAGGCTGGCTTTTCGCCCCAGTCTTTGCCCGGCAGCAAGACCAACACGCACACCACCCTTCTCCATCGCCTCAAGCATTTCACGATAATAGATCGGATTATTCTGCCCATCGCCATCGATCGTGGCAACATACGTGCCCCGCGCATGCAACAACCCTGTACGCACAGAACAACTCTGCCCTCCAGACCGTTTATGATGGATCAGCCGCAAAAAACCGTGCTCCAACGCATAGCGGCGCAAAACCTCAAGACTATCATCAGTAGAGCCATCATCAACCACAATGGCTTCAAACCTGTAGTCCTTCAAAGCTTCCGCAATTTCATCCAGCAATGGAGGAAGATTATCTCTCTCATTCTTGGCGGGGATAACGACGCTAACGTCAATCTCATTCACACCAGCATTCTTGGTCATTCCAGTTACCCCTACCCTGAGACGGAACTCCGCTCAGGCTAAGGACAACGACCTCAATCAGCCCGGAGTGTCTCCGATTGTTTTTGTACGGGAGAAAAACTGTCAGATCGCGCTGCTCGCCAGGACCTCAAACATAAAGCCGCAGAGATACTGCTCATGATCGGTTGCACACCGCCTTTATCATCAAATGAAAACCCGATCCGCCGACGAGCCATCCAACGAGCACAGCAATAAGAAAATGCTCCACCTATGATAATGCCAGCGACAACATCACTGGGATAATGAGCTCCCACAATCACTCTGCTGGCAGCAATCCAAAGCCCCACAACCGCAAGCAGCCACCGAAGTCTGGGAGCAATCAATGCCAAAGCAACGATCAGAGCACCAGCCGTTGTCGAATGCCCGCTTGGAAGGCTCGAAAGCTTTGCCTCCCACGCGAAGAAGTCGAAATACATTGGCCCCATTTCATCAAAAAGGGTTGGTCGGGCACGCCCGATATTCCATTTCAGAGCAATGGCCAGCAGCCCACTAACAGCGACAACAAAGAACAGATAACTCCCGTATATCGTCAGATACGACACTGCCATCTTTCTACGAAACGGGAGGCGCTGCCAGCCGCCAAAAATCATTGCTAGAATCCATAGTCCCGTTGGGAACAGGATCCAGTCAGACTTGCCGACATCTGTAATGACCTCGAAAATATCATGATAGGCAACGGGCAGTTTCCGAGCCCAAATCGGGCTACTGTGGTCCAGAAAGACCATCGCCAGACCGCACAGCCCAATCAATAAGGCCGCAATATTTTGTGGCTTCAAAAGTGGAGGAAGAGCAGCAGCCGCAACAGAGCTCCGTGCTTTCCGGTTTTTCAAAATTGCAGAGGTTTGCCCAACATGCCGTCTCGCATTATTGCCAGCAACACGTAAGGTCTCAATCAGACGCTCACCAATTGATGGAGTGGAACTTTCTTCCCGCGGAGCATCTTCCTTGTAGCTTTGCTTATAAGACGCAGCACTGTCGGCATCTCGTTTGAAGGGTTGCGCTTCGCGTGATTTATCTTTTGTTTGATCCACGTCCTGAACTGGACGCTCTAAGGTATCGATGGAGCCGTCATCAATCATCACGTCGCCCCACCCGCAGAAAAAATGTGTATCAGCAATGCTTTACCGCCATTGATATTCAGGCCAGATACAGTTGATACGTCCGAAGTCTTCATCCCCAACCGAAGAGCTTCCGCATCAAACCGATCCAGCTGCCGTCCTTCCACCAGCACGACTCTGCAGGTCCCCTTAGGCACTCCGACTTTCTGGCTTCCATCCGCCAAAAAACGCGCCGCAGCTTCTGCGCCAAGTAATTTTGTTTGCGTGCCCTGCAAAAATACGAAGCTGGGCTCATAAAAACCTACTGTTGCAACGTCTTTCCGCTCACATCCCGGGAGCTGCTCAACAACTTCCACGAGACGGCTGGAAATCCAGATGATCGACAATGCCGGACCAGAAAATGCCCAGAAACCGACAAACATCAGCAAAGCGGAAGACCCCACCGTCGGCAATGCTCCAACAAGCTCCCCGCCAATCAGTTTACGAGTGGCTGATAACGCGGCAATGACAGCCAACCCACACAGCACAACACCGGGAGGAGACGGCCACAGATCAAGCAGCAAAGGCCCAACAAAAACAGCAATCAAAATGCCCAGCGGCACCAGCAAGAATAAAAACGCCGAGGCATATCGCCAATAAACGCCGGCCTGTTTTGCTCTGCCAGTCGTCAACACACCTGCCGCCAACAGCGCCAATACTGGCATCATCGGCAGTGTGTAGTGAGGCAGCTTCGTTGAAACCAATTCAAATATGACCCACGACGGGATCAGCCAACACAACAAGAATCTATAACAATATTTATTCAATTCTTGCCCAATTCCCTTAAAAACTACAAGGAGAAAAGAGGGGATTGGCCAGAAAATAACGAAACTGATTAACAGGTGCGTGAGTGGTGGAGCACCGTGAGCCTCTCGCCCGGTTCCCACTTTCCCCCAAAGGTCACTGCCCAGCGCATCCCGGAAGAACACACCCTTTGTTTCAATGTAAATGGCAATAAGCCATGGGGAGACCAATGCAAGAAACAGCAGAAAACCGGCGATTGGAGCGAGTCCTCTCAACCACGAGATTCGTCTTTCCCAAAGAACCAACGACAGGATGGTTAGGCCGCATACCATAAGAATGATCGGCCCCTTGATAAGGGTGCCCAGCGCCAACCCAACCCAAAAGAGCACGGCAGAAGCCCAAAGCGCTTTGCTTTGTTGCGCTATCCATACTCGAGCCAAAGCCCCTTGAGACAACATCACACATGCCAGAAGCGCTGCATCCGTTTTAGCCAAATGTGCTTCAACATTTAAAATGAGAGCTAATGTAACAAGCAGCGCACTTAAAAAGGCCTCCTGCTCCCGGAAAAATGCTCGCCCAGTCCAGTACGTCAGCAACACAGCTGCAATTGCGCCAATCACAGAAGGGAGACGATAAACCCAAATGGGCGCATGCTCTCCATATCCTAACAGTTTGGCAGCACCCACTTGTGCCCAGTAAATTCCGATAGGTTTTTTGTTTCGTGCCAGCTCTTGATAGTGAATGGAAACGTAGTTGCCTGTCTCCATCATCTGTTTGGAAGCCTGAGCAAATCTCGGTTCATCACGATCAAGCGGGGGAACGGACATCAACCCCGGCAGGTACAAGCACAGACACAAAAGCAAAAGAATGATCGGGGCCAGCCAGTCGCGCGCCACCAGACGAAGCCAAATAGCCTGCTGATCAGACCTCTCAACCTCATCCTCACTCAGAGACATTGCAAGATTCATTTGCGCAGACATAACCGCCTTGAGGCCCTCCACACTCCCAAAAAAAACATGGTCTGAGAGACTGCCGCTCCCTGAGAACAATACGCAGCCGATCATCTGGAACACATTCCCCAAAACTCCCCACTCAAATGCACGGTGGGCCTAAATCCATAAGCAACACCCTCCCCTGGAAAGCTGAAGAGCACCTGAGTTGCCCCTTCCAATTGTGTCTTCAGCATTTGACAGTCTGTGAGGTTTCTAAAACTCATGGCTTGTCTTCACTCTTCTTTGAGATCACCTGAAAATCCGAAGGACAGAAGTATGAGGGAAATGTATTTTTGTCAACTTTATTGACAATAATTACTTTTAAAATATATAATTCAATACGTTATAATAAAGCAACCAACTCTATATCGATCTATACTGGTATTCACATGACTGCTCGCTGCTCCGCACGACCAGCAATCGAAGCGCCAAAGCCGCTCCTTTTAAGGACAATCAAAATAAAGAAACAGCTTGGGAATTACGTGGATTACTCGCGAGCAGTACAGTTTCGGCCAAATTTCATGCCTAAGATGAAATGAACTAATCGGGCATTTCGGGATTACACACGTGCGTTTGAAATTAAGGGCAACTGCTGCCTTGCTGCTGGCAGGAACACTTGCTGGCTGCGCTGGCTTGGGGATGGAGACTTCAAAAGTTGAGTTGTCTCAGATTGCGATCAACAAAAACGAAGCATTGCGCCAGACCAATGCATGGCGGGCGAAGCATTCCCTGCCGCCGATCAAACTGGACCCGCACCTCAGCGAAGTCTCGCAAGATATGGCCGATCACATCGCCCGCCTGGATTCGCTCAAAACCAGACGCCATTCTTCTTCCAGTCTCATCAGTCGCACCCAGACCGACGATTATAAATCCTTTGCAGGCGCAGAAAACCTGGGCGCAGGTTACGCGAACATTTCAGCTGCAATGACAGGTTGGAAAACCTCTCCCGATCACAACAAAAACCTGCTCAACAAAAACGTCACCCATATGGGCATAGCGCGCACAAACCGAGCAGACGGCACCTACCGGAATTTCTGGGTCATGACACTTGCTGCCCCTCAAAAACCAGTGACAGCAACAGGTTTCACAACTGTCTCGCTGCCCTTCCCAGTCCAGTAACTTCCCTTGCGTCGAGAATTGATTAGGGGAATTTTCAACCCGCTTCCTTTACGCAGTTGCAATTAACACCCATATTCACATCTCCAGCGCGCATTCCCATGAAGAGGCATTGCCTCCTTGAGGGAATACGCGTCCACAATTTCATTTAAAGCAGTCTGGCTCTCCTCCTAAATGACCCGAGTCCAGCCTATGTTTTGAATTTCATCGGAGATATTTAATATGAGCGAGACCACAAAGGTTCTTCTGCAAGACTGGAAAACCCCGTTTGGACTTCCCCCGTTCGCACAGATCAAGCCGGAAGACTTTGAGGGCGCATTTGAAGAGGCCTTTAAGGCAGGCGAAGACAACATCAATCGCATTGCTCAAAATCCTGAAGAACCAACCTTTAAAAACACCATTGCAGCATTGGAACTGGCCGAAGATGCTCTTGAGCAGGCTGCAAGCGTGTTCTTCAACCTTTCCTCGGCAGATACCAACGAAACCTTACAACAAGTCGAGCGCAATGTTTCACCAAAACTGGCGGCCTACAGCACTAAGAAGTACCTGAACCCTGCCCTCTTTAAGCGTATAGAAACACTGATGGCGAAAAAGGACACGCTGGACCTGACATCTGAACAGGACCGTGTGTTGGAGCGCTACTACGCCATCTTCCATCGCGCTGGTGCAGGTCTGGACTCCAGTGGCAAAACCCGTATCGCAGAAATCAACGAGCGTCTTGCAACTTTGGGCACCAGCTTTGCGCAGAACGTTCTGGCTGATGAGGCCTCTTACAAACTCGTTTTGGAAAACGAAAGCGGTCTGGAAGGCTTGCCGGAATTCCTTGTAAAAGCCGCAAGCGCAGCAGCTGAGGAACGTGGTGAACCGGGCAAATACGCCATTACCCTCTCCCGCTCCTCCATTGAGCCGTTCCTGCAGTTCTCCAAACGTCGCGACCTGCGCGAAGAAGCCTTCAATGCCTGGGCAAGCCGTGGTGACAATCCGGGAAAAACCAACAACTCAGTAATCGTCCGCGAGACTGTGCAGCTCCGCAATGAGAAAGCCAAACTCCTCGGCTTCGAAAACTTTGCAGCATTCAAGCTGGATGATGTCATGGCGAAAAACACGAATGCAGTGGATGATCTGCTCTCCAATGTCTGGGGACCAGCCAAGGCACGAGCACTGGAAGAAGCCGCTGACCTGCAAGATATGGCGCAATCTGAGGGCGACAACATTGAGATCGCTCCGTGGGACTGGCGTTACTATTCAGAGAAGGTCCGCAGCGCTAAGCATGATCTGGATGAAGCTGAGATCAAGCCGTATTTCCAGCTGGATCAGATGATCGAAGCGGCCTTTTACACCGCAACCCGTTTGTTTGGCCTCACCTTCAAAGAGCTGAAGGGTCAAGACGTCTACCATCCGGATGTGCGTGTCTTTGAGGTCTTTGACAAAAACGGTGACCATCTCGGCATCTTCATCGGCGACTACTTCGCCCGCGCTTCAAAGCGTTCCGGCGCATGGATGAGTGCTTTCCGCTCACAACAAAAGCTGAAAGATGATGTTCGCCCAATCATCGTCAACGTGATGAACTTCTCAAAAGCACCAGAGGGTGAGCCAACCCTGCTGACCTTTGATGATGCCCGCACCCTGTTCCACGAATTTGGTCACGGCCTCCATGGCCTCATGTCCAACGTGACACACCCACTTGTTTCCGGCACCAGCGTGGCACGGGACTTTGTGGAGCTGCCATCCCAGCTCTTTGAGCATTGGCTGGATCAACCGGAAATCTTGAAAAAGTATGCCCGCCACTACCAGAGCGGCGAAGTCATTCCAGAAGAGCTTCTGGAGCGTCTGCTCGCAGCAGCCAACTTCAACCAAGGTTTTGCAACGGTTGAGTATCTGGCAACTGCTCTGGTCGATATGGCAATCCATAAAGAAGATAAACTCGACGATCTCGATCCGGCTCAGATGGAAAAGAAGATCCTCAACGGTATCGGTATGCCGAAAGAGATCATCATGCGTCACCGCATTCCGCACCTCCTGCACGCCTTTGCAGGAGACGGATATTCTGCGGGTTACTACAGCTATCTCTGGTCAGAAGTGATGGATGCTGACGCATTTGAAGCTTTTGAAGAAACGGGCGATGCGTTTGACGCTGATACAGCAGCCAAACTGGAAAAGTTCATTTACGCAGCAGGCGGATCTCAGGATCCGGCAAAAGCTTATATGGATTTCCGCGGCAAACTGCCATCCATTGAGCCGCTTCTCAAAGGTCGCGGGCTGGTCAACTAAACATCAGACACCCAAAACAGATATCAAAAAGGGCGGACCATGTGGTTCGCCCTTTATCATGGGGACTCAAAGGAAGAAGGCTAGCCTCTCATCATCCGGTTGAGACCACTTAAGAAAACAAACAGCCAGCCCAGGATCATCAGCATGCCACCCGTTGGGGCAGCAAAGTCAAAGAGCTTCTCACCAACGAACAAGCGCTGAGCCAGATCACCACAGAACAAACCAACACCGGCAAACAGCAAGAGCATGGCAAATGCAATGCCTTTGGAGCCCGTAATCCCGTGCGCAACGCCTAGCCCGACAAAAGCGGCGGCATGCATCATCGTGATTTGAGAGATAATACCCAGATACTGGTTATCGACCGCGTGCGAACTGGCCGCCGAAGTCAAAATGGCAATAACACCGCAAAACCCGCCAAGCGCCAATCCAAGACCAAGGCCCTGACCAAGTCTGATCCGTGGCTGGTCAACAGGCACCGCTTCACTTGCACTATCCGGCATGGCTGCTCCTTAAATCCCTATTCCAAATAACATACTGCGTGAAACACAGACACGCATCAACTGCATATAGGATAGCCAGCAAAAATTACAAAACCCTCAGCAACACACCACCATGATTGATAGCTGATAAGAACATGCACCCCGCTGCAGTCCCTCAACACCTGGTCCTGCGACAAACAATAGGCTCTCTCCTCGACCAGAGAGAAGGCTGCAAAGATTGACTCTTTACAGCCTGCATCACTTATTTCGCAGCATCCGCTAGATTGCTAAACGGGTCAGCCACCAGCGGCTTCAAGATTGTTAGCGTAGACCCATCCGGGTCGAAGTCCTTGAAGCTCACAGAGTTGAAGTTCATCGCATTGAGCTTCCGTACATAATAAACAGCACCATTCAGATCTGCCATAACAGACCATTGCGTGTAGTCTGGGTTGTCATCTTGCTGAGAGCTCGCAGACTGGGCCGCATCCGGCGCTTCCGGTTGGGCAAAGCCTTTCGGAATGTCGAAGTTGTTCAGAATATGCCCAGCGACATTGAGGTTCTCTTTTGCAGTTTCATGTTCCTCAGCTGTGGTCACAAACGCCGTCACGCGCACAAAACGCGATGGCGGCGTTACATCTCCCGGCACGCCCAGCATACCTGATCCCTGCCCCAGTGGTTGCAGCTCACCTTCTGGAAACTTCTTTCCAGCCGAGTTTATTGGTGTCAGGTTCACGTAATTGCGCAGGTTGGTTAAGTGCCAATCAAACTGCGGCGAGTTGGTCATCACACCAAGCTCATTATCGTAGACCTTCAAGCCATCATCGACGGGCTCAATCACGATGGACTTTCCAGAACGGTCATGAATAGTGAAATGCAGCGGAGGCACTTCGCCAAGCGGAGCAAAATCAACATCGACCAGCTTGATCGACTTAACGGCTTCTTTCACCTCTTCAACTGTCTCAAACTGCGATAGGACCCAAACGAGAAAATCAATCGGTGCAACTTCATCATCTGCGCCACTCGCCTTCACATCAGAGTACTCTGCAAAACCAGGGAAGTAGAGAGCACCAGCTGCAAGACCAGCTTCATTTACACCATCAACAATCGCGGTCTCATGCTTCATTGCATTCATACCGATCACAGCATACTTGCTTTTCCACTTTGCCCCTTCCCATTGTTTATCCCCATTAAGCTCTCCAGAACTCGTGAGCTCATAATTGCGTGGGATCAGAGAAACAGTGGACTCAGTTTCAAAGCCGAACTCCATGGTCCTCCCATAGACACGTCCGTCATCTTTGGCCGTAACAACAAAGCTCGTGCAAGCAGATGCACCAGCAATTGGTGATATCAAGAGGGTGGTCGAACACAATCCAGTCAGCACAACGCGCTGCATTTTTGAAAATAATGATGGCATGCTAAGCTCCTTTAGCTTTTTGCATGCGTATCGTCTCTGGAGATCTCCAAGAAATGCATAACGTTTGCATTCGATTATTCTGAAGCTTAGTAAGTGCTTTATGCTGTTGTTTTAATGAGAAATATTTAGAGCTCAGTTGGAGAAATCAATGCACAAAACTCTGAGCATCTCGAACCTCGTTGATGTTCCTCACTTCCTTGAGCCAGCCGCAAAAGGCATGTGGCTGGAATGGTGGGAAGAAGAAGGCCTTCCGGTTGAAGATGTTTATGAGGAACTGCGCACGAGCCTCAGCGAGGAAACCATTCCAACAACATTGATCGCCCACGACCAGACCGGGTTCCTTGGTATGGTCATGCTGGTGCGCTCAGATATGAGCAAACGCCCGCAATACGCGCCATGGCTGGCATCCCTATGGGTCGCTCCAGAGCACCAGGGAAAAGCCATCGGCTCCCGGCTCACAAAAGAACTGGAGGCACTCGCTTTAAACGATGGCACAACACACCTCTACCTCTTCGCAAAACTAAGCTTGCACCGGTTTTATGAAGGTTTGGGGTGGCAGTGCATCGAAAATGACGTGAATGGAGTAGATATTTTCCGCAAGAAATTAAGCCAAGACAGCAGGCCGTTTCATCAGCACCTTATGTAGTCCGGGTCCATAACCATCCGTCTCGACGGATTCAGCAACAAACCCCATTCTCTCGTAGAAGGGACGTGTATGCTGTGAGGTATCGATATAAACCGCCTGATCTGGATAGTCCTTTGCAATACGCGCAAGCCGGAATTGCACAAGCGCTCTGCCAATCCCCTGACCGTGCTGTTCACGGCGCACCATACCCCAAATAAGCCCCACCCCTTTAGCATTCAGGCAATACCCACCAGCAGCAACAATCAGCCCATCTTGCTCGGCCACATAGTATGGATCATCAAGGTTTTTCAGGTCCAGGCTGTATTCTTCCAGCTCAGTCTCCATGAAATACTTGGGAACATTCCCCTTAAAGATCTCAAGGCATGCGTCATAGTCACCGGTTTGATACCTACGAAAATCCATCACACAGTCCTTAGTGGCCTTGGTTCCAAAACGTATCGCATCACCGGCAATTTCCGCCCTGCTGGAAGGGAAGGCTGAAACCCAATTTCCTCCGCTCCCATACGCTCATAAAATCCTTTGGCATGAGGATCAGAGACAATCACCAGCTCTGGAAGCTGCTGATCTTGCAGCCAGTTCTGAATGAAGCCAAACATAATCCGCCCTGCGCCCCTACCCATCAGTTGCGGAGAGACCCAGAAGTCCTCAAGCTCGCTGCGTTGCTCTGCATCAACGGAAATAGAAAACACACCAACAATCCGGCCCTCAGCTTCCAAGACCCAGAAATGCCTGTTTGCCAAAACAACTGCATCAACGATCAGATCAGGCAGCCAGACATCCATCATCTCCTGCGAATAGCCCCAATGGCCTTTCGCTGAGAGGATAACCTCATTCATTTCCGAAATATGCTGCGCTCTGGCCCTGATAATATTCAAGTTCAGGCCTCCTTAGATGGAGAAGACTAAACATCTCACGCAGGCTGAAGCAATCCGAAAAGCCCGGACCTATGCGCCGTATTGCCCTCTGGTTGGGTCTGCCACATCAATAATGCGTAAGGACGGTTTCGCCTGCCCCTGCCACGTATCAACACTCAAACTACCAGCAATATGCAGGGGCTTGCCGCGAGCTTGTAAGAGCGCCTTCCCATGAGGCTGGTCTTCAGCTTTAAAAGCAATCGCCTTGAGGTTCGTTCCCTCATTGCCGCCAAGCGTCACACTCACATGGCCTTGCCCAACCACCTTGGAAAATTTGATCGGCACAGATGGCAAGGCAAAGACAGGTTCTGCGTGCGAAGCACCATAAGGTCCTGCCTGTTCCAGTATATCCAGCAGGCTCAGGTTTGCACCGGCAGGCGTCAGCACACCATCAATAGTGAGTTCATGGTCAGCAGAGGCCTGCTCCACATCCTCACTCAACTGCTCGCTCAGGAAGGCCTCAAACTCAGGCACTTTTGCCTTTTCAATGGTCAGCCCTGCCGCCATTGCATGCCCTCCGCCTTTGACAAGCAAACCCGCCTCAACAGCTGCACGAACCACAGAGCCCAGATCAACACCAATGATTGAACGGCCTGAACCAGTGCCCAAACCCTTTTCATTAAACGCCATCGCAAAAGCAGGCCGGCGGTAACGCTCCTTCAACCGCGAGGCGATCAATCCAACGACACCCGGATGCCAGCCGTCTGCTCCTGTCAAAAGCACGGCAGGAGGAACAGTGACCTCCATTTTCTGGAACGCCTGCCCCTCGCCTTCTTCCAGCATCACAGCTTCCATGGCCTGACGTTCCTGGTTGAGCCGTTCCAGTGTCGCTGCAATCCGCTCACCCTCCGCCCGATCATCAGAGGAAAGCAGTTTCATACCGAGAGCTGAATCGCCAATTCGTCCGCCCGCATTGATGCGCGGTCCAAGCATGTAACCCAGATGATACGGCGTCGGCTTTCCACTCAATCGGGAAATATCAGCAAGACAGGAAAGGCCAATGTTCTCACGCCGTGCCATCACTTTAAGGCCCTGCACCACATAAGCACGGTTCAGCCCCTTAAGCGGCACCACATCACAAATCGTTCCAAGTGCAACAAGATCGAGAAGGTCCATAAGCCGGGGCTCAGCGCGCTGCGCAAAAGCACCACGCCGCCGCAACTCCCGGTTCAAACCAACAAGGAACAGGAAGGTAACACCCACAGCTGCCAGATGGCCCTGCCCCGACAAATCATCCTGCCGGTTGGCATTCACCAGAGCATGAACTTCCGGAAAGCTCTCATCCACCTGATGGTGATCCAGAACCACCACTTCCAGTCCGATCCGCTTGGCTTCTTCAAAGGCTTCAAACGACGTGGAACCACAGTCTACTGTGACTAGCAACCGTGCTCCACCTGCATGAAGCTGATTGATCGCCGTTGGATTTGGCCCATAACCATCAATGATGCGATCCGGGATATAGACATCCGGCTCCGCTCCAAGCTGCAACAAGTAGCGCTTGAGCAAAGCAGAGGACGTTGCCCCATCAACATCGTAATCCCCGAAGATCGCAATCTTAACGCCCGCCTGCAGCGCATCTGCAACGCGTGCGCAGGCCTTATCCATATCCACCAGTTTGGAAGGATCCGGCATCAGGTCTTTAAGGGAAGGATTTAAGAACCCGGAAGCCTCTTCCAGCGCCACATTGCGCCCGGCAAGCACACGGCCAACCACTTCAGGCAGATCGGTTCTTTGAGCAATGGCCAGTGCTTGTGAGAGCCCCTGATCATCAAGCCGCTCACGCCACATACGTGCGCTCAAAGACTTTTTGACACCAAGAACGACACGTCGCTCGGTACTGGATGCATCCAACGTCATAACCATAGAAAGAAACTGCCCGGATTCTCGTATAAAAGCAAAAGGGGCGAGTGTTCAACACACCCGCCCACTCTATTTATCTAGCTTGAAGGAAGCGCTAAATCAATCCAGATGGAATTTTTCCAACTGGGTATGCTTCGCTTCAATGAAACGAACAGTACCGGTCGTGGAGCGCATCACAACAGTGTGGGTGGTGATGTTATCACGGCCCAGCTTCACACCCTTCAGGAAGTTACCAGTTGTCACACCGGTTGCTGCAAACAGAACGTCTCCGCCAGCCATTTCTTCCATGGTGTATTTGCGATTGATATCGTCAATACCCATGCGGCCTGCGCGTTCAACCTGCTCTTCGCGAGTGATCACCAGACGGCCCTGCATCTGACCACCAATACAGCGCAGAGCTGCAGCAGCCAAAACGCCCTCAGGTGCACCACCAATACCAACATAAAGATCGATACCGGTCTCTTCAGGGTCAGTGGTGTAAATGATGCCAGCGACATCACCATCACCAATCAGGAAGATGGAAGCACCCGTAGCACGGATGTCGTCAATCAGCTTAGCGTGACGCGGACGGTCCAGCACACAGACGGTTACGTCTTTCACTTCACAGCCCTTTGCTTTCGCAACAGCTGCAAGGTTTTCCTGAATTGGGCGATCCAGATCGATGGTACCCTCAGGATACCCCGGACCAATCGCAATCTTATCCATGTAGCTGTCAGGTGCGTTCAGCAAACCGCCTTCTGGTGCCAGCGCGATAACAGCAATGGAGTTTGGCATGTTCTTCGCACAGATCGTGGTACCTTCCAGCGGATCAAGTGCGATATCAACCTTTGGCCCGTCTTTTGTGCCAACCTTTTCGCCAATGTAGAGCATTGGCGCTTCATCACGTTCCCCTTCACCAATCACGACAGTACCGTCGATTGGCAGCTGGTTCAGTTCGCGGCGCATTGCGTCCACAGCAGCCTGGTCAGCTGCCTTTTCATCGCCCCGCCCACGAAGACGTGCTGCAGATACAGCAGCACGTTCCGTAACGCGTGCAAGTTCCAGTGTCAGAATACGGTCAAGAACGTCAGTTGCGTCCTGATGACTATCCGCCATTTAAACCTCTCGGGTGTCCTGTTTTCACGTTAAACGTGAGGAAGTATTATTTCAGGTTCTCAATTCGTAACATCTGAGGCTTACCAGAAGTTACTTTTTCAGCAGCAATCGCATCCAGAGCTTCGCGCACAGCCAGTTCAGTGGTCTCATGCGTGATAAGGATAACACTTCGCGGTGCTGCAGGATCGCTTACACCATCCTTATCATTTCTGGAATGCGGTCCACGTTGGACAATAGACTCAAGTGAGATCCCTTTGTCCGCCATACAGCGCGCAATTGTGGCAAAAGTACCGGCTACGTCCAACACAGCCAGACGAATGTAATAACCACCTTCATGCGCTCGCATACGCGCTGGAACATAATCTGCAAGTGTTGTCGCAGACTGACTAAACACCGGCAGAGAAACATCACGTGCAATATCGACAAGATCGGAGATCACAGAGGATGCTGTTGCATCACCGCCAGCACCCGGACCGACCAGCACCACTTCACCAACCGCATCACCATCAACAGCAACGGCGTTCAACACACCATCAATGCGAGCGATTGCAGAAGACTTCGGCACCATAGTCGGGTGCACACGTTGCTCGATCCCCGTATCAGTACGCTGAGCAACACCCAGCAGCTTGATCCGATAACCCAGCTCATCCGCAGCGCGAATATCAGCAGTCGTAATGGAAGTGATCCCTTCCACATAGATCGCATCGGCATTCACTTCACAACCAAACGCAAGGCTGGTCAGCAGAGCAAGCTTGTGTGCGGTATCAAAACCTTCGATGTCAAAGGTTGGATCAGCTTCGGCATACCCAAGGCGCTGCGCATCAGCAAGACACTCAGCAAATGACAGGCTCTCCTGCTCCATCCGCGTGAGGATGTAGTTACAAGTGCCGTTCATGATGCCGTAAACGCGGGACACATCATTGCCCGCAAGGCTCTCACGCATGGTCTTGATGATTGGAATACCACCAGCGGCGGCGGCCTCATAGTTGAGGCTCACACCTTTGGCTTCTGCAAGGTGAGAGAACGCAACCGCGTGCTTCGCCAAGAGCGCCTTATTAGCTGTGACAACGTGCTTGCCGGTTTCTAGCGCAGTGCGAACACTCACCTCAGCCGGACCGTCTTCACCACCAATCAGCTCCACAAAAACATCAATCCCGTCGAACTTGGCAAGTTCAACGGGATCTTCAAACCAGGTCAATCCATCCAGATTAACACCACGATCTTTAGAGCGGCTGCGAGCACTCACAGCCACTACTTTGATAGGTCGGCCACATCGATTAGCAAGAACATTCGCCTTGGCCTCGAGGATACGCACCAACGAAGCACCGACGGTTCCTAGACCAGCAACGCCAACTTTCAAAATATCAGTCATAAATACCCAGTATCTGTAGGTGGGCGGGCGCCTAAGCGCCCGATTTGCTCAATTCCTCAGAATTGCTGCCCGCGTCTTCAAAAAACTTCCGAATGCCACGTGCGGCCTGCCTGATACGCTGTTCGTTTTCAACCAGACCGATACGCACAAAACCTTCACCGTGTTCACCAAAGCCGATTCCCGGAGCAACCGCCACATCTGCCTTTTCAATAAGCAGCTTGGAGAACTCCAAAGAGCCTAGATGTTTGAACTGGTCTGGAATTGGAGCCCAGGCAAACATGGATGCTTCTGGAGCAGGAATATCCCAACCAGCGCGTCCAAATGAGTCGATCAGCACATCACGGCGCTTCTTATAGATCTCGCGAGTTTCACGAATGCAGTCATCTGATCCGTTCAGCGCAGACGCAGCTGCCACCTGAATTGGAGTGAACGCACCATAATCCAGATAGGACTTCACGCGAGCAAGAGCCGCAATCAGACGTTCATTACCAACTGCAAAGCCCATACGCCACCCCGGCATGGAGAAGGTTTTGGACAAAGAGGTAAACTCAACAGCAATATCCATTGCCCCCTCTACCTGCAGGATGCTCGGAGGAGGAACATCACCAAAGTAGATTTCAGAGTACGCCAGATCAGAAAGCACATAGATTTCGTGCTTACGCGCAAAGGCAACCACATCGCGATAGAAATCCAGATCAGCAACACTTGCTGTCGGGTTCGCTGGGAAGCACAGAATAATTGCAATTGGTTTCGGAATGGAATGGACCACAGCCCGCTCCAGAGCCTCAAACAGCTCAGGACCCGGAGTTGCCGGGATAGACCGCAGCGAACCACCTGCCATCAGGAAGCCAAATGCATGAATTGGATAGGATGGATTAGGGACAAGCACCACATCGCCCGGCGCGGTAATCGCCTGAGCCATGTTGGCAAATCCTTCCTTGGACCCCAGTGTCGCAACAACTTGCGTATCTGGGTTTAGCTTTACACCAAAGCGACGCTCATAATAGCCAGCCTGTGCCTTACGCAATCCCGGGATCCCTTTGGATGCGGAATAGCGATGTGTGCGCGGGTTCTGAACAGTCTCCACCAGCTTATCGACAATATGTTGCGGAGTAGGCAAATCAGGGTTGCCCATACCCATGTCGATAATATCGGCGCCTGCCGCTCGCGCTTTGGCTTTCAGACGATTGACCTGTTCAAAGACATATGGCGGGAGCCGGCGTGTCTTGTGAAAGTCGTCCATGACGCGAGCCTCACTTTCTTCAGTTTAGCGTTTCAAGCTATATTTTGATTTCTGTTCAAACTTGGTCCCGAGTCATTTCAGCCAAGTTTCCACGGCCTTTTAGCAGGTGCGAACATTTTTCGCATCATTCATGAGGGATAAAACCGACATTTTTTTAAAGTTTTCAAAGAAGATGTGAAACTTTAAATCCAAAGAAAAAGCCGCAGTATTCTGCGGCTAACAACGGGATCTACAATTTCAACTTGAGAAATTAGACGGCTTTCACACAAAATGCACAACTAAAGGTGTATTCGCCACATGAAAAATGCGACGAAAGATTATTGCGCCTGCACATCCTGAGATTGCCCAGCCTGCTCACCAGCAATCGTTTTCAGCTGTTCGGCACTGGACTCAAAGCTCCCACCGAGACCTGCCCTGCGCTTACTCTCAGAGGAGATCGCAAGCAGATTGGCTTCAGAAGCCGCACGCTGTTCTGGGGAAAGCAAATCGCTGGAAACTTCTGGCGGCAGTTCAGCCACACCAGTCTGCTTTGCGCCGTTGCCTTTTTCGATGGCCTCGTAAACCGTCAAAGATTCGCCAAATGCACAACCGCCAACAAAACCTGCCAGCACAACTGCACAGCAAACTCGTTGAAACTTAAGCAACATCTGGAACCTCGCGTTTTATCTGATGACGACACAAAAGCAGCGCACATAACTTTATTAAAAATGCACTTAGCAGTTGCGTCATCCGTAGTCCACATATATTACCCTGTTAACAACACATAGTTTCTTACTCTAGGGCAACTGTCATTTACTGAACACAGAACACGATATACTCAAACCATAACCGATAAATATTAAGAAGAAATACTATTAGAATTCGGAGTATTCCGAGTTTTCCTCAAGAGTTGAACTCATCCATAAAACTTAAGAATAACCCAAAACTTCTCACAGTTCCGCAAGAGCACTTTACTTGCTAAATACCTACTAAGAATCCACCTAAGGACTAAGACAATCAGCATGGATTTTCACGTGCCTGTCAAAATTCTTAGGGATATACTCATTATGCCGTTTTTGTAGGCTAAGACACCGCCCCATTACGCATGAGTGTATGTGGCATATTTTTGAGCACGATCACGCACACCAAATACTATTGGGTCTGGCGCGTATTAATCAGACACCAGATACGAGGACTGAGCAGGCAAATGACCGGTGAAGACACCAATCCAATGTTGCAGTACATCCTCAATAATCCTGAGGAGTTTGCCAAGAACCTCTCCGAGATCGCCGAAAATGGCGGCAAGGCTCTGGCAGCCTATCTGGAGCCTCGCGAAAAAGGCGAAGCGGCATCCGGCGGCACCGAAGAACTCAACGCGGTGGTAAAGACACTCGCTGAGGTCGGCAATTATTGGATGAAAGACCCTTCCCGCGCCATAGAAGCTCAAACCAAGCTCTGGTCTGGATATATGAACATCTGGAACTCCACGCTCCAGCGCATGGCTGGAAAGGAAAGAGAACCAATCGTCGTCCCCACCAACACTGACAAGCGCTTTAAAGACAGTCAGTGGGACGACAACAACTTCTTCGACTTCATCAAGCAGATGTACTTGCAAACGAGTAACTGGGCTGAAGAACTTGCCGAAGGCGCCGATGAACTGGATGACCACACGCGCCATAAGGCGGGCTTTTACATAAAGCAAATCTCCAATGCCATGTCGCCGTCCAACTTCATCCTCACCAACCCGGAGCTGCTGCGCGAGACCATGTCGTCCAACGCCGGCAATCTGGTGAAGGGCATGAAGTTGCTCGCCGAAGATATCAAGGCCGGTCACGGAGACCTACGCATCCGTCAGACTGACCCGGACAAGTTTGAAGTTGGCGTGAACGTTGCTGTCACACCCGGCAAGATCGTAGAACAGAACGATGTTTGCCAGCTGATTCAATACACACCAACGACAGAAACAGTTCTCAAACGTCCGCTCCTTATTGTTCCGCCTTGGATCAACAAGTACTACATTCTTGATCTTAACAAGGAAAAGTCCTTCATCAGATGGGCAGTCGATCAAGGCCATACTGTCTTTGTAGTCTCGTGGATCAATCCGGATGAGACGCAGGCTCAAAAAAGCTTTGAGCATTATATGCGCGACGGCATTCTCAACTCTCTGGAGCGCATTCGCAAGACCACACAGCAGACGACCGTCAACGCCATTGGTTACTGCGTCGGCGGCACTTTGTTGGCTGCTACCCTCGCCTACCTTACCAAAATCGGAGAGCAAGATCGCATTTCATCCGCAACCTTCCTGACCACTCAGGTGGATTTCACCTATGCAGGCGACCTGAAGGTGTTTGTGGACGAAGAGCAGATCGAAATTCTTGAACATCGCATGGGCGAGAAAGGATATCTGGACGGCTCCAAAATGGCGACGGCCTTTAACATGCTGCGCTCCAATGACTTGATTTGGCCTTATGTCGTCAACAATTACCTGCGCGGTAAAGATCCATTCCCGTTTGACCTGCTCTATTGGAACGCGGACAGCACGCGCATGCCTGCTGCCAACCACTCATACTACCTGCGCAACTGCTACCAGAAAAACGCACTTGCGAAAGGCGAAATGGAACTGGCCGGGCAAAACCTCGACTTGAGCGATGTCCAGATCCCGATCTATAATCTGGCAACAAAAGAAGACCACATTGCACCTGCAAAATCCGTATTCAAAGGCTGCGGGTGTTTTGGCGGTCCCGTGGAGTACGTTTTGAGTGGCTCTGGCCACATCGCTGGCGTCGTCAACCCGCCCTCCAAAGAGAAATACCAGTACTGGACAGGAAGTAAGCCGGAGGGTGCTTTGGAAAACTGGATGCAAGATGCATCTGAAACCCCTGGGTCATGGTGGCCACACTGGCAAAAATGGATTACATCTCAGGATGATAATCAGGTAAAAGCACGCAAACCGGGCGCACGCCGCACAAAAATTTTGGAAGACGCACCAGGCAGTTATGTTAAGGTGCGCATATAAAGAGAACACGCAGTGAGTCTGCTCGACGCCACGCTTGTTCTCACGAAATAAATGGAGGACAACGTGGCAGGAGATCCTAAGCTATCACAAATGCAACCGCGGAAGATCGGCGGCTGGGATCCTCGACATGTTCGGCACCTGAACACACAAAGCGCGGCCCTCACGCGCATGAACAAGCCTAAAAACCTCTTGGCAAGAATCCTCGTGCTTCCTGCCTTGCTTGCACCTCTGTGGTATCAACCAGCACTCGGCTGGTTCTGGGCTTTAGCCCTTTCACTTGCAGCTGTTGCATGGGTTTGGGTCATTCCACCCTTTGGCAAAAAAGCAATTGGCGCAAAAACTTGGCTGCAAAAAGCGATGTTGGGTGAGAGAATGTGGCTGAACCGGATGTTTGTTCCAGTTCCAGCCCCTTATCATCAAAAAGCACTCGCTCTTCTTGTCATCGGGCTAATCGCAGTAGGCACAGCGATCTGGGCAGCAACCACCAACAATCTTCCACTTATGCTTACGGGTGGCATCCTCGCCTACCTCGCAAAGCTCGCCTCACTGTTTGTGATGGTGAAGGTCTTCGAGCATATGAAAAATGCCCATCCGCTCTACAAGAGCTGGCGAAACATTCCAGTCAACGACAACAGCCTGAAAGCAAAAGCGAGCTGAGTCTTAGTCGGCCAACAAGGGCGCACCATAACCGTCTTGCTTTGCAGAAACAGACGACGCACGCCCCTGCCCTGAAACAAACCAGTAATCTGCTCCGGAGAGTTCCGGCTGGGTGACCACATATCCCTGCAACTTCATAAAGGCGACTAAGGCATCTTGCTGCTTTGAGTTATGATTGTGCTCAACGCATAGGAAGTCAAACGTCCTGCGCGAAAAATCTATTCCCTTGAGAACCTCCAGCTCAGTACCTTCCGTATCAATAGATATAAAGGGAATGTGATCAGGCACATTGTGCTGAACCAGAATATCCTCAGTCCGAGCAATAGGAACTTCAATCTCGCGCCCGGGCTTAGTTCCTTGGCCTACAACGGAGAGCATCCCAGAGTACTCCGAAGTATCAGCACAAAAGAAGCGAAGCGCTCCCCCTCCCGAACTCCAAGCCGCTCTCTTATCCAAATCAGCGTCACGCCTTGAGCAAATCTGCTCCCAGCAATCTGGATTGGGTTCCACAAGCAAACCAGACCAACCCAATGCCCTCTCAAAAAGGAAGCTATTAGAAAGGTGCGTTCCATCTCCAACGCCTATTTCTACAAAAAAACCTTTTTGCTTCTCGTAGAATGGAAACTGTTTGAGGAAATGCAGCTCCTGAAAGCGCTGAGCACGGCAATAGTAAAAGTACTTCTCACTCAACCGCGCAAACTGCTCATCACCCAAGCCAACTCGCAAAAACTCTTCCAATCGCCTCATATTGGAAAAGCCCTTATGCTCTTTCAGATAAAGCACTCTCGAAGCACTCAGGTTCTTCTTATCCAACCTCAAAGCAAGACGAGCCAGCGTCCCACTTCGTTTATGCGGGGCAAGCCCCATTAGGAATGCCGACAAGAACTTTTGCGACCACCGGATCAATGCACATCCCCACCACAGTTTCGCACAAACGTGGCAGGTAAACCCCAGCGCAACAACTCTGCAATTTCACCCACGGCAAGACAGAGAGCCCAAACACAAAAAGGGCCGCCAAATGGCAGCCCTTTCCGTAAAACTGTTTCCAGTATCGCGTATTAGCGCTTGGAGAACTGGAAGGAACGACGAGCTTTACGCTTACCGTACTTCTTACGTTCAACAACACGGCTATCACGAGTAAGGAAGCCTTCTTTCTTCAGAACCGGACGCAATGCTGGCTCGTAGAAAGTAAGTGCTTTAGAGATACCGTGACGAACAGCACCAGCCTGGCCGGAAAGACCACCACCAGCAACAGTTACGTTGATGTCGTACTGGCCATCACGCTCAGTGAGCATGATTGGCTGACGCAGGATCAGCTGAAGTACTGGACGAGCGAAATACTCAGCGTACTCTTTGCCGTTTACAACGATTTTACCGGTGCCTGGCTTGATCCATACACGAGCGATAGCGTCTTTACGCTTACCGGTTGCATATGCACGACCTTGTGCGTCGAGCTTCTGTACATGTACAGGAGCTTCGTTCTCGGTAGGGGCGATTGCGCCGCCCAGTTCCTCAAGGGACTGTAGCTCAGACATAATTAACCCCTCTTCGCATTTTTAGGATTCATGGCTTTAACGTCTACCACTTCTGGAGACTGGCCATCATGCGGATGTTCTGCAGCAGCATAAACACGCAGGTTACGCAGCTGTGTACGGGAAAGAGGTCCGCCTGGCATCATACGCTGGATAGCCTTTTCCAGAACGCGCTCTGGGAAACGACCTTCGATCAGCTGACGTGCAGTGCGCTCTTTGATACCGCCAGGGTAACCAGTGTGCCAGTAGTACTTCTTGCTCTGGTATTTTTTACCAGTCAGTACAACTTTGTCTGCATTGATAACGATTACGTTGTCGCCATCGTCGATATGTGGTGTGTAGGTCGGCTTGTGCTTGCCGCGCAGACGGTTTGCGATGAATGCTGCCAGACGGCCAACAACAACGCCTTCTGCGTCGATCAAGATCCACTTCTTGTCGACCTCAGCCACTTTAGTGGAATGAGTCTTCATAAGATCTACCGTAGTTTTGACGGTTAAAATTCTTGGGAGAAATTCGTTCAGGCCCGAAAGAGCAGCTAAACGTGATAGCTCCGTGTAGGAACGGGTAGATACGCGAGCTTGAGCACAACGTCAAGAACAAAAAAACACACACTCAAGCAAATTACTCAATAAAATCAAATAGATATAAAATAGGTATTATAATACCACACTTTTTCCGCATGAATCTGAGGTTTTTGCACCTCAGGAAACACCGGCAGCACGTGCAGCAGTCAAAATAAGGTCATCCACCTGCAATTCATAGAAGACCCAGTTGGCGCTGTAACAGCTGACGTAATAGCCAAGACCAGCAAGTGCCACACGATATTCGCGCAAATTAATAGGCGTAAAATGAACCGGATAGAAAAACCGCCAACGACTGCGGGTCAGGCGTGTCGTCAACGTGGCATTTGCCAGCAGAAGATTGAAGAACACCAGGCTCACGAAGACGATTGGATCACCAATAAAGGCCGTATCCAGATAGAATATCGTCTCGCGGAATTCAGCAAAGACCCGAGGCTCACTGACCACATAAAGATCAAAGAATGCAGGAACAGCCAGAACCAAAAGGATATTCAGGGCTAGAAAGCCAATATAGCCGATCGTGGCCAATAGAGTTCCGAAACGGAGTGGCACCAACAGGAAATCAAAAATGAAACCGAAAAACGCACGATAGAACACAAGCCTGCTCCCCCACATGCCGTCTTCTCAGGTCTCCCATCCATCAAAAACGGCCTTTGGCTTTAGTCCCTGAATTTTAAGTGGCTTTTTGCTTTTGGATCAACAGACAATTCAACTTTCAGACAAATTTAATTCAAAAATTTCAATAAGCTGAGGGTTTTAGGCACTTCAACGCAGTGTCGTCTTGTAGAGCACATGCCTCATACATTGGATAACATGGGATGAACACATTTCCGTGCGGAAATCATCGAATCGTTTGTTCAATCCAAAGTTGCTTTTCTCAGGTATCAAATTTTCAAATGCACCTCCCCTTTTTCTTTCTAATTCCGTCCCTGTTCATAAAACCTGCCCTTGCAGAAAATCCACCGGTCCAGATCATCATAGACGTCAGCACCACCACACCTATGAGCGGAACTGCAACAGTCACATTTCCAGTTCCACAAGGCCTCAGGTTACTGAAGCCTCGCACCATTCGAGGGGATGCAGAAACGCCACCAATTCAGTTCTTCTGCGACGGAGTTCACAAGACATCCATTACCTATGGAAAGCAATTATCATGTCGTGAGCTGCAATGGAATGTCACCTTCCAGAATGTGCAAACCGCCCCTCACGCCATTGCAAACCAGCAAAACCTTTACTCTCCCTCTGGATGGTGGAGCTTGACGGAGTGGGATGACATTCCTCGTTTCGAAGGTGTCTCAGCAACAGAGATCTGCGGCAAAGTCCATAACAAGACGCAGGCGGTCAAATGCAGCGCCCTGCCCGCCCAAAACGAACCACCTCTGATCCTCACATGGGGCAAGTCCACCAAAACACTGAAAACCGGGCAAACAACACTCACGCCATTCAAAGACGATCCGACTTCAGCCTTGAAAGCAGAGAACCTGCCCGCTCTTCAACAACAACTTGCGTATCTGAAAGCGTTGCTTGCACCCGAGGAGCGCACACCAAACAATATCGATCTCGTGTGGATCGCAATTGACAAGAAACTGGGGCAAATAGCTGGAGCTGCTGGCAAACAAGCGTTCCTTGCCAATTTTGCAGTAACCGATGGCGCAGCCACAGACGACAGCATCGCCAAACTTCATTGGGTCTCCAGCCACGAACTCTTTCACTTGCTGGCAACCCAATCTTACCCACTCTGGATTTCTGAAAGCCTTGCTCAATATTACGGCTACAAATCACTGGAGAAAGCAGGTTTACAAACAGAAACTCCGATGGAGCAATGGCAAAACTTTCAAGAGCGCTACCCTCACGCAGCAGCAGGCCTTTATGAAGCCCACACCAAAGTAACGCGCGACAATAACCCCAGCTACTACCCTCTCTTCTATATGAAAGGTGCTGCATTCTGGCAGGCAGTTGATCAGAAATTGCAGAAGGCAGGTACATCACTCGATAAGGTTCTACCTCAAATAGAAGCCTCAGCAGCAGATAATGCGGCATTATCGTCAAAGACAATCGGCCTCCTGAAAACTAAGCTTTCGGAGCAAGTCGTTTCAACTCTACAACAGCAGTACCTCCACTAAGCGCATTGCAGGTTCCCATGATCACACAGGATTCATTTCAGTATCAGCAGCTCAAAAGCATCAGGCACCGTCAAGATGGAACCCCATGCGCAGTCCAGTCCGGCGGCAAGCTGACGGATGTCGCGCTCACAAAGTGCGAGTTGAACCGTTTCCCATCAGAGTTGTTGCATCATAGTTCCTTAAGAAGCCTCTATCTGGGACAGAACCCAATCAGCGAAATACCGCAGGCCCTATCCGACCTTCAGGCGCTGAAGGAACTCTACATCTACGGATGTAAGCTAACACAGCTGCCCGGCAGCCTCTGTGACTTGCCAAATCTGGAGATCCTGGACCTCAGCCATCAAGCATTGAAGTGTCTTCCGGAAAAGTTAGGAGCTTTAAAGAAACTGCGTGTGCTCTATGCAAGCAACACAGTCATGACGCAACTACCGGAGAGCATTGGTGATCTGTCTGAACTGGAGTATCTCGGCTGCACCGACAACACCATTACCCATCTCCCAGAAAGTTTCGGGAACCTGCAAAATCTGAAGGAGCTAAGGCTCTACGGCAATGGTTTGCGCGCATTACCCTTGCACTTTTCCAACCTCTCATCCTTACGAGAAGCTTATTTGCGCGACAACGCCCTCACAAAACTTCCTGAAAACATGGATGAATTGCATCAGCTCGAAGTGCTGGACCTTCGCAACAATCAAGTATCCCAGCTCCCAGAAGAAATTGGAGATCTTCCCAATCTCTATCAGTTGGACCTCAGGGCAAATCCACTGGAAGAACTGCCCGCCAGCATGAGTAACCTGAAGAACTTGCGCAAGCTGGATCTGCGCTGGACACGCCTGACCAAAGAACCGGAGTGGTTTGAAATCCTGCGCGCACAAGGCACGCTGATTTACCTCTAACCCGAAAAGCGCCCCTGAAAAACAGTGGTAGCGATCCACGCCCTACATCTTACCATAGGGAATGCATCGCTATCTCTTACTCACCCTATCGCTTTTGTTGCTTTGGACCTGGAATGTCCAAGCTCAGGAAAGCAAGTTCCGCAAACGTCCTCGCAGTCTGTTTAAACAGCCGGACTGTTATTGCACCAACCGTGGCCTGCGGATTGAGCTGGGTGATTTTTCCTGCCTGTATGTAGACGGCACCGCCTATCTGGCCCAATGCCAAATGGCACTCAACAACCCCATGTGGCACAAAATTGAGGATGGATGCCCAACCACGCAGTTGGACAACAAACAGCACGCATCCTATCCCTTGAACGACGCCGGCGGGATGGAGTAAGTTGCGGTGGCATGAGCAATCAGATCATCGCTCCCTTCACGTGTAATTTCGCATTCCATAACAACAAGGCGCTTGCCGCCCTTCAGGATGCGACACGTGGCGATCATCTCACCAGCTTCAGCTTTGCGTAGGAAGTTGATATTGATGTTGGTGGTCACAGCAAGCGCATGCAGCCCCATATTGCCCAGCAGAACCACATAGGCTGCATAGTCAACCAGAGCCATCAACGAAGGACCGGAAACAGTACCACCAGGACGCAAATGCACGTCCCCGGCCTTGAGCGTGACAATTGCTTTTCCCGGTAGAATTTCATCGATGAAATATGCACGACCTAATGCGTGCATCTGCGGAAATGCCTTGTCCAGAAATTCCGTCAGTTCTGCCGGACTAAACTTAACAGCAGGCGCCGCCACCTCACTGGTCATGAAGTCCCTCCTCCTCATGCAAGCCGACATACTGATATATGGCTCCATGATTTACCAGCTGAACAAAAGTTCTAAACCGTTGCGCTAGGCTCAAGTTTTGTTCACTCTGTGATTTAACACTTAATCATGGCCCGATAGCCTGCTAAAGGCATCTTAACGACTATTTTCAGCACTATGGAGAACCATCATGTCTGACGCAGACACCACCAAAGATCAAAACGAAGCAGAACGCCCGATGCTTGGCAAACTGCTGCACAATGGTGTTCAGCGTATCGTCATGCAGCGCCCTGAGCGTATGAATGCTCTGTCCATGGCCATGATGAAAGAGCTCTGCACCGCGCTGGATGAAGCCGCAGCAAACCCGGAAGTGCGTGTTGTTTTGCTTGGGGCTGAAGGCAAAGTCTTTTGCGCAGGCCACGACCTGAAAGAACTAACCGCTGCACGCGCGCAAGCAGATGGCAGCAAAGTTTTCTATCAGCAGACATTCGATCAATGCGCTGAGCTCATGCAGAAGATCGTGAACCTGCCAAAGCCAGTCATCGGCGTTGTAACTGGCGTTGCAACAGCAGCAGGCTGCCAGTTGGTCGCTTCCTGTGATTTGGCACTGGCACTGGATACAGCCACCTTCTGCACCCCAGGCGTTAACATCGGCCTCTTCTGCTCCACCCCAATGGTAGCCTTGACCCGCAACATTGGCCGCAAACAGGCCATGGAAATGCTATTGACCGGTGAAAGTATCGACGCTTCCACCGCAAAAGAATACGGCTTGATCAACCGAGTGGTGCAAGCAGACTATCTGGAAGCCGTAGTTCAGAAATACGCTGAAGTGATTGCGTCCAAGTCCGCCCTCACAGTCAAAACCGGCAAGGAAGCCTTCTACAAGCAGGCCGATATGCCATTGGCAGAAGCGTATGCTTACACCTCACAAGTCATGGCAGAAAACATGCTCGCCAACGATGCGGAAGAAGGCATCAACGCTTTCCTTCAAAAGCGTACGCCTGATTGGAAAGACAGCTGATCAAGATGTAAGGAGCAGCGCAATGACAGCCGGGTATTCAAAAAGACCACTAGCTCAAAAGCTAGGCCTGAAACCCGGCATGCGCTGCTGGTGGCACAACATGCCACAAACCGTCTTCGATGAAATTGCAGCAGGAGTTGACGATCTGGTCCTCCTGCCTACTCTGGAAAACGGCGTAAACACTGCCCATATTTTTGTAACGGGTCAAAGCGAACTAGCAGATCTGCTGAGTAAACTGCGCAGGACACTGAATGCAGACGGTATGATTTGGGTGTCATGGCCCAAGAAGGCATCTAATGTCCCCTCACAAGTGACAGAAGGTACAATTAGAGAAGTTTGCTTGCCTATGGGGTTGGTCGATATCAAGGTTTGTGCGATTGACGCAGTCTGGTCCGGCCTCAAGCTTGTTATTCGCAAGGAGCTGCGTGCAGAGCACAGACGAATGCAGCTGGCAGCCAAGGAAATTGCAGAAAGTTGATAAGAATATGAATCACGATCATTATGCAGACAGCTACATCCAAGGCATTTTGGAAGGCACCAAGACAATCGCATTGGTTGGAGCTAGCAACAAGCCAGAACGCGCCAGCTTCCGCGTTTTGAACTACCTGCTGGAAGAAGGGTATACCGTTTATCCGATCAATCCCGGTCAGGCCGGAACCGAGATCGCAGGCGCAAAAGTCTATGCTTCCCTGACTGACCTTCCAGAACCTGTCGACATGGTAGATGTCTTCCGCAATTCAGAAGCGGCTGGCGGTGTCATTGATGAGGTAATCGCTCTGCCAACGCTCCCCAAAGCAATCTGGCTTCAGCTGGGTGTGAGAAACGACGAGGCAGCAGCGCGAGCTGAAGACAAGGGAATCAAAGTGGTAATGGACCGCTGCCCTAAGATCGAAATTCCACGTCTGGCATCAGTTGCAGCCAGCTAAACACTCCGATAAGGCGCTCTCGATGCCGCGAAAATTGAGAGCGCATCCGATAAGTTAGAACGATTTTCCAATCTCGCCAAGCAGAAGCGAACAGAATTTCAAACATCAAATAGTCGGCAAGTTGCTTGAGCTTTCTGCAAGAGTGAAGAGCGCTCATCTTTTCATCTGAGCTTGCCAACCTCCGGTTGCCCCCTCATAGTTCCTAGCGGGAAATTATATAAATTTCAGCAGAGAATGACGCGCCTGTTCCAAGGGTTTGCAAACCATACACCTTGCGCAGAACCGTTCCATCCTGCAAGCGCATTGAAAGGACTGCCTTATGAGCGATCACACCCCAGGCTTTGATACCCTTGCAATTCACGCAGGCGCGAAACCAGACCCAACCACAGGCGCGCGCGCAACACCAATCTACCAAACCACATCTTTCGTGTTTGAGGATGTAGACCACGCTGCGTCCTTGTTTGGCCTGCAAGCATTTGGCAACATCTATACTCGCATCACAAACCCAACCACCGCTGTTCTTGAAGAGCGCGTGGCAACATTGGAAGGCGGCACTGCAGCTCTGGCCGTGGCATCCGGCCACGCCGCACAGCTTCTGGCCTTCCACGCCCTCATGACACCTGGCTGTAACATCGTCGCTTCCAAGCGCATGTATGGCGGCACCATCAACCAGCTCAACCATTCTTTCAAAAGCTTCGGTTGGGATGTAAAATGGGCAGAAGGTCTGGACGCACAAAGCTTCGCAGACCAGATCGACGAAAACACCCGTGCCGTCTTCATCGAAAGTGTCGCCAATCCAGGCGGCGTTATCATGGATATCGAGGGCATCTCAGCAGTGGCCAAAGATGCTGGCGCGCCTCTTATCGTCGACAATACGATGGCAACCCCATACCTCTGCCAGCCAATCAAACACGGCGCAGACATCGTGTTGCATTCCCTGACCAAGTTCATGGGTGGACATGGCAACTCCATGGGCGGTGCCATTGTTGATGCCGGTACATTCGATTGGGCAGCATCTGGCAAGTATCCAATGCTGACCGAACCTCGCCCAGAATACAACGACATGCGCCTGTTTGAGACCTTCGGCAACATCGCCTTTGCGATCTGCTGTCGGGTACTGGGCCTACGAGATCTCGGCCCTGCTATCTCACCGCAAAATGCCTTCATGCTCATCACAGGCATCGAGACACTTGCGCTGCGCATGCAGAAACACTCTGACAATGCCTTGAAGGTCGCTGAGTTCCTCCAAAGCCATCCAGCTGTCAGCTGGGTTTCTTATGCAGGCCTCGCCAATGACCCATTCCATCAGGCACATCAGAAGTACTGCCCGAAAGGCGCAGGCGCAGTCTTCACCTTCGGCCTGAAAGGTGGCTATGAGTCGGGCGTTGAACTGGTAAAAGGTCTGGAGTTATTCTCTCACCTTGCTAATATTGGCGACACCCGCTCGCTCGTCATCCATCCAGCGTCTACCACACACCGCCAGCTGTCTGATGCTCAAAAAACTGCTGCTGGAGCAGGCCCGGATGTTGTTCGTGTTTCCATTGGCATTGAAGATGTTGCTGATATCATCGCAGATCTGAAACAAGCCCTCGAAAAGGCATAATACCTTTATATTTCAATGCGGTATGATTGGAGAATGAATCAATCTGCCAGCAATGATCGCTCAACAAAAAAAGGCGCCCACAAGGCGCCTTTTTCGATTCCACATCAACCACTTAGTCAGACAAACTGAATCATCATCTCAACGCAGCTTCTTTTTCGCGGCGAAGCAGACAAACCTGCTCGACAGCAAGTGCCAGAACAATAAGCGCCATCGCCTGATGCGCCAATGCGCGATCCATCGGCACCATGCCAAGCAGCGTCACAACACCAAGGAATACCTGAACAACAATCGCCACCATCAACCAGCTGGCATTGCTTTTCAGCACGCTCTCTCTGTTGCCGCGCATCAGATAAAAACCCTGCACAAACACAGCAATCACCAGCGCATAAGCGATCATGCGGTGCTGGAACTGCACCATCATCACATTCTCGAAAAAGTTGATCCACCAAGGAGACATGACAAACAAACCTGATGGAATAATCTGCCCATCCATCAGCGGCCAGGTGTTAAAGGTCAGCCCAGCATTGAGGCCTGCGACCAGTGCTCCGAGGAACAGCTGAAAGAGCACCAAGCCAACAATGGCATATGCACCAAACAAACCATCACCAAACACATTCCAGCCTTCACGCTCAAGCTCTGGGCGGCGCTTCAACACAGCTGCTAGATAATACAGGTAAGCAAACAGAATACAGGCCACACTCAAGTGCACAGCAAGACGGTACTGGCTCACATCTACGCGGTTCACAAGGCCAGACGCAACCATCCACCAGCCAATCGCCCCCTGCAATCCACCAAGCAAGAACGCAACCACAAGCCGCGGCTTAAGCCATGAGCTCACCTGTCCACGAGCCCAAAACCACACAAGCGGGATGAAGAAGAAGAGCCCAATCACCCGGCCCAGCAAGCGGTGTCCCCACTCCCACCAGAAGATGGACTTAAACTCGCCAAGCGTCATACCCTCATTGAGCAGCTTGTACTGCGGGATCTGTTTGTATTTCTCAAACTCCTCCGCCCATTCAGCTGCACTCAGTGGTGGAATGGCGCCATGTATTGGCTTCCATTCAGTAATGGAAAGGCCGGATTCGGTCAGGCGGGTCGCCCCGCCCACAACAACCATAGCCAAAATCAGGAAGCAGATAAACAGCAACCACACGCGAATTTGCCTGCGGTTGGAAAGGTCTTGAGCAGAAAGATCTGAACTGTAGAACGGAGTAGACATGACACCTATTCGAAGAACTTGTTTGCCCCTATATATGTCAGATCAGCAGCCAAATCAGGAAAAATACGCAGATCCTCACAGCAGTCTAGACAAATTACCTAGATTTTTCAGGTGAAAGTCAGTCATGCAATAGCACTGCTGTGTCATAGACTTAGAGAACACGAAAGCGGGTCTGCACAATCTAAATTGCAAATTATCAGCAAGATCCTCTTGAAAAATATATGCATTTTGAACTATGGCTTGCGCGGAAAAGAAAGGCCCTACGCAAAGAGGCTTTCAAGGAGAACTCTATGGTTTCGCCATTTCGCCGTTTCATCGGCATGGTATTTTTAGTGACTTTTGTTCTTGTCTATATCTTCCTGGCAATGGTCATTGGCGATATAACAATGGCGGGCAAGCATTGGTCTATTAAGCTTATCTTTTTTGCAATTGCTGGTTTGATCTGGGTAGTTCCGGCGGGATTGATTATCAGCTGGACCTATAAAAAGCGCTAGGACCTAAAGGTTCAAGCCCTGATCAAAGCTCACGCTCTTCTCAAAAAAGACCGGACGCGCTTCACCGCGTAGTAAGCCGCAAATGCGGCTCCGGTCAAATACACATCAACCATTCTTTGCTGTTGATGTAATCCATTCAATGAGACACGCGGCAAATGATAGCGTCGCTTGAGATTTTCCGTAGTCAAGGTTCCCGGTTGCGTCGTCACAGCCGCCGCAAAACTCAGTTCCTCTGCAACACTTTCACAACGTTTATCAACCGCTTCTGCAAAACCATAAGGATACGCCAAAACCGTCGGCGTCTTGCCTAACTGCGCAGTCATCTCCTCCAGCCCTGCCTGAATATGCTGTCGGATGTCCTCTCGGGTAGAAAGCCGCGCCAACATCGGATGAGTGTCCGTATGTGCGCCCAGGCTGACCAGTGGATCCTGAGAGAATGCACGCAACTCTTCAAAAGACAGAATCAGCTCTCGGCAAAGCACTCGCCAATCCAATCCATAACGCTCTGCAGCCTCCCGAATAACTGCCCGCTGTTTAGCCTCTGGCACCTCGCTGATAAGCATGCAGCGCGCTGATACAAACGATGCCTCTTTATGCTTTAAAGAGGTGCAATCATAATCAAACTGTTTGTCTTCATATCGGAATGAGATGTGGTCATTCTCAGCGATGAGCTGTTCTATGATAATCCACCACAGCTCAGAGTTATGCTTGCTGTACTCGCTGCTGATAAAAACGGTGAAAGGAACATCGAGTTCCTTTAGCACGGGATAAGCCACATCCCGGTTATCTTTATAACCATCATCAAAAGTCAAAACCGCAAACTTCTGAGAGCATTGCCTTTTGCTTTGAAGCCGTTCCAAAGCATCATCCAGTGAAATAAACTCGTATCCCGCCTGCCGAACCTGAATAACGGTTTTACGCAAAAATTCGGGTGTAACTTCAAGCAGTTTATTAGGCTGAAAGGACCCAGTTGCTTCAGGCAGAACACGATGAAGCGTAAAAATAATGCCATCACCAGCGGTCATGTTCCTGAATAATCTGGCAGGCCCACGGCTACTTAAAAAGTAGCTGGCGTAATCAATAAATAAATGCTTGAAGGACTTCCGCACGGAGACCCCCTAGTTCCAAACCGAATATCTCTCAAATTGTAACTGGGAATTATTTACGATTAATTTCAATTTGGGTTGCTCTACCTAGTTAGATTTGAGATTCATTAAGAGCTTGGAACTAATAATTCCTTGTATTTTATTTAGGGCATTTTTCAATGGCACTTTCACAATCCACGTCAAACAGCGAGCGCTCTAACCGTGCTGATTGTAATAACACGCTGGATTTGAATAAGCTTTCTTTTCAGATCATCTCAGATGAAGACTTGTCAAAACTGCGAAGTGATTGGCTCGTTCTGGAAGCTTCAGGCGATGGAAGTGCCTATCACGCCTATGAATGGTGTAAAAGCTGGGTGGAGCATGTTGCCCACTCAGAAAGAGCCACCACACTGATTGTTGCCGGATACATCGGCGCAAAACTCCACGTCCTACTACCTCTCGCTCTCCATCAGTGCCACCTTGCAAAAACCGCCCGATGGCTCGGGGAGGAAATCTTCAACCAGAACACGGGCTATTGGTCTCAAGAGCTATTACAAGCTCCGCAGGCACATTTTCTCCGCCCTCGTCTGGTCGCAACCCTCAAAGCATGGGGCGTTGATCTCATCCACCTTGGCAACATGGCAAGGCGTGTGGGCACCTACGACAACCCGTTAATCTGTTTGGATGACACCACGAGCACCAATGCAATCTATCCGTTTGAGCTAACAAGCCCTGCGGAAGAATTCGTCAAAGCAAAACGCTCTAAAGGTGCCCGCAAAAAGCACCGCAGTAAACTTAGCAAACTTCAGTCACTGGGAACGCTCAGCTTCAAGGCTGAAGTCACAAAAGAAGGCGCAGCCGCAGCCGTTGATGCCATGATTAGGCAGCGAGAACTCCGTCAGGCTGAGACAGGTATTCCAACCGCCTTCGCTCTTCCCAACTACCAGTGTTTCGTGCGTGAGGCCTTCACAAACCTTTCGCAAGACGACAGCCCATCAAAACCGGTGATTTACAGCCTGAAGCTTGATGATGAGATCATCAGCACATGCCTCAGTCTTATGTCTGGAAAACGAGTATATTGCTACTGCACCTCCATCATTAATGGCGAACTGATGCGACATAGTCCGGGCGAGTTGCTCATGCAGCACGTCATTGAGGACATGTGCAATGAAGGCATGGAGATTTTTGACTTTGGATTGGGCGAAGAACGTTTCAAGCTGGCATGGGCTGAACCAGAACACTTAAAGGACTGGATCGAGCCACTCACTTTCAAAGGAAAGCTCGTCGCAGCTCTCGAAAACGTCATACTCAGCTCTAAGCGCAAACTCAGAAACAACGAGCGTTTTTGGCAGCTTTACAGGCGTGTCCGTGGAATTTTCGCTCGCATACAGCACTAAGCTCACTCAAAACATTTTGAACAGCTTTTATGCTGCCATATCAACCTGTAGCCAAGCCGCAGCTTCATTGCTGACCACTCGCTCCACCTCAACGGGTGCCTTGGTGTGCTTTTCAAGAATGGTCAGAGCTTTTTCCAGCTCAGGGCCAGCTGGTGACCCGTCAGTTGCAATAATTACGCGATCCGCTTCAGAAAGCAGCTGCGCGCAAATCAAGCTCGGTTCGATAAGCCCGAGATCAGCCACGATTACGTCATACGTCAGATCCAGGGCTTCCATAATGAGATTATAGCGCCCGCCATAAACCACTTCATCACGAATAGGCATGACACCTGATTGTATCACATGCGCACGGGAAACAGGGTCGCGGTGGATCACGTTCGTAAAGGCCGCCTCGCCTTCCAACAACTCGGCAAAACCCGGCTTCAGCGGATCATCAGAACCCTCTTCAGCCTGAGGCACATCCCCAACTTCTTCAAGCGGCGTTTCTTTGAGGATGGACTGAGCCCCTTCACCGCCTTCAGACCGCACCTCGACGACCACAGGCATAATACCGCGCTCGGCAATCTTGCGCGTACAGCTTAGGGCAACGCGTGAAGACAGGCTTTCATCCTCCACGCTCAGCACAACCACACGGCCAACTTTTGCTAGCTGATTAGCGTTATCAGCCTTGACTTCTTTTAGAGTGATTGACGAAACCTCAGCACTTGCTTCTTCTTCCTCAAACTCCTCGTCAAACTCTTCTTCTTCGCGTGCTTCGTCATGCTCTTCTTCAAAAGCTTCATCCTCAGCAAGTTCAGTCATTTCCTCTTGAGGCTCTTCCTCCTCTGAGGTTTTTTGCTCCTCATCAGACTTATCTTCCTCTTCAACAAAGGAAGGCTTCAGCTCGACAGGAGGAGCGACAACAGCATGGCTGCGGGTCGTTGCATCCACCACGCTTTCAAGCGCATTAGAGGTTGCTGTACCAGTCGCTTCTTTCGGATTAGCGGCAGGTGCTGTTGGCGTAGAAAATGTTTCTCGGCGCAAAACTTCACCAGCAATCAAAGCACGTGCAATCACCCAGAGGCAGCCGAGGAAGAACGCGGCAAAACCAGCAATCGCAGCAAGCGCAGAAGGCTTCCGGCCAGACGGCTCACTTGGCACAGACGCACGCGAAATCACACGGGAGTCAGCATTCAACACACCAACACCCTGCAGCACTTCTGCTTCACGCAAGCTCACAAGTAACTGGTTCAGCTGCTCTTCTTTGGAGCGTGCTTCTCGCTGCAACTCCTGCAAATGAACCTGATCAGCGCCCGAACGGGCAGCTTCTACCTTCAACGCATTCACCTGCTCATTGAGAGCGACATAACGGTCCTGAGCAATCTTGGCATCATTCTCAAGACCAATAACAATTTTCTCCGCCTCAGCGCGGATCTGACGATCGTACCCACGCAACTGGGAACGCAGTGCTTTGATCTGCGGGTGATTTGGCAAGAGCGTAGTTGAAAGCTCCGCAATACGATTTTCCAGCGCCAACTGACGCTCGCGCAAGCGTTGGATTAGAGAAGAAGCCAGAACCTGCGTCGCAGTTTCCAAAGACCCACCATCCTCCAGCAAGGATCGGATCTGTCGCGCCTGAGCTTCAGCCTGCGACTTTGCCACGATGGCGGAAGAAACCTGAGAGTTGAGCTCGGCCAGCTGCTGTTGGTTTAGCGTCCTGTTTTCGGACCCAAGCAACAGGTCTGCTCCCGCACGAAACTCCGCAACGGTCTTTTTCGCAGCCTCAACTTCGTTTTCGAGGCGCGCAACCTGCGGCGCAAGCGCATCAGCCGTGTTATTGGTCACCGCGCGCTTCGCATTATCCTGCAGCATGCGATATTCGTTGATCACCGTGTTAGCAACACGCGCTGCAAGCTCAGGATCTTTGCTTGTAAAACGCACTGCGATAACGCGGGATCCGTCGACCTGATACACATCCAGATTGCTCGTGAATTTGTTCAGCAGCCGCTCTGCTTCACTCATCTGACCAGATGTCGGCTCAAGCCCAACACGGGTCATCAATTGATCGACAAGGCCCGGTTTGCTTTTGGCCGCAAAAACACTGTTGTTCGCAAGATCAAGTGTTTGCACAACATGGCGCGCCAAATCGCGTGACTGCAGCAACTGTACTTGGCTAGCAATGCCTTCTTTATCCAGCAGAGAACGTTCCTGCTCGCTGTTACGGATTTGGCCTGGCAGGATAATTTTGGCTGTATCAATGAGGACTTTGGATTCGCTTGTGTATTTGGCAGTTTGCTTGCTGGCCAGGTAAAAAGTGCCGAAGGCGATCAGCGCTGCAAAAGGGATCACCCAAAGGAGCCCCTTAAACACTTTTTTGAACAGCACGCCCATATCAAGAAAGACATCTTCTTGCGGCACAGCCCACTTCCCCACTCAATACAAAGCCCGAAACAATTTTCAATCACAAGAATGCATAGACAGGGTAACCAAGTTATTAAGCACCTAAATCAAATGCTGGAAAGAAATGACAAAGCGCCCAACAATTCTTGCAAAATTAACTAGAGGATAATTACAATATTTATACTCTGTTAACCTTGAGCGCCGAAACATACTCCCAATGAATTTAAAGGATTTCGTAATGCGCCCGCGCCTACTAGCAGTTATTGCTGGCTTAACTCTGTTAACGAGTTGTTCATCATATAAAAAGCCAGAGCCTGCTTTTCATGAGGAACTGGTCCAGCCATACACTCTTGCTGCAAGCGACGAAGTCCGTATTATTGTTTTTGGACAGGCTGATCTGTCCAATACCTACAAGATTGATCAGGGCGGCAGCCTCGCCTTCCCACTAATCGGTCAGATCAACGCAACTGGCAAAACTCCAAAACAACTCGCAAGCATAATCCGCACCCGTCTGAAAAACGGTTTCATCCGCGATCCAGATGTATCTGTGGAAGTTGCCGTCTACCGACCAATTTTCATCATGGGTGAAGTCAGAAACGCGGGCCAATACGCATACCTGCCGGGCATGACCGTGCAAAATGCCGTCGCCACCGCTGGAGGCTTCACTGCAAGAGCCCGCCAACAGGATGTTGATCTAACGCGTCAGATCGGTGGCGAAATTGCCAGCGGACCGGCACCAATCACAGCGCCTGTGCGCCCTGGGGACACGCTCTATGTGCATGAAAGGCTCTTTTAAATTAAGAGCATGCACTCTACATGCCTTTGCGTTTTATTAGTCTAAAACCCACGATTAAGAATTAATTAACCCTGTCGATTAACAGGTCAAACAGTATTTTAAGCTAGCAATAAACTCAGTTGCGCGGCGGTCTGTGCTGGGGAGCATCAGACAATGCATGCGCGGTGGGGAGTTTGCTGCGGATGTCTACGGACAAGCTGAAAATCGTTCATTGCATACGTGCGCCTTTAGGTGGCGCGTTTCGTCATCTTATAGATCTTGCCGAAGAGCAGATCGAGATGGGCCATGAGCTTGGCATTGTCTGTGCCTCCAACGCTATACCTCCCTCATCAATGAAACAATTAGAAGCCTTAAAGACTAGTCTTTCCCTTGGCTTACTCACAGTTCCCATGGCGCGTTCGCTCGCTCCCAAAGACCTTTTCAGCTTCTACAAACTCACAAAACACCTTACCCCTTTAAAGCCGGATGTCTTGCACGGTCATGGCGCGAAAGGTGGCGTCTGGGCACGCACCATAGGGTCTGCACTGAGGCTGAGGGGAATCAATACCCAGCGCGTTTACAGCCCTCACGGCGGCAGCTTGCACTACGATTTCTCAACCACATCAGGCAAAGTTTACATCACGCTTGAAAAGCTCTTGAGACCACTCACCGACTCACTCGTGTTTACCAGTGCGTTTGAGCAAGCAGCTTATCAACAAAAGATCGGCTTGAGCGGTAATCCTCCACACCACAAAATCGTACATAACGGTTTGCGGCAAGCAGAGTTCCAACGCAGCACAACTCATGAGAATGCAGCCGACCTACTCTTCGTCGGAGAACTTCGTCTTTTGAAAGGCGTCGACCTGCTCATCAATGCTCTGGATGACTTGCACAAAAACTCCAGTACCAAGCCAACCCTTGCAATTGTAGGAGATGGTCCAGATAGTGCTCTGTTTGAGCAAATGGTTCGAGATAAAAATCTGCAAGCCTACGTTACCTTCCATGGGTTCTTGCCACTCAGTCAAGCTCTTCCACTCGGCAAAACAGCAGTCATCCCCTCACGAGCAGAAGCTCTGCCGTATATCGTGTTGGAACTCCTTGCTGCACAAAAACCGCTGATCACGACCCGCGTTGGCGGCATACCTGAGATTTATGCAGAGCATCACAAGACACTTGTTCAGCCCGATGATCAACAAGCGCTGACAAAAGCAGTCCGTTGGGTGCTCTCTCACCCTGACGAGCAAATCCAGCTGAGCCAGAAACTACAGAACCATTTGAAAATGAATTTTACTCTGCCGCAAATGGCGCAGAGCATCACCCAACTTTATCACCCTGTTCAAAGTGCAAAAGATGAACTGGCAGACGCCTCACAGCAGTCTCAACAGTCCACGCTGCACTCACAAAACAAACTCACTTAGGCGCACGGCACAATGGTCAAGCATCGCTTCAATGTAATTGAGAGTGGCCCGTCACCTGATGACCAATCCGGGACGAACGGTCAGCAGATTTCTTCGACAAAAAATGAAGATACCACAACAAGCAACCTGTCCAAGGATGCTCTGGAGGTGGCTGCAACCCTGCGCACCAACACCATCTCTAAAACGGTTTTCGATGGTTTCATGCGCTGTTCGGATGCAGCCCTGATCGTTCTGACAGGTATTGTCGCCTATCTGAGCGGAGCCTCCCTTGATATCCCGCCTCTCTGGCAAATCTTCGCACTGTTCGAAGCATCCCTGATTGGCGTCATGCTGTTTCAAATGGCTGATCTGTATCAGGCCAACGCCCTGCAAAAAGTCGTGGCTCAGGCCATGCGTCTCATCACAGCATGGGCACTGGTATTTGCGGCTTTGATCACGTCTCTGCTACTTATCCTGCCATCTACGGAAATTCCGCAGGCCTTCCTGCTGAAGTGGTTTGTGAGCGGGGCTGTGGTCCTCACAATCTTCCGAATGGTCATGCGTGGCTTTATCGTGCGCTGGACTCGCATGGGTCGCTTGAGCCGCAGAGCAGTCCTCGTCGGAGGTGGGCAAAGTGCTGCTGATCTCATCGCAGAACTTGAGCGCCAACCAAACAATGACATTGAGATTTGCGGGATTTTTGATGATCGTTCAAATGATCGTTCCCCGCCAAGCGTCGCTGGCTACCAAAAGCTTGGCAACGTTTCTGATCTGGTAGAGTTCGCCCGCATCGCACAAATCGACATGTTGCTGGTGACGATCCCGATCCGCGCCGAAAAACGCATCATTCAGCTGCTGGAAAAGCTCTGGGTTCTCCCGGTCGATATCCGCCTCTCAGCGCATGCAGACAAACTCCGCTTCCGCCAAAGGGCCTCGTCTTTCGTTGGCGCAGTGCCGTTTGTCGATGTTCTTGAAAAACCGATCGCGGATTGGGACACAATCGCAAAGCGCGCCTTCGATATCTTCTTCGCAAGCATTTCGTTGATTGCCCTCTCTCCGGTCATGCTGGTCACAGCATTGCTGATCAAACTGGACAGCCCCGGCCCGGTCATCTTTCGACAGAAGCGCTACGGCTTTAACAACGAGTTGATTGACGTCTTCAAGTTCCGCTCCATGTACCACAACATGACAGACGCCAACGCCTCAAAACTGGTGACCAAAGGCGATCCACGCGTTACCAAAATTGGCCGCATCATCCGCAAGACCTCCATTGACGAGTTGCCTCAGCTGATGAACGTACTGATGGGACAGCTCTCTCTCGTCGGCCCTCGCCCGCACGCTCTCTCCGCAAAAGCTGAAGATCGCCTCTACGAGAATGTGGTGGATGGCTATTTCGCACGCCACAAGGTCAAACCAGGTGTCACTGGTTGGGCGCAAATCAAAGGTTGGCGCGGCGAAACGGATACCGAAGACAAGATCCAGAAGCGTGTCGAATGCGACATCTACTACATTGAAAACTGGTCCGTTTTCTTTGATCTCTATATCTTGATTAAAACACCGTTCTGCCTTCTGGAAACGGAAAACGCATATTGACCGATTTATCGCGCCCACACGATGCAATCAGAAATGCACGCCCCTTTTGGTACGTGCCTCTGACAATCGGCACAGAAACAATAGCCAGAGCGCTGTTGTTCCTGACCGCATCTGTGAGCGCACTCGTTATCATCGAACCAGCTCCCTATGACCTTCTAATCGCCCTCTTGTTGGTGGGTTGGTCCTTCTTTGGGCTGGAATTGCGTAAGGACATTCTGCCTCTTCTGATTTTGCTGTGTTTTTACATAGCAGGCGGAATTCTTGCCTTACCCGCAGCCGCAGACACCAAAGAAGCCGTCACTTTCTACGCCGTAACGATCTTCCTGGCGTTTTCATCCTTCTTGTATGCAGCAACCCTGTCTGCAAAAATTGAACGGATAGACATTCTTGAGAAGGGCTATTTGCTGGCAGCTCTGTTTGCCACCCTGCTTGCCATTGCAGGTTACTTCAACGCCTTCCCCGGCGCTTATGACCAGTTCACCCTGTATGGCCGCGCAAAAGGCACCTTCAAGGATCCAAACGTCTACGGCCCATTTCTGCTCTTGCCAACGCTGCTAATAACCTACGACATTCTAACCAAACCTTTGCGAGAGAACATCTTCAAGTCAGGCGCCCTGCTCATCCTCTTGCTGGGAGCGTTCCTCTCTTTCTCCCGAGCAGCATGGGGCATGACACTGGGTGGCGCACTCATGGTGTTTCTCCTCGTCTTCATCAACGAGCAGCGCTCACTCCCACGCATAAAGCTGCTCGGTATCCTTGGTCTTGCAGGTATCGGCCTCATCATTGCGCTGTTTGCAATTCTTTCAATTGAATCGATATCGGAGATGTTCACGCTTCGCGCCAAGCTCGTGCAGGATTATGACGGCGCACGTTTAGGACGTTTTGGACGCTGGGGGGAAGGCTTCACACTTGTCACAGAACGCCCGTTTGGTCTTGGTGTCGGCGGCTTTAACTCCATATTCCCAGAGGATGAGCACAACGCCTACCTCAAAGCCTTTACAACCTACGGGTGGCTTGGTGGCCTGTCCTATATAACGCTTGTTTTTTGGACATTGATCAAAGCTTTGCCGCTGGTTTTCAAGCCACGGCCTTGGCAGAAATACATCATCTGCACCTACGTCGCGTTCCTGCTACACGCTTGTGTTAGCTTCATTATCGACACAGATCATTGGCGCCACTACTTTCTGCTACTCGGCATTCTGTGGGCCATCATCGCAGCGGAATCCGGCATCTCACGCTACAGGCGTTTTCCACCAGCACAATAAGCTCAGTTTCATTTGATCCTTGATCGGACAACCTGAATTAGGTAGGAAAGTTGTGTGGTAAGCTGTTAAGGCAGCTCCACAAATAGGAATACTTGCATATGCGGCACCGCACCCAGGCGCAAGGTTCCTCACGGTTCGGGTAGTAGCGCAGCCTGGTAGCGCACTTCACTGGGGGTGAAGGGGTCGTCGGTTCGAATCCGGCCTACCCGACCAATATTTTCAATAACTTAAAGCATAAAAGTAAAGTAGCACCTTGGTACAAGTGTACCCAAATCATCTGAGTCGCAACTTGAGAACACTTCAGCACAACAAGTTGAATTGATTAAATTTCTGATGATTTGTGGAATATTGGGCTGTCAAACTACATTCCACTACCTGAAGGTGTGTACTAATATCACTTTCACCTTTAGTTCTATTGGGACACGTACTGTACACTTAGGCACACTTGCCCAAATAATGGACATTCACATGAGCTGGTTACAGTTCTTTGCTTCGCTTGCATCTTCCTTAGCGTGGCCAGTGGTCGCGGTAATTATTGTGCTTGCCCTGAGAAAAGCAATTTTAGAGAAACTCCCGCAGTTGATAAGATTTAAGGCCAAAGATTTTGAGGCTGAGTTTGCAGAAGCTCTCTCGGATCTCGGCAAGGAAGTAAGAGAAACCGGACTAGACGAAGAAAAGGAAGCCGATAGTAGCGAAGTAGACGAGCTACAAGAGATAGCTAAGATTTCAGCATCCTTAGCTGTCGCTGAAGCCTACCATAATGTAGAGCGCTCAGGCAGAGAACTTATGAAGGCCAAAGGACTGTTTGAAGATCAAAGGGTCACACTTTCTGGTATGCGCCTCTGGAAGGCTCTTTTGAAAGAAGAATATATAGGATTTAGTGAATACAAAATTTTGGACGACCTAAGAGTTCTGCGCAATAAAATTGTGCATGAGGGTAGTAATGATATCACTTACGAGAGCGCTCAAAGGTACATCAAGTTCGCAGTAATCGCGTCACAAGCCTTTGAAAAAGCAGAGCGACATGAGCCCAATATGCAACCCCACAACGCTATGACCTAGACAACCACGCGTCAGGGTTCTGGCAGAAGCCTCCACTATCTTTCCCGTTACATTGTGATTCTTGACCCTTTCAGGATTTTCTTCTCACATTTTTCGTGATGGAATCAAAGTGACGGATTATTGCCCTCAAAATGGCGTCCTTATCCCCTCCTAAAATGCGCATCAGAAGACAGCAGCTGATGCCCAGTTGATGGTAGAGCGCCCAGTCACACTGGCAATTCTGAAAGAACTCGATGCCTCGGTTTAGGACCACTGCTAAAAGTCACAACGTCCCTACTGAACGAACGCCAAAGCACACAATCATAATTCATATTGCACGAAGAGCCAGTAATAGAGATGCCACCATTGGCACCTTCGGACACCTTAAATAGCATCTCAGAATAGCAGACAATGTAAGATAGTATGGTTGTGCTCTACCTATTTTGTAGATGAGTATGTTCCAGTAGGAATTACCCTTCGACAACGATGATCGTAACAGAGTATAAAATCGACAAGTTAAACAACACAGAGCACGCACTTGCAAAATGAATTTGAGGCACCTTTCATATGAAAACTATTGAAATTTGTGCAGGAGCAGGTGGGCAAGCTCTGGGGCTGCACAATGCAGGCGCAGAACATGTCGCTTTAGTTGAAATAGACAAGGATGCTTGCGAAACCCTCCGCAGAAACATCAAAAAAAACGCGCTGAATTGGGGGGCAATTTTTGAACAAGACCTAAAGCACTTTGTAGAAAACCATGCTGCAAACTTTAAGGGTAACGTTGATTTAATTGCTGGAGGAGTGCCATGCCCTCCTTTTAGTAAAGCCGGTTTGAAACTTGGTCCTAAAGATGAACGAGATCTTTTTCCAACCGCTATACGCTTGATTGAAATAGTTCAACCCAAAGCAATTTTATTGGAAAATGTAGAGGGTCTTCTCACTTCAGAGTTTAAAGCATATCGGCAATCCATAAAACATCAGTTGAAGCGATTGGGGTACTTCATTTTTTGGCAAAGTATTCAGGCAACTGACTATGGGGTTTCTCAGAAAAGGTCTAGAGCGCTACTGGTTGGGTTTAAAGCGCCCTATCACTACCATTTTACGTGGCCTGCACCGACGAGTAAGAAAGCTCCCTCCATTGGCGACTTGCTATATGATTTAATTTCGTCTCGTGGCTGGGCATATGCAGATACCTGGAGAAAAAATGCCAGCGCATATGCCCCAACGATAGTTGGCGGCTCTAAAAAACACGGCGGACCGGACTTGGGTCCAACCAGAGCAAAGAATGAATGGAAGAAATTGGGGGTCAATGCACATCGAATTGCGAATGATGACGAAGTACCTTGGCCCGACTTTAAGAACTATCTTCTAAGGAATGGTACTGTTCGTAATGGTTATGATTACATGCCCATGCTGACAATACAGATGGTTGCAAGAATACAAGGCTTTCCAGACTTCTGGGATTTTGGAGCAAAGAAAACCGCTGCATATAGACAAGTCGGAAATGCATTCCCGCCCCCGGTAGCTGAAGCGATAGGAAAATCAATATTTGACGCGTTACTCCGAGGAGAACGTGAAAATTCTACAGAGTTGCGGGCAGCAGAATAAATGAGTTTATTGAGTCGCGAACGAACTGCGTTTCATAAAGAAATGATCAGAAGTGAACTGCTATGTTTTTCACACGCTTCAGAAAAACACAGCCGAATGCATAAGGTCGACAACATCTCGTGTATAGCCGATGTCGGAAACCGCGCGAGTGTGAAAATCGCAAACTTACTTACCCAAAAGGTCGCTGAGGCCGTTGGTAAAACTGTTTCGAAAAAAGCAAAAAAAACTGAAGGTCAGTCAGCCGGCGATCAGTTTGAGATTCAATGTAAGAAGTTTCTGGAAGCTACTTTCTTCGAAACCCAGAATCTTAGACCCGGCAACTGGGTAATAAGCAAAGATTCCAATTTTTTGGGAAACTACGAGCAGTTTTCACATTTGCTTGAACTTCAAAAGTTGATGTTGAACAACAATGAGCTAAAGTCTTTTTTGGGTGATGGATACACAATTAAGCCAGATATCGTCATTGCCCGAACGCCGGAAACTGATGCAGAGATCAACAAAGTACAAACAATAGTTGATCAAAAAATCGCAACTAAAACTCCAATTCGTAGCGCAAACCACAAGCAGCCTGCATGCCCTGAGTTAATTATGCATGCCAGCGTTTCATGTAAGTTTACAATGCGATCTGATCGCGCTCAAAATACACGAACAGAGGCTCTTAACTTAATCAGAAGCCGGAAGGGCAGAGTTCCACACATTGTGGCTGTGACTGCAGAGCCAATGGCAGGCCGAATTGCTTCGCTTGCTTTAGGTACTGGGGATATGGATTGTATCTATCACTTTGCTTTGGATGAATTAAGATCCGCTTATCTGGAACTAGAGCTCGATGATGCGAAAGACACTCTCGACGCAATGATCGAAGGAAAACGCTTGAGAGACATAAGTGATCTGCCATTGGATTTAACAATTTAAAGTTATAAGAGATATCATTTTGCTTACGACACAACAGGAACTTAAAGATTTAATACTGCAAAATACTCCTTTAAACTTCACCAGGCGCTACCTTTTTGATCAAAATGTATACATCTTTGAAAAGAGAGCGCCTGATGAATCAAAGGGTAATTATCATGATTTCAAATGCGCAGTTGCTGAGAAACTAGACACTTCACCAAACAATGTCGCAATTGTCGGTAGTGGCAAGTTTGGATTTAGCATGAACCCTACAAAAAAAAAATTACTAGCAGAGTTAAACTCAAACTCTGACCTAGATATTGTGATCGCATGTCCTGACCTTTTTGAGGAGACTTGGAACCAGCTGCGTAAGGCTTACTACAGCAATCAGCAAGTCGTTTACGAGGCACACGGTAAGCAAATTTTTCAAAAATTCTTAACTATCAGCGACAACATCAAATACAACACTAGCCACATCAGAAAAACCATAATACTCCTGACAGAGATGAAGAAAGATATAAAGGACAAATTCAGAATAAAACGTGTAATAAATTATAGAATATATTCAAAATGGTCAGACGTTGAAGATTATCACAATTTTGGCATCAACATACTTAAAGATCATCTCAGCGGCCCAAGAGGATCAACGATATGACTACTATAAATGAGCGCATCCAAACCGGCCGCCCAACTTTAACTGAAATGCATGATGCTATAACAAATGGCAAATACTTTGTTGATGACACTTTCCAGCGGAGACTTGTTTGGGTTGAAAAGCAACGGGTGCGTCTCATAGAGACCATATTAATTGGTTACCCCATGCCCGAGTTCTACTTGTGGCAACAGAAAGTTGATGCAACAACCGGTAAGCAACGCCACAGCGTGGTCGATGGCCAACAGCGAATGAATGCAATAATCCAGTTCGTTGGTAATGAATGGTCGCTTAAGAGCACTTACCTAGACAACAAAAAGGCTGGGTATGCGAATAAAGCCTGGTCAGAGCTAGAAGACATCGACAAGAGCCGTTTATGGAACTACGTCATTAATGTCCGGACAATACCCTCAGATATTGACAGGAACGAAATCACTGCACTCTTTAAGCGTCTGAATGAGACAGATAAGTCTCTTAATCCTCAAGAAATCCGAAACGCTGAGTTCAATGGCCTGTTTTTAAAAGCATCCGAGGAAGTGGCAGATGATCCCCTTATGAAAAAATGGGAGAAAGAATGGAACGTTTTTACCGACAACGAAAAACGTCGCATGGCAGACATCACTTTTGCAAGTAGTCTCTTAATCTATCATCGCATGGGTATCAGCAACGATACTCCTAAAAATATAAATCAAATTTACGACCTATTTAACGATTTATATGAGATGAAAGACACCGACCTAAAGTCTATACAAGATAACTTCAAAGTCATGGAAAGTATTTTTTTAGAAAATGAGATTATTGGTGACTTTTTCACATCACCTGTACACCTATATACTCTTTACGTAACTTTAGACCAACTGCGAAATGAAGATATATCTACACCACAAGTTGCTAAAAAACTAGTCAACTTTGTATCAGTGTACAAGACAACAAACAATCCGAAACCGGACACACTAATTTCAAAGTACCGCGAAGGCGCTGCAAGCCGAACGAGAAGTAAGCTAAGTCGTGAGCAACGAGTAGAGAGCTTGTTTGACTGGGTTGTACGAGACTGATTGAGAGGCCGATTTAAAGCGCTGCCATCAACAGTGATTATGTTATGGACAAAATGGCATTATCTCTGTGATGACAAGTTTGGAGAGATGCTCTTAATCGTTTTATGTCAGTTGAATTATGGGCCTCTCATTGAGGTTTCTGGTTTATATCAGCCTTGATCAACTTGTTCTAATTCTTTGATTTGAAGCATCTTTATGCGAGTCTCTAATCGCTTATTGCGAACATCAACCCACCGCCCCCAAGCGAGAAGAACCGCACCAATAAAAACAGCGATCAACAGCAGGAGTTGAAGTGCAGGTTCCAGATAACTGCTTGCATATCCCAGCGCGCCATACAGGCTTAATCCGGTGACTGCCCCAGCTTCTGTCTTCGGCGTCATTTCGCATCACCTTTCAAGTTGTCCTGCACGCTGTCGTAAAAGAGCTGCCACCCTTGGTGCCTGGCATCACAAGCGATCAAGGCTGCTCGATGCCTGATGGCGTCCAACCCCTTGTCACCACTGATGCCGGGGTCTTTACAACTGGCTGTAAGATCTGGTGGAGGATCAGGAAGTCTATAAAGTTTTTTGGAATTTAAGTGACCGCATCCAGTTAAGGTAAGCGGGGTCTGAAGGACAAGCAGCAATAGTGCCCCTCGCCAACTCAAGCTCATAATCTCTTACCTTTTCTTCAAGCTCTCGCATCTGCTGAATACGCTCCAACAGACTGGCATTGGCTTGCTCTGCAATGATTTTATGGGCTGCAGTTAAGCGAGTGAGCGCCTTGTAATCTGCCCGCAACTGAACAACTTCGGCTTCTTGGTCGTAATGAAGAGCAGAGAAGTGCCAAACCGAAACACACAGCGAAGAGACTGCAACCAGTGTGGAAAGCCAATCAGGGGTACGCGGATCGAACCGAGCAAGAAAAGCCAGTGCAGCCCCAGCAAGAGCGCCATAGGCTATCAGCGTGACAACACCAACTGAGATGAAGGACGCAATGAGCCCTATCATTCCCGCGCACCTTGCATGCACATTCGATACTCAGCTTGTCGACGGTTGACCAACCCCTTTACTTTCCGGCCACCAGCTCGATTAAACCAAGTGGCCGCCTCGCAAGCTCCAACCCAATCACCAGAGTTCAACCTGCGTCGAGCAGTCGATTTACAAAACGCTCCAGTACCGATGTTGTAAGACAGCGAAACCATAGCAAGATAGGTTTTGATCGGTATCTGATCTGGAGGCGACAAGCATTGACGCATGCCTGCTTCGTGCTCTTTAAGAGAAGTATTCAGCATAGCGTCACACTCAGCTTTGGTCGCTAGATCCTCGACCTTCACCCCCTTGGTTTCGCCGTAGCAGATCGTCGGCACACCAACAATATCCTTATATGCCTCAGTTCGAAGGCCTTCCCAAGCACCAACAAACGAAACAAGTAGCACCGCAGACGCACCAACAAGCCGAGTTTTGGTCGTTTTCATCGACATTCCTCCATGAAAAATGCCGCCCTGAAGAGCGGCAGAGGTTTCGCAATATGAAATTGAATTTGGCCGAGTGTTCTCTTAGCTGGACGTAGGCCTTGCGGACTCGAGCGCTTGCACTCTGCCGACAAGATCATCAATGCGCTGCTGATGACCCTGCATAACCTTCACAAGTGCTGGAACAAACCTGTCATAAAAAACGCAATACGGTCTAGGCTCCCCGTAATCTACAAACTCACCATTGATGAGAATGCGTTCTCTACGCCATGAGACAAGGCGAGGATCAATCTCAGCAAGTTCTTCAGAGATAAACCCCCAGAAGCTATGTTCTGAATCGTCACTATCAGAGCGTGAGCGATACCAGACAGGTCGACTTTCCATAACAATGGCCTGCGCATATGGCAGGCTCATACTCTCAACTTCACGCTTAAATCGAGTTGATGACGTTGAAAGCCTCAGTGCCCCTGTGTTTGTATCCATATTCAGATTTGAGCCATCAGCCGTCGGGTTATGTAGCGTTATTTCAGAACGCAAATCTGCACCTGCCAGCTTCAAATGTTCGTGGGCACTACCTGATCGCTTAAGATGGGCTACCCCAGAAAACTCTATTCCTTCATTGTCCAACGTTGCGATCAGCCCTCCGACCCCGGATTTATCAAAGAACTTGAAAGCGCCCTTTTCGTCATAGCTGTTAAGCTCAAAACGCTTGGTATCATTCCAACCACCTAGGCGAAGGTTTGGTGTGTTCATGAAGTTGCAAGGAGAGATAAACTCCATGTTGCGACCATAGGTTTCTGACAGACCATAGGCGAGCTGCGAAGTCCCCTCGTCATTGTAATCTTGCGCAATACCAAACCTAAGTGCACCATAGAAACGAATGGGCCCTTTGGTTCGCGTCATGGAAACATTCAACCGTGCTCGCTTTTGAGCAACCGAGCCACCATTATCCTGAATGTATTCCTGCCAAGATTCCGCCGTTTCGTTGTAGCTTCTCACGCCGCCTATATCGAGTGCACCAACCCATCCCAGATCCAGCCACCAACGGCAATATGGATCGTAGCGACAATCAATAAACGCCAGCCCTTGCGCGCCCTCTAAACCGCTATCGAGACGGTAATTGATCCGAATTAAAGCACCATCATCACTGTTACGCATTGCAAGTGTCGGACCTGAAACAGGACCATCATTGTAGAACCTGCAATTGATGTACTTACTATCTGAGATTCCATTCACGGCATACGCGAAATTGTCGCCGCCACTGTCGATGAAAACAGCACGTCCGCCCTCAAAATTGCACTTCTCAGTGATGCAATTCGTCAAACCAAAATCATAAATATTTTTATAGTCTTGATCGAACCAGTCTGGTGCATGATCGATCGCCATCATTCTGGGATTATCTCGCCCCCAGGTTGGATCTTTAACCTCCGCAGCAAGCGCCCAGGAACCACGAACATCAACCTCCTCAAGAACAACACTCGAGACACCACAGTTATAAATAGCAACATCCCAATTTTCATCTGTAACCGGTGTGTAGATTGACAAGTTGCGTATACTTGCACTCTCTCCCATGATGGCAAACGCAACAGCCAGATGTTCGTCGGAACCATCACCTGAGCGATCAGAGAACAAACGCTTTACACCCGGACCATTGGTCAGGAGTGTTGAACCCAGAAGCGGGTGCGGACTACCGGCTGTAATGTCACCATATTCACGCGCCCAAGAATGGCGTCCCGCTCCAACAAGTTGGATGCAGAACGGCAGATAAACGACCTTGGTCAGCAGATAAATTCCCCATGGTACACGTACTTTACTTATCCCCTTTGCATAAGCAAAATCGATTGCACGCTGAAATGCCGTACTGCTTCCATGTGTACCGTAGCGATCTGCACCAAAATCCAGAACGTTGACCTCAAGATCATTCAAACGCTCTTCTATAGAGCGAGCCAGTTGCGACCCCGGAACAATTATTGCATCATGATTTGCAACAGGAGATAAAATTTTGACCCATGCACCGGTACCATCACCAATCGGATCAACTCCGATAGCATTGGGCATTTGCAACTGATACCACTTGTGATCTGCCCCAGTTACAATCTGCCCTTCAGCATACTGCTCACCTGCGCTCCAATCTCCCTGATGATCAAAGGAAGACTTGGATCCACTCATCAAAACACGGTATTCTTTTTCTGAGTGCCCCAGAAACACCACAGCTTGACCCGCCCGCAGTTCGTTTTCAGATAGTTCGTTACCTGTCGCCGATCTCAGGGGAATAGATCCACGCCCATCATCTACGTCCAAATCAACCGGACCAGAATTATTCTCAACGGGCACGAAAGCAAACAACTTGACATCACCGGAATATATCGCGCTATCAATTTTACCAGTAATTGAGTTGCCACCAGTAACATCTTCAATCACAGCAAATGTATCTGTGATACCAGAGACACGCTTCCACTTATCCGTCTCAGAGTTTCCTAAGTAATAGCCATTCTCAAGCTTGTTTTCCGCGCCACGAACAACTCCCCAACGACTACTACTTCCAACACTAATATCTTCAAGCTCGGCTTGGGAAGCAGCAGCCGCATAACCCGCTAACTTTGACCGCTCTAACCACTTAAGATATTGGCGAAGCTGCGTGAGCGAGACTTCATGTAATCCGCTGTCCTGATCTCCCAAGATTTTGTTATCTCGAAGTAAAACATCTGGATCAAATGGATAGTTCATCTGTCACCTCACAGGACAAAAGAAGCCAGACAGGTGTAAGACCTACTAGCCAAGAACGTTGATGAAGGGAAGAAAGGCAGTCAACTAGCGACTGGGAGCTGTATGTAAGAACAGCATTAATGCTCAAACTAAGACACATCAAAGCTCTGCACAGGAGAATAGGCAGAGGAAATTCCGGAGATTGTAAGCGACTTAGCCCGTACCTCGTAGCTATGCCCGCTCTTCAATGTCCTTTCAGCACTCAGATTACCCGGCTCCAACCAGAGGTATGAAACCTCTGCACCATCATCCGTAACATCGGACAAAGCAATTTGATGTAACAACGATGCATCGGTCGCAGAAAGGGTGAAGATGCGTTTCTGATCGCCACCACTTACGGTCAATGTAGGAGCATCAGGGTTTATGCTGTTTTCAAGAGCAGGCAACACCTCAGGAGGTGGAACACCGTCAACCTCCTCATCATATTCAATATCTTCCTTTGTCACCGAACGAGCCGAAAACGAGACGCCCACAAAGTTCTCTTTATCGTCGATCAGATATTGAAGGTCACTCCCAACTTCAAAGATGGCATCTACTTCTTCAAGCGCACTTTGGAGCCGAATATATCTTTCCCCGACAACAGCTAAACCGCCAATATCGGCAACACACTGGATCTCATATTCAGCATTCAAACGTGCTGCAGTGGTTTTTTGCAGGTGACGGCATTGACCATGGTTCGAAGCCATCAGGAAATCAGCCGTTGAGATATCTCGGCCCAACGTGTCGGCATTGGGATGTTCAAACTCAATGGCATCTTGCTCAATGTAACCATGCGATGGGCTCACGTATCGGCTCTTGATCACCGTCCCGGTGCCAGATACGAACCGACCTCGTGTAACTTCCAAAGATAGCAAGTCATCGTCAGTCAGAACCACGGTTGGCTCTTGCCAGCCTCCAACGGATAAACCGACCTTGCCGTTTCCTGTTAAGCGCAAACGTCCATCACAGGCCGTAAGCATACGTTGCAAAATGGCAGCTGGCGTTTCATCAAATCGCGCCCACCCCGATAAGTTCCATTGATCCCGCACAGTATCCTCAGGACCTGCAACCTGAAGCGCACTCAAATCCGCAGCACTGGCAAAGTCGTCCAGATCCAAAAGGTCAACTGGTATCGCAAAACCATTCTCGATCAACGGAGCTTTCAGGTGATCTTGTATGACCAGCGCTGCGTTGCTGCTGAACTTCCAAGTCTCCGGATCATCAAGCGTCTGCTTTTGATCACGCTGATCAAAAATAGGAGACAGATCGGCAATCGCAGAGATTTCAGTACGCCACCCATTTGGAAACTTGGTGTAAACACCATTGGTGCACCGCAGCTCGGCTGCAATCAAAGCAACCCCCGCACCCTGCCATTCCTCAGAATAAACCTCAGGGAATTCCTCTACCATATGCGTGAAGGCTGTTTGGCTTAACCCACCCGCCCGCACGTGGAGGCGCAAGTATCCATCGTATTCTTCATTGCTAACTTCACCGTCAGTTGACGAGACCTCCAAGCCATCAACTAAAAACGACAGCCAGGAAGACACACGGCCATCACAAAAGGCAATCACCATGCAGTAGTTGTTGCCACTCGGCCATCGGTTACTTCCTGACTTCACAGCAGCAAAAAGCATCTGCCCTCCACCAACAACCCTGCCCCATCCTTTTCGACGATACCCAACGGATTCTCTTACAATCTGTCGCTGGCTGGTTGGAAGGGATTGGACGGGAGTTTGAGGAGCAGAAAGCAAAACACTTGCAATTGAAGCGCCTGCCGAAATGATAGCTCCAACTCCAATAGCACCACCAATAGTACTAATAGCGGTTGCAATGGTTCCTACTGTCGCAGCACCAGCCGCATAAGCCCCACCAGCTCCTAAAGCGAGTAAGCTGAGAGGAGCGCTACCAATCCCAGCAGCAGCGGCTGCGCCCGCTATAAATGCTCCTATCGCTGGCAAGACCATTGGCATTCAGGAATCCTCCACACCCTCAGGCATCTGGCAGATACAGGCAAGACTCCAAGCTCGCTGATTGTCCACCAGACATCGTCGCAAAAAATCGCTCCAACAACACTGCGGCATGCCCGAGCCACAATGCATCCAACATCACCCGAGCGAGGCTCACCAACCCGCTGAAGACCAGCAGATGTCATACCCAGATCTAGTATGTTCACCAGTCCGCCCGCTTCATGCACAAACGCAAGAGCTTGATCCTCGGTTTCATATCGTCCTCGCCAGTGTGCAGCCGGATCTGGACCGCCACAAAAAACAATCCAATCAGCAGGAAAACGGCAGCAGTCAACACGGTTTGGCTGATAACCAAAGCCCTTGGCATAGACATGCTGAAAGTAAATCTGGAGAGGCTTCTTGCTCATACCAACTTGATTGGTGTTCCTCTGGCAATCACAGGAGCGTAGTTGAAAATCTTGTCACCAAGATCTGGATACCGGCCCTTCTGGTCTGCTTCTGTATATCTGCCATAAGCCGCTTCAGCCCGATGCTCAAACACCGTCGCAACAAGAATTGAGAGGCTGTAACTTGGAGAACCGCCACCAACAGTCGGACCCTGACGCGCAGCCCTCAAGCGTCTCATCACATAAACCTGATTGAGAACCATAGGACCAACGAGCTGCAACGTCTGTCGGTCCAGTATCATGGCATACTCAATGATATAGTTTCCATAGACCTCAGCCTGCGCATCCCACATCATTTTTTTGATGTAGGAAGGCAAACCATGCACTCGGAAGAATGCAGTTCCATTTTCCCCTTTACTGGAAAACGGAACATTAGGAGCTTCAAGCTGCCCTCTCATCCCAACGAACTTGTTTGGATTGTCAGCAAACCGTCGGTCTACATTGCCATTCCAGATGCAAACTGTCTCAGACGTGAAACGAAACTCCCAAGCCCTTGCAACACGTGCTTTGTTACGCCTGATAACTGCAATCTGCTCTTGCGAATATAAGCCCATCACTCACCTTCACTTGGCACATGCGGTTTCGTATTCTCAATGAAGTGGAGCGAAGGTTCTGCATACCTACCAAACTGCATCTCTACATTGAATGCAGCACCATCAACAACAGTCACCATTACAACTGGACGCACAAACTCAACTTCATCTCTGATATAAACATCAGCCCGTAGCTCTGGTCTGATCTGCACCTTTGCGATCACATCATCTTGCTCTTCAACAAAACGCACTTGATAAAGGTGCCAGCCAACAGAGAACGCATACCCAGGTCGGATTTTTCCGCACGAGACTTTTCTGATACAGACAAACACCGTACCGGCATCAGCCTTCTTTGCGATCAAAGCTGTTGTGCCAGAGACAAAGAAACCTGCACCACCTTCAAACGTTTGACCGTTTGAGAATGTCGTCTCACTTGGGTCTGAAGCTTTGGGGTATCTGCCATAATGATAAAATGGCAGCAGAACAGGCACATCTCGCCCATGCAATTGGGCCACGATGCCTTCGTATACATCTAAGTTCAAGCGTTGATGAATAGGTATCTCCACCAGTTTCGGACGCCAAATCCCTAATCCCGGAACAGCACCATTTGCCAATCGACCCGTAAGCGACATTCGCTCCTCTGGTGTCTCTTGTGGGTCCAGTCCTGAAGAGTAATGTCGAGGTGCAAGAAGACCATGCGGCCACTCTAAATAAGCAACCATTTAACCAACCTGCGCTACGGTTTGAGATTGCATAGCAGAGAAGTTCTTTTGCACAATTGCGGCACCGGCTTGACCGCCTGCAGCAATCAACCCAGCACTCGCCTTCTGCACAACCATGCCTGCAAGCTGCTCAATATGGAAATCAAGCAGCTTTGAGGTTTTCACCTCAATCGTTGCTCCCATGGGCCCACCGACACCTCGTGCAGGTTGAGGTGTACTAGCAGCGGGCTTGGGTATCATTGGCACCGGACCACCAACAAAGCCGCCTTTTGCAAATCCCTTCGCGCTTTTGTGCAGCGCATCAAGATTGGCAACACCAAGCTTTCTAGTCGCCTCTTTCGAAAACACGTACTCATCACCGTGCACGATACCCTTAGGAGTATTCTTGCCTCCCGGACCCGTCCAGCCGCCCTCATCAAAACCGAGGAATGAAGATGCCAGGGTTGCAAGAGTAGACACCAGACCGCCGCCATTTGGGCTTGACCCACTTGAGCCCCCACCAAAGAAAGATCCTAAAGGCCCACTCCCAAACAATGCAGCTTGTACGCCCGCATCAAGCATTGATTGAACAAAGCGATCAAGCGCATCGTTGCCAGTCTCAATCTGACTCGTGATCAAAGAAAACTCGCTTTGAATATGCTGACCAGCAAAGGAGGCAATGCCCATCGCTTTTTCGTTCTTCTTTGCCCAGTTATCGTTAGCAATCACAAGCTGCTCAATCTCAGCCTTCTGCTCTTTCGTTGCCGCACTTCCCGCTTTGATCACTTCATTTTGCACACGCCGCTGGACCACGCTCATGTTCATTTGCTCACGCTCTATCTCAAGCGCCTTGATAACTTCTTTGACTTTGTCTGATTGCTTTTTGGCTGCACTGGCAACCTTCTTTCGAGACTTGCTTTCTGTTTGAGCGGCAAAGGCACGATTTGTAATATCAACAATGCGCTTGCCTTCATCACTGTCAACAGTAACCCCGGCACTGCTCAGGTTCGTGTCGATCACCCGTTGCAGTGGCGTTTTCTTTGCGGTCTCAAGTATCTTCTGCTGGCCAGCGAGCACACTTTGAACACGCTCGTTAGCAGCAATCTCTTGAGCCTTTAGGCTCTTGGAATACGCGCTATAAGCCTCGACACTTTCATCATCTATTTTCTTCAAGATCTCTTTGCGCTTGGCTAAAAGATCCTGCAGCCGTGCTTCCTCCTGACCCACCACATTTGAGCCAGCAGGTCGAGCACTCGCAGCCCGCCTTTCATCTTCCAGAATTTTCCGCGTCAAGCTAATCTGACTGTCAACCGTCTCCAACTGCCCCGGTAGCGTTGCCTTATGATTGACTTCATCAACAGCACCAGCAATTCCCCGAATAGCCTCAGTAAGACCTGTCGCGGTAGCAATCTGCTGCCCCCACCGCTCCAGTAGGATCTGAGTGGATTCCGCTAAACCATCATAAGCTCCAGCCAAGCCGCCACCAGCAGCTGCCCCAGCGCCGCCAACCTGTTTTTCTACCGCATCAAGAATTGCCTTTTGAGCTTGCGCGACTTGCCCAGTGGCCACAAAGTTCTTGATCATATCCTTCTGAGATTGAGTGAATGACACCCCGACACGACGAAGCGCTGACAGACCCGTCACCGGATCTTCCAACGCTTTACCCAATTGCACCGCAGAGCTGGAGAGAGTTCCAAACCCAACAGCTGCCAAATCCTGACTAAGCTTGATCGTGCGATCAAAGGTAGAACCGGCAATTGAGCGGAACGTTAGAAGCTGGTCAATGGCATCGCGAACTTCAGTGGTACTGGCAAGCGTATCCAGCCCGACACCCTGAGCAAGTTGTTCTAGCTGCTTTGAGGTACGACCAGCAGAATAACCCGTTGCTTTAAGCACCGCGTCAGTGCGTTTCTGCTGGACCTCAAATTTCTCAAAAGCATTGACCGCCTTTACTGATACTGTTGCGATCCCAGCCATCGCAACACCAGCAGCAACCATTGCTGGATTAACGCTGCCCAACGCCCCGCCAATCGCACTGATACGACCAGACACACCACCAAGTGGACCTTCAAGAATAGCAACAGAGCGCCCCGCCTGCGCAAAGGTAGAACGCATCTTTCCAGCAGCAGCGCTGGACTTACCCATAGAGCCGTTAAACTTCTTTATCTTGTTATCGTTGAACGCTTTTTTTTGGGCGCGGTCAATCTGATTGAGTTTGCGAAGGATGTCATCATTCTTCGCCTCAAACAGTGTGATGATCTTTTTGTCAGTCTTGCTAACCATACTGCTCTACCAGCCTTCTCAGCTCGACGTGATCGTCTTCGGTGATGGCGTTGTCGTCATCCCCGAGCCCATGGGCTTTGTTGTAGCCCTCAATCGCCGCAAACAACTCTCGGATGGATGCCTTCCAGAAAACATCTGGCGCCCATCCAAGAACAGGCATCCACTGCAACCAGTCACGCAACGGAAAGCGTTCTAGTCGCTCCCCGTTGCGCTGCCCTTTCCCGCCGCATCTGCTTCTTCAGCATCAGGAACAAGAGCCTCAACAATGCTGTCTGCTAGCTCTGGAATACCCAAAACACCGACTTTTGTGCGCAGAGCTTCTTCAATATCACCCTCGATAGTCAAAGCTCTGGCACAAGATTTCACGACACTTAGCTTGCGCTTTTGCAATCCAACCATGATTTCTGAGATTGCCAGATCAAGCTCAGCATCGATCTGATCGAGAGCTTGCATTTGCGCACACAGAATCAAATCATGACCGTTGAATGTGCACGCCACTTCACCGCGTGTTCTGTTGGGCGTCCTCATGCGAGCGCCTCCCATTCAACGGAAATTTCGCCAGTCATAGTCAGCTCGATGGAGAACTCCACTTCGCCCGACATAGGACCGCTTGCATCAACCTTGTTTATGATCACGGTACCCGTAAAAGTACCCCACAAAGGAACGATGATTTTCGCGTTCACATAAGCCTGATCAACTGCATCCTTTGCAACCCGTTGGTAGTGAACTGAACTGACAGCAACGCCGCTACCACTTAGGGAAATCGTTCGGATGCCATAAGCGCCCGAATAATAAAGAGGCGCACTTGGATCATCACAAGCAGGCCGAGTAGTATCGACCACTTCGTTGTTAATCGAGAAACTCTTATCCTTAACCCCACACACGCTTTCAAACGTCTCAGGGTTCTCACCATCGCCAAGTTGGATCAACATCAACTTGCCTTGGGATTCTGCACCAGCCATGTTCAGCTCTCCAGTTTTCGAGTAGTAAATTGAACCGCTATCACCCCGTGACGCGTCTCCCCGTCAGGATCACCCAGCGATTGAGTGTGCTCCACCTCAGCAAAGCAGGTGGCAGGCCCATCAATATCGACACCAACACAATCCACGCGCCGACAGATCTCAGCCATGATTGTCTTGAGTTCGGTTTGCCCCGAGGCTTGAGACCAGATGTGGAGAGTGATGACGTGCTCCCCACCTGGGGAACCTTGCGCATGATCAGGAATGTCGTTGCTTTCACCAATCTCGATGAAAGGGTAGCGACCATCCCCTTTGGGCTTATGGTCAAAAACGCCCTTAACCTGATCAATCTCAGGGACCGTCAAGGCACGAAAGAGCCACCTTTGCAGCTCGACTGCAAATTCCATCATTTTTTGAAAGATCTCCTGACAGCCCGATTTAGAGCAGCTCGCATCCGGCGCTCTTGCTTCCGCTCCAGAAGCCGACGAACTGGATTGATGAATGGCTGCGCAGATGTTGCAGTGGTCCCATACTCTGTAAAGAACCAACGCCATAAACCGTAGACGGCCCATGAGCTGGTCGCTGAAATTGACCGAGTGGCTCCACCACGATTTGTAAAAGTGGCGACCCCATCCTTGACCTTGCCGTATTCCAAAGACTCCGCGAGATCACCTTCATCTCTGGGAGCGAGAGATTCAGACAGCTCAACAAATTCTTTGCAGCTTTTTTCATTGGCTTTATCCATCTCTTCATCGAGATAGGGCACCACTTGCCTTAGCTCAGCAATATGCTTGTCTAGCTGCCGATTTTTTATTTGGACACCGTCAGCCATCAGACAGCAACCCCGCGCTCAACAACCAGCTCCAAGCGCTCCCTGCGCCGATCTGGATCTAGTGCCGGGGAACGGATGTTGTAGGTAACACCTCCAATTTCTACGATATCGGATGCCGTCACCGCTGCCGCAGAAGAGGAGTAACGAATAACAAGGGTACCAGCAGCTGAAGCTCCAATCCGCCCAGCATCTACGACTTCTTTCCCCTTGCTCATTCGCAGCTCACCGAATGACCTGTAGAACTCTTTCCAAGCAATCTGGCTACCGCCTGCACCATCAGAAACCGACACAGTCCGCTTGAACACCACTAGGTCACGTAGTTTTCCAGCTCGCATACGATGACCTCACATTGCAAATCGGCGATATGGGCGAATGAGCCGCTCAACACCGATCTCAATTTCTTGCTGAGCAACTCCAGTTATCGTTGCTTCTCGATGGTCGAAGAAATGCCCTGTTAGCAAACGAGCTGCACCCTTAATGTCTTCAGGAACAGACGACAGATCTTTTGCCAGTCCAGACGTAAAACGCACATCAACCGCATCAGGACGATCTGCGACATCAGGCCAAGATTTCCCCGTAAGCAGTGACACGACAGTTTCCCTACCCTGCCTCACAAGCAAATAATCAGAAGCAGGAACCAACGAAGTTTGCCCATTTGGGGAGATAGCACGAATTTCATCTACGCTTGTTACGTAGGCAAACGGCAGGCGAAGCAGATCAGCAGAAAACCGGTTCGCCTTTGAGGACCATTTTTGCGAAAGGATTGGAAACCCTAGACCACCAAACCCATGCGCATCGATCTCAAGGTGAGAAGAGGCAGAAGCAATTGCTCGACGAATGCTCGCATCATGCTCATCACCGAACACTCTAACGTGATCACGAGCATCGTCCAGGCTGATCAGTTCACCGCTCCCGCCAGAGATTCTCTCCAACCACATGAGCAGGCCCTCAGTCTTGAGAATGGTCGTCGCCCTGCTCTAAGGCAGGAGTGGCGATCTGCTCAGGGAACATGTCGATTAACTTGGTGACCTCACCAAGCAACCGGGCCGATTTATCATCGAGCACATTTCCGCTATCCGGATCCGGCTCAATGAAAGTTCTAAGCTGCTCAGCCTGCTCGAAAGCAGCCATCATTATCAAGTCGGTTTCCTGCAACCGACCCATTAGCTGTTCTTTTTCCGCCAATGCAACATCACGCTCAGCAAGTGCCTCTTGCAATGCAAGCTCTCTCGCTTTGAGAGTATTTTGTGTATCTGGATCATCATCACTTGGAGCACACATGCCCTTGGCTTTCCATGCCTGATACACCTCAGGTGCAAGCCATGTTTTGCTGCCCGGCTTCAAGCTGTACTTACGGCCTTCAACGCCGATCTTCATGGTGACGTAAACACCTTTGACCACGACGCCGAGTTCTTCAAGTTTCTTCAAATCGGCAGACACCAACTCTAAACGTTGGCCTGCTGTGAACTTCACAGCATTTTCTCCCAGCCCTTCAGTATGATCGCACGAAGCAAATGCGACGGTCTTTTTACCGCGCCGTGAAGGAGCTTTGCTGGCCTGCTTTGCAGTCGCAGACTTTCCCTTAGTGACAGCCATCTCAAACCTCAGTTCAACCAGTTCAAAAGGAACAAGACTGCCGCCTCTGTAAGGGGCGGCAGTGGTGGTTCTAAAACCGGCTTAGCTTGCCGCCTGCCGCATTTTCTTGATTGCTTTGTTGTCCGCTGAAATGGTCTTGCCATCAGTGCGAAGCATCGCGAGGAAGCCGACCTGACCTTTCTTGGTATAGGCAGAATCCGTGAAGCGATACAAAGTCACGTCCATCACGTCACGAACCAGATATTTGCGCATATCGCCAAACAGAACGGAGTCTGCACCAGCTTCAGGCACAGCCATATCCTGATTGATTGTGTAGCCATAACCATTGATCTCGGCAGGTGCTTGACTGGTGACACCGGGAACCCAGATCGGACGCCCATCATTATCCTTGATCTTCTTCGCTGCCTTCAGGACAACATCGTGGAACATCCAGCTCGCGCCATTGCGATAAGCAGGATCAACAGAGTGCTCCAGGTCTGTGAAGTCATCCCAAGTAAAGCTATCAACAAGACCAGTTGCAGTGGTATGACCCAAAGCGGCAGTGGTAACGATACCTGTAGGTTTGCCGGTACCATCACCGTTTGTGTATCCCTTATTGGTTAATCGGGATAGGCGAGCAGAAAGCAACTGCCCCAGCATACCTTGCACGTCACCAATACCAGCATCCTGAAGCAGGGCAAACGGGATAGCCACAACTTTGGAGCTTGCCAGATGAGCACCAATCATCTTGGTTCCGAAGGTGACATCAGCATCCGTTGCGGTTTCATTTTCACCAAGCCATTCACCCAGCACCGCAGTTTCATCAACCGTTGGCCACTGGATTGTCTCACCACTCGCAGTCTGACGAACTTCAGCAACAGAGCGAACGCCACCATACGCCGCCATAGCCTGTAAGAGGATACCGCTGAAGGTGGTCGGTACAAGATAGCCACCCTGATCATCAGTTTCAGCCGACTGCGCATTTTGAACTTGCCGAGAGTAGTCAGCCAACACATTTTGAGGAAGCCGATCAACCATAGCCTCACCGCCCCGAAGGAAGGCTTCAAACACGATGGTACGAACTTCATCCCCCGGCTGAGCTTGCGCCTGAACTTGCTGGTCTCTATTGCCCTGCAAGGCATCGGGATCTTCGTTTTCAGATTGCAGCCGCGCTTCAAGGTCAAGCTGCTTCTGCTCAGTTTTAATGCGAGTATCAATGCTATCAATCTCAGCATAGATCTCATCAATCCGCTTTTGATCAAACTCATCCGTCGTGTCATCAAGAATGTTGCGTGCCTCTTTGGCCAGCTGGTCGCGCTGTTCACGCAGCTGCTTAATCGTCTTCATTGGGCTCTCCATAAAACCCGGATAAGGCCGGGTGCTTCAGTCGTGGGAAGAACTGGATTTACGCGCCAGTGCGCTCGTAAAACTCCAGTCTGCGAAGCTGCGCGACACGATTTGCCGCCCAGTCCTCATCACCCTCCTGATCCAGCAAAGCTGCAGGAGTGTTCTCATAAATCGAAAGGTCGTAGCGATTGTTGGCACCGCCATCTTTCTCAAAGACGCGATCAACCAGACCGATTTCGAGCGCCTCATCAGCGTCGAACCAAGTCTCCTCATCCATCATCGTTCGGAACTCATCTTCCGACTTGGATGTTTTCTTCGCGTAATCGTAACGGATGCTACTGTCGATTTTCTCCAGCACGTGAGCGCTTTTCTCGTGCTCTTTGGCATCACCGATGGTGAAACTCCAAGCGTTATGGATCATCACCATCGCACCTTTTGCGATGACAATTTCATCGCCGCCAAGCATCAGGTAGGATGCCGCTGAGGCTGCAACCCCATCAATATGCACAATCACTCGCGCATCAATCTGCTCAAGAGTTGTTTTCATCGCTCTTGCTTGGAACACATCCCCACCCGGACTATCGAGGCGCATATGGATAATGTCTGCATCAAGCGACTTTATGCGCTGCGCAAAACTCTCAGATGAGATCCCCCAACTTCCAATCTGGTCATACACCAGCACCTCGACCTCTCCCTCTTCGTCAAGGTTGCGCACGATTAGGCCAGTTCCATCACCATTCTTAGGGCGCAACGCCTTCGCCATCATTTCTTTGAGTTTCATGAGGGGTTCCCTTCAGTCGTGTTGCCGGTCTCAGTTTTGGGCGCTGGAGGAAATAGAGGGTTCTCTTCAGTTTTCTTGCCCGTCTCTGTCTTCGATGCAGGAGTGAATAGACGGTCTGCTGCCGGATCATCTTTGCGAGGCAACCCTTCCATTTCTCGAACTTCGTTTGGCGTCATCCAGCCCGGATGCTGGGTGCCACCAACCGCAATTTTATGCGCGTCATAGCGAGCAGCCAGATCAGCCCGCAAAAGCGTATCGAGATTGAATTTGAAACCAGTGCCATCAAGACGCTCTTCCCGCGTGAGGAGCTTGCGGCTGAGTTCACCCTCAAACCGCTTCACGTGTTTGCGCAGACCAAGAATGTAAAACTGAGTTGTCTGGGCGTTGATGCCCGTCCCCCAACTGGTGGACTTTTCCGTTTCGCCGATCAAATGGGGAGGCACGCCATAAGCTCTGGCGACATCGAGCACTTGAAACGAACGAGATTCCAGCAGTTGAGCTGTTTCTGGATCAGTCATCAATGACTTGAAGTTTCCTCCCTCAGAGAGAACCGCTGGAATGTGCGCATTCTTCACGCCACCAAACTTGCGCTGCCAGTAGTTGCGCACCTCATCGGCCATTTGCTCTGTGACTTTTCCTTCATAGGTGATGTAACCGGGAGGATTGATGCCCTGTTTAAAGAAGCGCCCCGCATATTCATCAGCATCGAGACCAATCCCGATGGATCGCGCAAAGCACTTGAGAGGCGACAGCGCCTCCAGTCCGTTCATCGTTGCAGAGCCACGAAAATGAAGAATATCATCCTGATCACGGCCATAAGTTTTACCCTCTTCGGTAATCCGATAAGCTATTCTTTTGCCGCGCTTAAAAGGCTTAACGTAAGCCTCAAATAGAGGTCGCAGGCCAATTACCTGCCCTCGTCCATCGCGCAGTATTTCCGCATAAGAATTGCCATCAAGAAAGGCCAGAGCAGACAGGCCCTCAAAGAAGACCTCCGGCGAAAACATCTCATGCGGCTCAATGTGAACAAGGAAGTGAGTTGGGTGCTTCTTTAAAACTTCTGTTCCTGACCCAGATCCCTTCTTTGCCACCCGGACCGGGAGTGTCCCAATAGTGCCCGCTAACAGCGACACGCAGCCAAAGACTGCCGTGAGCTTCATGGCACTTTCACGGGTGACAGCATCAGTGCCTAAGAAGTTAAAGAAATCCTCCCACTGCTCCCAACCTGAAGAAGAGACCAAACTTGATGAGTTGCTCACCTGTGGTTCAGGAGCAGCAAGAACAGGTTCTTGACGAACAAGTTCGCTGCGTTCTGCTTTAGAGCCTAACAGCCGCTTAAACATCTACGTATCCTTGTGTCACAGTTCGCGTGTCCTCAGAGTCGGCAACCTGCGAAAGCGGCCAAAGCGCGTTCATCAAAGCAACGATGCCGTCGATCTTGTCTTCAGGAGTTAGCTTGGTGGGATAGATGTAGTCGCCGCCCTGCACTTGCTTGAGCATCGTGTTGCCTGCCATCCAAGTCAGAACAGGATTGCCATCATTGATAAGACGCTGGTCATCAACAGCTGCGATCAACTTGTTAAAGGGCTCATTCAGATTGGAGGCTCGTGAGCGAAGTTCAACAGCAGTGAGCCCTTCACCTTCCCAGTTCGCAGCCATCTGAGATGCAAAGAGCGCATCGTAAACAACCATCTCAACGTCCAGACTAGGAACGCCAGACCAGCCCCAGGTATCATCGCCCATGCCCGCCAACTGCAAAACAAGCGCTTCTACAATGTTCAGATCTAACTCAGCACCGGGAGTGGTTCGGATATAACCTTCTTTTGTCCATCCCCAGAGATGCTCATTACCCGGAGCTGAGACCACTTTTTCAGGTAGGAAATGCCAGCTGAAAACTCGAAAGATATCGTTTCGCGGGCCATCAGGGATAACAACTGTTACGCTCGCTGGGTCGTTACGCGTAGCCAAGTCAACGCCAATAAACGCACGGCAACCGCGAAAATCACTAAGCTGCATTTGACTGTTCTCAGCTTGTCGCCAAGCAGTCATATCGAGCGCTGATGCGCCTACGCTTGTCCAGATATCAAGGTGTTTACGAAGGAACTCACCCATCGCAGCAGGGCTTGCGGCCGCTTTCTTCCACTCATCCTGCATGTACTGCATGGATTTAGAAGCGTTGATACTTGGATTAGCCTTCGCCCAAACAACCGGGTCTCCCGGTTCATCACCTTCATCAGCCTCAAATATGAGACCAAAATAACTTTCATCCTCGTATGTGCCGTCCAGCACTCGTTGCAGGTACTTGCGTTGCTCATAGCAGACACCCGCTGTGTTGTATCCGGCTGTTGTGATCGCGATGAGAAGTGGGTGTTCTCTTGCCCCCAGCGCTGATGACATTGAGTCCCAGACATCGCGCTTCTCATGTTCGTGCAACTCATCAATAATTGCACAATGTGGGTTCTTGCCATCCTTCGATTTGGTCTGACTTGCAACTGGCTGAAAAACCGCAGCAACATCAGTAGTTTTAATCTTGTGCTCCTCAACCTTCAGACCAAGCAGATTTACAAGATCTTCACCGTCTATCTTGGCAGCGAGCGCAATCGCACGCGCCCTATCGAATACTTCTCTCGCCTGATGCGTAGATGCAGCAGCTGAGTAAACCTTGGCTCCCGGCTCATCATCTACAGAAAGGAAGTACAGCCCCACTCCAGCAAGCAAGGTAGACTTGCCATTCTTTCGCGGCACTTCAACATAAGCAGTTCGGAATCGGCGAAGGCCCGAAACCATATGCCGCCAACCACCAATTTGACTGATTAAGAAAGCTTGCCACCCAAGCAAGGCGATGGTCTCGCCTCTCGCCGCCCAAGCGCCTTCAACATGTGGCAACGCTTCGATAAATGCACACATATGTTCTGAGGCTTCAGCATCAAACACATATGGAAACTGGTCAGTGCCAGCACGCTTTAGATCGCTTCTGAACCTTTTGCATGCCTGCTTTGTCCGCTGACAACTAACAATCTTATTTGAAAGAACATCTTCAACCCAATCTAACGCCCGTTGCATGATTGGTGTTGCCAGTATCGAACTGTCCATTTTCAACCGCGACGTTTCTTAGATAACGGCTTCCATGGAACAACTTTTCCGCCATCGCTCTTCTCATCAATGCTGACATCGAGCTGTTCCAGAAAGCTAGTTTGAAGCGAGAGGTCTGCTTTGTTTTTTGCACTTGGCGTAACGAGCAGCTCACGCTCCAGTGTCAGCAACTCACGCTTGTGATAGGCACGCTGTTGCTCCGATCCAGAAAGATAATCGCTGCCCTTGCCTTTATCTTCTTCATCGCCCTCTTCGTCACGACGAGTCGCAATCACATCAGACAAGCGATCATACTCAGCACGATGAACCGCATACCTCACCACCAGACCAAACACGCCTTCATCGATCCACTTGTTGCGGATCTGGAGAGAGAGCATGCCTTCACCATGCTTGCACTCATCTTCGCCGAAGTACTCAGGCCACCCCCCCAAACGAGCAAGGGTCGCTGCGATCTCTGCTGGTGTGGTCATGTGAAATCAGGTGGTCCGTAGACCCCCCCTCTAAAAGTTGCGTGCGAAAAAATCTTCCTATCCACGCCGGTCCTTAACGTGGGGCTTTTGAACTTTTCATGCCCCCCAGGCTGGCTGCTCGGCGCTCCATCCGCTGCTTTTTGCCATCGTGGCAGCTCTTGCAAAGCGATTGCAGCTCCCCAAACCAAAACAGCCCATAGTCTCCGCGATGAGGAACCTTGTGGTCAGCCACTGTTGCAAGTTGACGGGAGGTTGGAGGGCACATCTCACAAAGAGGTTGGCTATCTAGTTGCTTTCTTCGCCGCCCTTTTGGTCCGTACCATGCGGCTTTTTTGTACCAACTGCGATACGCAGCCTTAGTTCTCTTTCCGTCAGCAGTTTTATCCCTGAGATGCTTCTCTTGCCGATAGTGCTGCTCGCAGAGTGAAGTACCGACTTCAATCAGCCTACTGCAGCCCGGATGTGCACATGGTTTCTTAGGCATAGCCAGCCAAACAGAAAAAAGGCCCGCCTCATCAGCGAACCAGTTAAACGCACCGCATGCGTGTCAAAATTCCATAGAAACTCTTCGCGCCAACTCCGCCATTCGGCGTCTTGTGTTGACTGGGTCTCGTGTTCGGGTCGCTCTGTTTGGTGTAGCAACGCTGGCTGCTCAGGCCCCAAAGATCCACGTGATCGTCCTGCTGCACATCATGGTTAACTTAACGACACCTTGTCAACAGGCACCTTCGCTTTTGTGGTCCGACCGAAGGCCAGCACGTCCACATGGAGAGACTTTCCGTCTGGGTTGATGTTACGCACCACACCCTTCAAAGTAGCGCCCTTCCCAGCAACTAAGATCACATTGCCACCTATGTTAAAGAGTTGACCGTTAACGTTCTTCCTTCCCACCTGAGCCTCACACGCTGTCTCCAGAATACGGCTCATCTCACGCAGGGGGACACGATGTGGAGCCGCATCAGCAGTGGTCGCAAGAATTTTTTCCACACCATCACAACCTCTAACCTGATCGCAGCTTTGCCCTTCCTTAATGTTCAAACCGACAAACATATACCGAGGGAACATTAAGCGATTGGCATTCAAAGTGTTTTTACGATGTTTCGATCTCCGCACCACCGGAATCATAGGCAGATAGGCTATCGCACCAGTCGCCGACACACTCACTTGTGCGCGGCCCTCACATTTGGGATTGGTCTCCACTACAACCCAATCAAGTGGAGCTTGCTTGATGAGGGCACGAAGCAAATAGTAATCATGCTCAAGCGCTTTGTTCCCTACATTTGGGGCAGTCATTCTCATTCAGCAGCCTCCTGAGTTGCTGTTGTGGTATTGATTACTTGGCCGTGCACAGCCTCAAAGTTTTCAAGAGCCCTCTTCACCGCCCCAAGCAAAGCCTCAGGTTTATTATCATCGATGAGCCCCACATCGGTCCCGACGAGCTTCGGCATGTAGACCCACTCAGGCAAATCGCGATCCACTCCAAACCAAGGCCAGCCGCGCTCCTCATGCAGCTTCTCCCAAGCTTTCCAGAGTTCAGAGCCGACTTTCACTTGAACAAATTCAGAAGCAAGAGGCTTCAGCTCATTGGCAACCAACACGCCCTTGGAGCTTGTCCGAGCCAAATGTTGCATGCTGTTCACCCGAGACCAGCCGTATAGCGCCTTACGTTGCCGCCGCTCTCGCTCAGCTGCCTCTCCTTCCCCTTCCAAGAGCCCAGCTAGGAAAGCCGACGGTTTGGGAAAGCTGCCGTAGTGAGGCTTGAGCAGATCAACAAACCGATACACACCCCAAAGCTTCCCATAAGGGTTGGCCTGCTGGGTGCTTGTTCCACCAGCCGAGCTTGCAGGAAGCCGTTGCCATTTCTTCTCCTTGAGGTAGGTGGAGAACGCGCAAACAGCCTTTCGCTTCAAGTCGTGACGGCAATGGTTGACATAGGCAATTGCAAGTCTTTGCGCCTCAGTTCGCTCTTCTTCGCTCAGCTCAAACCAAGCCTTTTCGACCATGTTTCTGCTATCATCAGCATAGGTCGGCCATGTTTCATGAGCTTTTCTAAGCCTTCGAAGCCATGTTTTTTGAGTGACCTTGCCCGTATTGTCATTTTTATCATTCTCACTCTCACGCGCGCTCTCTCTCATATGGATTGGTATTGGATTGTTAAGTGGGTTGTTCTTATCTTGGTCCACCTCATGGACCACCTTAGGTCCACCACGTGCACCACCTTCGTCCACCTCGTGCACCACCTTTTCTAAGGGAGGTAGTCCACCACATGCACCACCTTCTTCTTCACTCTCAGCAGTATTAACAATACGCTCAATTAAGCTAGGTGCATCCAATTTCCTCTCTGGCCATCGAGCGACATAGTCTTTTCGCTTCCATCTTTGCCCTTTAAAACCATGCTGAGAAATCGAGACCCAACCCGCATCTCTTGCCACTTCAAGATGCTTCATGATGGCGTTTTTGCTCAGGCTGCTATGCTCAATCAACTGGTCGATTGACGGGTAACAGCTCTCGCCCATCTCGTTCATGAAGAGCGCCAGAGTATGCAACACATGCTTGGTTGTTGGTGCGAGGTCTGACTTGCTAAACGCCTGCCTCCAACTCCAAGCCCTGCGACCATCATTCATGTCACACCTCCCACTTCAGGAAATTTGAGCGAGTATTGGTTTCGCATGAGCTTTGCCCCGTTGGCATCATGACGCTTCACGACGATCCAGTCGGACACCTCTGCAAGCTTCAGATGCTTAATCACCGATGGCTTACTCAGTCCGGTTCGGTCTGCCAGCGTCCCAACGGATGCCCAAACACCCTCGCCCATACGATTTGCGAAAAGGCTCAGCGCAAACAGCACGAGCCGAGTGCTCGCGTCCAAGTCGCTTTGCGAAACCTCGCGATGCCACTCCTCAACATTCTGAAATTCACGCACTACAAAACCTCCATCCGCTCCAGGTTAGTGAACAACGGACCCACATCAGGCTCAGGCACCGCTTGATTGACTTTCAACTCGGTAGGCCCCATCCAGTCCTTCTCGATGCGCTCTCGCGCAATCGCTGCATACTCTGGATTGAGTTCAATCAGGATCGCTCGCCTGCCATGCCGCAGCGCGACTAAACCAGTCGTGCCAGCGCCGCCGAACGGGTCCAAAACAACACCGCCTCGCGGACATCCCGCCTCAATGCAGCGTTGCGCTAGTTCTGGTGGAAAGGTTGCAAAGTGAGCGCCGGGGAAAGGTCGAGAGCCCACCTTCCAGACGGCGACAGGTGCAGGCTCATAATTGCGGAGATTGCGATGCGTTTGCTGCACATCTTCATCCTCTCGCATGTAAGAGCACCAATCCTTATGGCCCTGACCTGCTTGATCTATTGGTGGTTTTCGCTTTTTGCCGCGAGATTTTGTTCCGCCTGAAACAGGTTGCTTGACCACTTCTTTGTCGTAAAAGTAGCGAGGCGACTTAGTCAGAAGCCAGATCTTCTCATGGGCCACCGCTGGTCTATCGCGAGCGGTTTCCGGCATCGGATTGGGTTTTGCCCAGATGATCTCGCCACGAACCCACCATCCAGCATCTTGCAATGCAATTGCGAGCCGGTTCGGTAACATGCAAAGGTCTTTAGGCTTCAAGGTGCCTTGGATGGTCGAGAAGGGCTTTTGAGTAAATGTCCGATCATCATTCTCGCGCCGGATCCGCCCATCTGCACCCGCTTCATGCCCTGCCGGAGTGGTCGCATAGCAATCGCCATAGTTGATCCAACAAGTGCCCTCTGGTTTCAGCACGCGCCGAATTTCCTCGAACACCTCAACCATCTTGTCGAGATGCTCTTTTAGCGTCGGCTCAAGCCCCAGCTGCCCCTCAACCCCATAATCGCGCAGCCCCCAATAGGGTGGCGAGGTCACCACGCAATCAACGGAGTTGTCAGGCGTCTCACGCAAACGGTCGAGCACGTCGCCCAACCGGATTTCGCATGGTAAGTCGCCAATGTGGAGGGTTTCAGGAACGCTCATGCAGCAACCCTCCCGAGGAATTCCGTAGATCGACGCCTAGGTGAATGCGTGTTGCAATCGGCATCGCAAAAAGATGCAGAGAGCCTTGCCGGATGCGCCAACATAGCAAAGCTCTCTGCGCACACTGGCCAACCATGGAAGGGAGACGCCAGCATGAGTGATGATGAAACTAAGGAACTAAACGAGAACAAACACCTACGTTCTTTCTTTGTGTCCCAAGAAGACGTAGAAAAAAAAATCAGTAAATTAAATATTGAAAATACTATCCTACGCGATAAAGTTTCAAAGGTTATTGCGTCTATATCGAGCAATTCAGAGCAAGTTAATGAAGTAATAATGAAGCTTAACTTATGTAAAAACAGGAATACTCTAGAAGGTTTCAATTTTCTTCCAGATGAAGAAATGAAAGAACGCACAGAGCCATTTATTAGATCGCTTTCAAGAATGATAATTCCCAAAAAAACTAAGTAATCATTTCGCATAACTGCGTAATGTGCAAAAATTACACGATATCCATTAAATTTAATCACGACACACCTCCCCCAACAAATGCATTGCGTGACGAGGTTGGCTGTATTGAAGAATACTATCTCTCAATACAGCCAACTTTCACCAATTAACTCTTGGCAACGGAGAGGTTTTCTTCATCGGTCACTTGCTGTTGCTCCAACATGAATAGCTGGTAAGACCTTTCGAGAACGGCAGTTTTCTCAGAGAAACCATCTCGTTCAACACGAGAGACACAACTTTGAGAGCATCCAAGCGCACGCGCCATCTCCAACTGAGTAAGCTTAGCTTTCATTCGAATTTCGGTAGGCTCTAGCATCGCTATAAAATCCCGTGGGTATAATATTTACTCGACACGTGTATTTTCAATGCCAGATGCATAGTCCAAAGTCAACACCCAATGCATAAAGCCGATTGGCACTGTGGAGCTATGGAACCACACGAAAGACTTAGAACAGCCCGCTTCAATGCAGGCTTTAAAACAGCTACAGCAGCCGCCAAGTCTCTTGGCGTCAACGTTAGCACCTACTCAAGCCACGAGAACGGCTCTAGGGCATTCGGCCATGAAGAGGCTGCTCACTATGCCCGCCGCTTCAAAACATCACCCCAGTTCCTTTTGTATGGAGAAGGCCGGTCACCCGATGATGCAAAACCAGACGCTGATGACCTAACACACAGCCTGCTGGGTGAAATGGCGAACAATTCTGATAGACCGCAAACGGATAAGCTTGACTTAGAGTTATTCTTAAAGTCTTTTGAAGAAGGAATAAGACTTGAAGAGCAAATTCTTGATGGCAGGGGTAGCATTAGAGATTTATCTATTATAGTTGAAAATATTTATAACGCTGCAAAGAAGAAAAAGACTGATAAGTGATATTTTTTAACTGAAGGATACTGTCCTAAAGTTTAGCTACGCGCTCTAACCATAAGTACCTAAAGAGAGACCATATGGACAACGAAAGCGCACTATCACTGATCTGGCATCGTCCAACCTTCTCACACAAAGAGGAAGTTTTGGACCTTATTAAGACCGCCGAAAAGTACGACCTAATCACACCACTTAAGATGATGTGTGTTAATCTTTACGATTGCCCCTACATCGATTTACTAAGCGAAAAGCAGCAAAAAGAAGTAATCAACGCCTTTCGCCCCGCGCTGGTTCTGGCGTACACACAACAGAAACAGGAGCAGGAAGTTGCTTGAGTACACCAAGAGGCGCCCCGCTACTGCACTCATACTCGAAGAGTTGAGCACAACGGGTGCACAGCTTTTGCACATTTGGAATAAATCCAATGGGCACCTCTCACCCGAGTTCATCGATTACGCACGCAAAGTACTACTCATGGCGCCACCTGCCACCCCCAGCGACAGCCCTGACATTCTAATGATAGGCAACGACAGCTTCGCACGTCACGTGTTCGGGGCGGACTGGGCTCAACACCCAACCAGAGCCAGAAAGGCGATGTCACTGACATATCGACAATTGGTGGCAAGCAGTTATTGGAATGCGCACCAGTCGAATAAGCCAATTTTTGACCTGATCGGCGCAAACCTTTCCGACAATAACTATCGCGAGTATTGCAGGCTAATCCTGCCCGTACATTCACGAGCAGGAATTTCGCAACTTGTAGTTTTCACGAAAGAGCTACCTGATCAATCATCCCGCGCTATATCACTAATCAACTGATTCAGAGCGTATGAAGGGTTTGCACAAAACGCCAACCCCTTTGGAAAGTCTCGAGGCGGCACCTCAAAGCGAATGCCATCTGACTGACCCACCAACCATCCCCAGCGCGCTCCATTTCCATTCAAGAAATCAGTGGGACGCATCCAGCAATAAATCCAATCAAGTCGCCAAAGATCAAAAGCCATAATCTGCGCGAACTCCATCAATCTGCGCGCGTAACCCCGTTTCCTGAGATCTGGCCTTATCCAAAGATCGCCCAGGTATCCAACCTGCCCCGAGATACGCTTCGCGATCTCAGGCTGAACATTCGTCACCTGTACAGGATTGCCATCAACATCAACATATCGCAATCGCCAATAAGTGGCCAAGAAGTCCGACAACGCCAACCCTTGCAGCGGCTCTAGCCTAATTGCCGCAAACCCACATAAATGCTTCTCACCAACTAACCTCAGCCCTAGCCACGCAACATTCTCTTTACTCTGTGCGTTGAGAGAATATGCAAAATGCGGTGTAAGCCCGCCCTTAGCCTCGGGCAAAGCTTCTTCAGCAGCGGCAAACGATTCCCCCTGAACAATCTCAAAGCCGTTTTTCTCAAACTCAGAAATCAGCTTAGCAGCTGCCTGATAGAGCACTAAACGCGCCACCATATTGGTACCTCCAAATACCCGAAGAGCAATTGGATGCAGATATCCACATAAAACCTAACGAAATTACCCCTTAAATCTAACAATCAACATAGTTTAACTCGTGTCCTAAATTCATTTTTCGGACGCTGAGCATAATATTTATGCTATACGCATTGACAATCGCGTATACTCAGAGCATATTTTTTACACTGACTGTGTGGATTTGAATATCATGACCGAATTTGAAGCAATTAAGCTTCTTCGTGAACATCGAAGAAAACTGTCTCGACTTCCAGCTGGCTCATTAGTCCGTTTTCGAAGGAGCCCGCCTGAAGACTTAGGCCGATGCAACATCGGCATTGTGCAACGAGATGCAGCCCTCAGTGCTGTGGTCGTTCTCTACATCGATAGCGACAACCAACCTCAGCAAGCAGTAGCAGCAGTTTCAGATTTATTTATCGCAGAGGGTGAACGAGATGACATCTCAGATTGATGACAAAAAGGTGCGGGACACACGCGACGATCTACAACCGGGAATTGACAACCTGACCAGCCAGATCAAAAGCGCCGCGGTGTCTGACACAGATAAAGCAACTCTCGCTTTGCGTGCAGGGAAGGCAATCGTCTCAAACGTTGCAGAAGAGATCTTGGTGAACCAGTTCGCCGAGACACTCTCAAAGGAAGATGAAGACACCACCGCCTAACACAAAATAGAGAGAGAGGGCCCTGCTCTGTCTCTCTATCTCCAAAAGGGAGTATTTCGATGCATAGCGCCACAATCATTCAATTCCCTGCGACTAAACAGAGCCCAGCTCAAGCACCCTCCAAAACCGTACAGCAAGTGGGCGAAGAAGCGCTCACCCAGACAAAGGACGCTCATAGAGACCTCTGCACGTTCCTCTCTGACTTGAGCTTCATGGTCAAAGAGACCCCGCAGGATCGCCGCGCGATCAGCGCTCGCATCCTCGCCATGCACGAAACACTCACCAACGCCGATATCGCACTGGTGAAGATGCTTCAGCAAATGGAAACCGCAACTCCAGCAGGCACTCTTTAGGGGCTCCAACACTTCACCTCTTCGCTCCCCTCAATCACGAGGAACAGTCCCATGAATAGCATTGAGAAAGTCGTATCTAGTAATCTCTGCCGCGAGATCCTGCTCCACGTGAACGAGGCCGCGAAGCTATCCGTTCTGGTGGTCTTCGCCATAGTGCTGCTGCTCCTCGCCCCCGCCCTTGATGAAACAGTAATCGAGGCAAAACAGAGCATCTCCTCTGAGTTCATCAGCACCCAGCTTTCCTCTTTTGACGTCCTAAACGAACGCTAGAAGGTTCATGCGCCTATGAAACGTAAAGCGAAATTCCAGACTGAAGCCGAGATGTGCTCAGTGTTCCTAAAGAACTTGCCGGAAGGCTGGACCGCTTACCCGGAATGGAACAATTGGGACATTGTTTTGGTCCGCGACTGCGATGGCTTTCAAATCGGCATAGAAGCCAAGCTGCGCTTGAACGCCAAGGTCATCAACCAAGCCGCAGAGCAAGCCTACCAGATCGCGAAACCCGGACCAGATTGCCGAGCCATCCTCATTCCTGAGGGGTGTTTGAACGACCTAACTTCGATTTGCAGCCTTCTCAACCTGCAAATCATCGAGGTCACCGATGAGCCACGCAACACCAAGTATGATCCTTGGTTCCGGCCAGCACTTCCAAATCCCAAGCGCCGTAGCTTCTCAAGTTTCCCTGAGTTCTACCCTGTCGAAAGAATGCCCCTGCCGGAAGTTGTTCCGACTGTAGATGCTGGCAAGCCATGCCCTACTCGCCTCACAGAGTGGAAAATCAAGGCCATAAAGCTCTCCATTCTGCTGGACAAAAACGGCTTCGTGACCCGCAAAACTTTCGATGAGCTGAGACTAAGCGCAACGCTGTTTATCTACTCAAATAAAGAATGGATGAGGCGCGGACGTTCCAAAGGTCAGTGGAGAGCCGGACCTAACTTCCCAAACTTTCGTCAAGGCTTTGAAACGAATTACGTGGAGCTGGAACAGCTCTTTCCTGATTGGTCCCAGCAGTTGAGCCTCTAACATGCAAACAGAACTCTTCAATCTTTCCGCCAGCCGGACCTCTCACGAACTCATCATTGACGCCTTCGCAGGTGGTGGTGGCGCCTCAACAGGAATCGAGATGGCAATCGGCAGGTCACCAGATATCGCAATCAACCATTGCGACAAAGCCCTAGCCATGCATGAGCAGAACCACCCGGACACCATTCATCTGCCTCAGAGCGTTTTCGAAGTTGACCTGCCAGCCTACACAAACGGGCGTCCCGTTGGCTTCCTTTGGGCATCGCCAGACTGTCGCCACTTCTCCAGAGCAAGCGGAAAGAAGATCCTCTCTCCCCAAGTACGCATGCTTGCATGGGCAGTGGTCAAGTTTTGCCAAAATCTAGGCAGAAACCGGCCACGGGTGATCGCACTTGAGAATGTGGTCGAGTTCTTAGATTGGGGGCCACTCGATGAAGAGGGCGAGGTTATCAAGGAGCGCGCCGGCGAAACCTTCAATCAGTGGTGCACCGCGCTGCGCAAGCTTGGTTACAAGATCGAGTATCGCAAACTCAAAGCCTCAGATTATGGCGTCCCAACAATCCGAAAACGCCTCTTCATCGTTCTGCGCAGGGATGGAAGAAAAATCATCTGGCCATCGATCACACACGGAGACCCAAGTTCTAAGGGCTTCGAAGGTTCTGGATTACTCCCTTGGCATACTGCAGCCGAGTGCATTGATTGGTCAATTCCTTGCCGGTCAATCTTCGAACGCAAGAAGCCTCTTGTCGAGAAGACCTGCAAACGCATCGCCGCTGGCATCAAGAAGTTCGTGATTGAGGCTCAGCAACCGTTCATCTTGAACATGAGCCATGGCGGCTACTTCGAACCACTCACTCGCCCGCTGACAGCTATCAAAACAGAAAGTGGCGGATGCCGAGCTTTGGTTGTGCCTTGCATTGATCGCCAGTTTGGCAACTCCAGATGCGCTTCAATTACTGACCCAATCGGCACAATAACCGCCAAAGGCGGCGGTAAATCAGCATTGGTAGCGGCATTCCTGCACAAGTATTACGGACAAAAGAAAGAAAACGAGATCAGGGGTCATCTACCTAGCGAGCCCATACATACCCTCACTTCTGAGCGGCGTTATAGCCTCGTTACCAGCCACCTCACCAGCTTTCGCGGCACCTGCAAACACGGCCACGACGTTAATCAGCCAATGCCCGCAGTAACAGCAAGTGGAAACCATATCGCAGAGGTTCGCGCATTTCTCACCGCCTACTATGGCGAGAGCATTGGCTACTCAGCAAACGCACCACTTGGAGCTGCAACAACTAAGGACCGCTTTGGCCTTGTCACTGTGAATATTGGCGGCGAGCCCTACACCATCACCGATATCGGCATGCGTATGCTAGAGCCTTCTGAGTTGTATCTGGCGCAAGGTTTCCCCTCCGATTACACCATCAGTTTTAACCACAATGGCAGACCGTTCTCAAAGAAAGAGCAGATCAAGAAGTGCGGCAACAGCGTTTGCCCGCCACTAGCGAAACTGATCGTTGAAGCCAACGTTCCCGAACTCATGGCAATGGAGGAAGCAGCATGACCTTCCTTCCCCTCATCTTCACCGTAAACACCCTCCGCATGTGGCAACTCTACTGGTTCGGAATGGAGCCGGCTCGCTATGGAACAGCCCTAGAGCAGGAGAACGAGCAATGAAGTGCCCTAGCTGCGTTGGAACCGGACGCGATGACTATTTCCACCTTGCTCTAAGCGAGTGCGAACGCTGCGACGGAACCGGTTCACTCCCAATTGAAGACCTGAATCCGTCTGCCTTGAAGACTGCAACACGAGCCTACTGGTCTACTCTGCCCGTGAGCGAACAACAGCCCTTTGATGTTCTCACGCCAGACAATCAAATCAACCTGGCTTGGCATGCAGCAAAAATCATTTTCGCATACCAGACACACAACAAGCCTCTAACCGAGGAAGAGA